>NZ_JBFABE010000023.1:0-109027 GCF_040640155.1 Streptosporangium sp. NPDC023615
CAGGACCCGCCCGAGCCGAGGCTCGCGGCCACCGCCACCCTGCGCGAGGTGCACGATCTCCTCGACCGCCTCAAGGCACTGGCCGGGCCCGGCTCGCAGAACGCGCGCAAGGCGCTGCTGGCCGAGTTGTTCGGCTCCCTGACCCGTCAGGAGCAGCTCTTCCTGACGCGGCTGCTCCACGGGGAGCTCCGCCAGGGCGCGCTCGAGGGCGTGATGATCGAGGCCGTCGCGAAGGCGGCCGGGGTGCCCGCGGCCGAGGTCAGGCGGGCGCTGATGCTCCGCGGCTGGCTGCCCGCGGTCGGCGCCGCCGCGCTGAGCGGCGGGATCGAGGCGCTGCGCGCCTTCCACCTGGAGGTCGGCCGGCCGGTGTCCCCGATGCTCGCCCAGAGCGCCGTCTCCATCGAGGCCGCGTTCGGCAAGCTCGGCGGGCCCGTCGCGGTCGAGTGGAAGCTCGACGGCATCAGGATCCAGGCCCACCGCTCGGGTGACCGGGTCTCGGTCTTCACCCGGACGCTGGACGACATCACCGCGCAGGTGCCCGAGCTCGTCGAGGCGGTCGGCGCGTTGCCCTCGTCCGATCTGGTGCTGGACGGCGAGGTCCTCGCCCTGCGTCCCGACGGCCGCCCCGAACCCTTCCAGGTCACCTCCGGCCGCGTGTCCAGCCGCACCGACGTACCGCGCGCCCGCGCGAAGACCCCGTTGAGCGTCTTCTTCTTCGACGCGCTGCGCGCCGACGGCGCCGACCTGCTCGACCTCCCGGGCGAGGCGCGCCACGCCGCCCTGACCGAGGCCGTGCCCGCCGGACTGGTGACCCCCCGCCTGGCCACCGCCGACGTCGCCGAAGGTGAGGCGTTCTTCAAGGACGCGGTCAGGAGCGGGCACGAGGGCGTGGTGGTCAAGTCCCTGCTGACGCCCTACGCCGCCGGGCGGCGCGGAGCCGGTTGGATCAAGGTGAAGCCGCGCCACACGCTCGACCTCGTCGTCCTGGCCGTGGAGTGGGGAAGCGGCCGCCGCGAGGGCCGTCTGTCCAACCTGCACCTGGGGGCCCGTGACCCGGAGAGCGGCGGGTTCGTCATGCTCGGCAAGACCTTCAAGGGCCTGACCGACGAACTGCTCGCCTGGCAGACCGAGCGCCTCCTGGCCATCGCGGAGGGTCCCACCGACGGGTGGACGGTCACCGTCCGCCCGGAACTCGTCGTCGAGATCGCCTTCGACGGCGTGCAGCAGTCCAGCCGTTACCCCGGCGGGGTGGCGTTGCGCTTCGCCAGGGTGATCCGCTACCGCCCCGACAAGACAGCGGATCAAGCCGACACCGTGGACATGGTCCGCTCCCTCATGCTCTGAGGGGCGACCTCCCGGGAGCTCGGACATCCCGGCGCCGCATCCCGGCGTCGGAATGCCCGGCACCGGACGTTCCGGTGCCGGGATGCGGTGCCGGACATCTCGACTTCGACATCCCAGGCCCGGACCTGCCCGACCTCGGGCATCCCGAGAACCCGGGCGTTCCGAGAGCTCGTCCCCGGTGCGCCGGAACCCTGTCCCGGACGTCCTGAGATCCCGCCTCCGGTGTGCCGGGCCCCGATGCGCCCGACGCCCCGGCCCTACTGCACCATGCGCACGGTGAGGGGGTAACGGAAGTCGCCGCCGCTCGCCCCCGCGACCCCGCCGACCACGGACAGGACCACGCCACCGATCCAGACCAGGGGGACCAGCACCGCCCCCACGATCGTGATGGTCAGCAGAATGGTCGCCGCGAGCAGCGTCAGCTGGAAGTTGAGCGCCTCCACCGAGTGGGCGCGGATGTAGGGCGAGTTCCTTCCCGCGGTGAGCATCATCACCAGCGGCCCCACGACGGGCAGGCCTGCCAGCGGGAGCAGGTGGGCCGCGGCCGCGCCCAGGCGGTCACCGCCGGTGTCGCCTCGCCCGCCGAGCCTTCCCGGATACGCGGACGCCGACCGATCACCGGGGAACCGGGAGGAAACCGGCCGCGCCGGGTATCCGCCGTGCAGTTCGTCCATGATCGGGATCAGGTCGCCGTGCACGCGGGCCGTCATCGCCCGTTCCAGCCGGTCCTCGAACTCGAGCCTGTCGAGCCTTCCCTCCGCGTAGGCGGCCTTGACGTGCTCGACCACCTGCTCGCGATCCTGGTTGCCCACCCGAAGCGTCGGATGGTCGGGCCGCAGACCCGCCACCGGTACTCTCCCGCGCCCCGGGCCCGCTGGTGTCACTGTGCCTGCCATGAGACCGATACCCTTTCGTCGCCTCTACGCTTTCCATACTGGCTCAGATTGTCGGCCTGGCGCATCAGGATGAACCCTCATAGACCCCTGAGACGCACCCCTGGCATCCGCGCCGGGGAACAAGCAGGAGAGGTATACAGGAAAACATGAGATGGCGAGATCGCTATGGATTGAGGCGCCTGCGCGGGCCGAAGATCGCCAAGTTCGATCGCGAGGCGACCGACGCCGACATCGAGGCGCTCATCGCCTTCGCGAAGTCACGTCGGGGTGTGGAGTTCTACGTCGAACCCGAGACGTTCGCGACGGACACCACGGCGGTGGCCATCGCCGACGACGGTGAGTGGACGCGGCGGCGGGTCGGCTCCCCCGCGGTGATCGGCAAGGTGGCCCGTGGCCTGTCCCTGCCCGTCTACGACGTGCAGCTGACCGGTTATCCGCCTCGGATGAGGGCCTACAACGAACGTCAGCGACGCGCGGAGGGCTGAGCCGGCACCCCGGCGGTCACGGCCCTCGGGCCCGGACCGCCGGTCTCGTCGAGCAGCACCACCATCGGGAGCAGCCAGGCCGTCTTCGGGCTGCCCATCTCCTGGTCGAGCTCCTCGGGGCCGGGCATCCTGTCGTTGAGGGCATGGGGCGGGACCAGGCTGCGGATGGCGTGCAGGAGCAGGTTCGCCATCGAGTAGCCGGGATCGACCTCATGGGCCCGGCCCAGGGCGACGCCCGCGAGCGCGGAGTCACCTCGGCGCCAGGCGACCAGGCCGAGCAGCGAGGCGACCGGCGGCACGAACCTCGGCTCCAGCCGCCGCGTGAGATCGTGCCACAGCCTGAGGTGGGCGTCGTGATCGTCGTCGGTCATCAGTGCCCAGGCCTCGTCCCTGATCCTGATCACCGCCAGGTCCAGCCCCAGCCTGGCCGCCTGGTCGTCGCCGAGCCTGCCGCCCGAGGCGTAGACAGCGATCGCCTCACGGACCCTGGCCATGCCGTCCGCCACGAACTCCGCCGCGAATCCGTCGGCGTCACGGCGGCCGGTGAGCCTGTCGAGCGTCTCGCGGGTGACGCGGCCGGTCGCCTCACGCATGGCCACCCGCCCCGGACCGGTCACCGGGTCGAGCGAGCGCTCCAGGGTCTGCCGATCCGGCAGGGCGACCAACCCCTGGAGGGTCGCCTCGGCGGCGACCGCGCCGGCTCGACGCTCGTAGGGTGTCCCGTCGGCCGGGCAGCAGTCGCCTCGTGAGCAGGCGTACGACCAGTAGCGGCCCTGCTCCACCCGGAGCGCGTCGACGACGGTCAGCCCGCCTGCGCGGAAGTGCGCCACCACCGCGTCGGCGGCCGGGGTGACCAGCGGGCCGGGGCCGTAGCCGACCACGACGACCTCGGTGACCCCTTCCTTCCTGAAGAGCGGGAGGACCCGGCCGAGCCCGTCGGCCGCGAGCGGCAGATCCCATCGGACGGTGAGGTGCAGCCTGCTCGTCGTCGGGCCGCCGGTGAGGCCGATGACGACGAGGCTCTCGGCGGGGTGGAACCCCAGCAGGTAGGGAACGGCTCCCAGGACGTCCTCGGTGGAGCCGAGCAGGAGCCGCGGCGGGGAGGACGGCCCCGGGAACGCGCCGGAAGGCGAGGAGCGCGAGGAGCGCGAAGGACCTCCGGGTCGCGCGAGATCCGTGTCCTCCGCGGACTCCCCGAGCTCCGCCGGCTCTCCGGGCTCCGCAGGATGCCCGTGGACCACGGAGATCTCGGAGGCCGCGGGATCCGCGGGGGACGGGGGGTTGGCGGGCCGTGCGCGGGCCGCCCGCCGTGAGGAGCGTGGGGAGCGGGCGGGCCGTGAGGGGGCCACGGAGCGTGAGGGCTTCGGCTCGGGCGAGGCCGGTGACGTGCTGTCCGTTGTCATGGCGGCAAGCCTTCCGGACCCGCGTTCCCCTCATCCGAGCCGAACCACGTTCTGTGGACAGCGTCGGTTTTCCACAGCCGGGAACGAAGAACCCTCAGGCGCCCCTGTCCGTACGCGGATCCACGCGCCGGCCCGCGCCCGGATCCGCACCCGGATTCACGCTCCGGTCCACGCCCCGATCCGCACCCGGATTCACGCTCCGGTCCACGCTCCGGTCCACGCGCGGGTCCACACCACGGTTCCCCGCGTCTCCCCCGACCCGGGGCGCCGTCGGCGCCAGGCGGTTGCGGACCATGATGGCCGCGCCGGCCACGGCGGCGGGCATCGCGATGACCGCGACGAACGGGATGAGGAAGAGCAGGAAGAGCAGGACCCCGAAACCCAGGGCGGGAGCCTTGTTCCCCCGGAGCAGGCCGAACCGGCGCTTGCGCGCCATCCCCCTGCGCTCCAGGCCCAGCGTGGTCAGCTCGACCGTGAGGAAGAACCCCGAGACCAGGGCGCCCAGGACCGGCACCACGGTCTGCCCGATCACCGGCACGAACCCGAGGAAGAACAGCGGGACGGTGAAGAGCAGCAACCATCCGAGGGTGATCAGGCTGTCCCTGACGGACCTGAGGACGGACTTCCACAGCGGGAGCTCGTGGCCGGTCGGCACCTCCCCGTAGGTCCCCTCGACCTTCTCCGAGAGCTTCTCGTAGAACGGGTCGCCCACGATGAGGGTGACCGCGGTGAAGGTCACCACGGACAGGACCAGCCCGGCCCCGAAGAGCGCCAGCCCGACCACCGCGCGCAACGCGGTCCGGGCCGACTCGCTCCACCCGTCGGCGAACGGCGTTCCCCAGGCGGCGATCTCCAGCGCGTTCGTGCCGAGGAGATAGAGGGCGGCCGCGTAGAGGGCGAAGGCGATCAGGGCCGGGATCAGCCCGAACAGCCACCAGCGCGGATAGCGCGCCACCCAGCGCACTCCCTGGAAGAAGAACCCGATGCCGTCCAGAAAGGAGCGGAAATGACCCATGGCGGAAGATTAGCGGGATCGGACGTCCCGGGTGACGGCGCGGGCCCGGCTCACCGCCACAGGACGGGAACGGAGACCCCGAGGGCGGCCAGGAGGCGGCGGAGCAGCGGCAGGGAGAGACCCAGGACGTTGCCGTGGTCACCGTCGATGCCCTCGACGAACCAGCCGCCCCGCCCGTCCAGGGTGAAGGCGCCGGCCACGTGAAGGGGCTCTCCGGTGGCGACGTAGGCGGCGATCTCGTCGTCGCCGGGGGTGCCGAAGCGCACGGTCGTCGCGCCCACCTCCGCCGCCTCGCGCCCGCTCTCGACGTCGATCACGCAGTGGCCGGTGAGCAGGCGGCCCTCGCGCCCGCGCATGCCGTGCCAGCGGGCGACGGCCTCCTCGGGAGAGGACGGCTTGCCGTAGGCCCGGCCGTCGAGTTCGAGCACGGAGTCACAGCCGACGACCAGCCCGCCGGAGAGCTTCCCGGCCACCACCGCGGCCTTGGCGTGGGCCAGCGTGAGGCAGAGCTCGGCCGGGCTGCCGGCGGTGACGGCGGCCTCGTCCACCCCGCTGACGATCACTTCGGGATCCAGTCCGGCGCTGCGCAGCAGGGCGAGACGGGCGGGCGAGGCGGAGGCGAGCACGATCTGGGTCACGCCGGTCGAGCCTAGCGCGGCCTCGCCGGTCTCCCCGCCACGGGCGGGGGCGGGGTCATGGGCTCGGGAGCCGGACGGCGCGGGAGTCCCGCGGCGTCGTAGGCCTCGGCCTCGCCCAGGGTCTCGCTCTCCAGCAGGGCGGCGGCGATGCCGTCCAGGCGGTCGCGGTTCTCCCGCAGGACGGCCAGGGCGACCTCGTAGCACTCGTCCACGATGCGCCGGACCTCCTGGTCCACGGCGGCGAGGGTGTCGGGGGCCGCGGCGGGACGGCCGTCGGCGGAATCGGACAGCACGCTGAGCGGGCCGATCCTGGCGGACATGCCCCAGCGGCCGACCATGCCGCGCGCGATCACCGTGACCTGCTCCAGGTCGCTCTCCGAACCGGTGGTGACCACGCCGTAGACGATCTGCTCCGCCGCCATGCCGCCGAGGGCGCCGACGATCCGGTCCCGCAGGTGCTTCTCGTCGTAGGCGTACCGGTCGGTGTCGGGGGTGGAGAGGGTGACGCCCAGCGCCCGGCCGCGCGGGATGATCGAGACCTTCCTGACCGGGTCGGCACCCGGCTGGAGCATGCCGAGCAGCGCGTGGCCCGCCTCGTGGTAGGCGGTGCGCCTGCGCTCGTCCTGCGGGATCACGACGGCGCGGGCCGCACCCAGCAGGATCTTCTCCAGCGCGTCGGCGAAGTCGGCGGAGTGCACCTTCTCGTTGCCCCGCTTGGCGGCGAGCAGCGCGGCCTCGTTGACGAGGTTGGCCAGGTCCGCGCCGGTCATGCCGGGCGTGGTCCTGGCGAGCCGGTCCAGGTGGACGTCGCCGGCGAGCGGCACGCCCCGGCTGTGCACGCGCAGGATCGCCAGCCGCCCGTCGGCGTCCGGCACGGAGACCACGACGGTACGGTCGAAACGGCCGGGCCGCAGCAGCGCCGGATCGAGCACCTCGGCCCGGTTCGAGGCGGCGATCACGATGACGCCCTCGGAGCCGGTGAAGCCGTCCATCTCGGTGAGGATCTGGTTGAGCGTCTGCTCGCGCTCGTCGTGGCCGCCGATGGTGCTGCCGCCGCGTACCCGGCCGATCGCGTCGATCTCGTCGATGAAGATGATCGACGGCGCGACCTTGCGGGCCTCCTCGAACAGCTCGCGCACCCGCGAGGCGCCCACCCCCACGATCATCTCGATGAACTCCGAGGCGCTCGCCGAGAAGAACGGCACGTCCGCCTCGCCCGCCACGGCGCGGGCGAGGAGGGTCTTGCCGGTGCCGGGCGGGCCGGCGAGCAGTACGCCCTTGGGCAGCTTCGCCCCGAGCCTGCGGTACTTGTCGGGGTCCTTGAGGTAGTCGACCACCTCGGCGACCTCGTTCTCGACCTCGTCGATGCCGGCCACGTCGTCGAAGTCGACCCGGACCCTGTCCTGTTCAACCGGTTTTGCCGCCTTCGTCTTGCCGAGACCGCCCAGTCCACCCCCCATACCGCCGCCCATGGCCCCGGCCGCCGCGCGCCGCACGAACCAGATCCACAGCCCGGCCAGCAGCAGCACCGGGAACAGCGACAGCAGCAGGTTCGTCAGGAAACCCCGGTCGCCGCCGACGGGCTCGGCCTTGATGTTCACCCCCGTCGCGGTGAGCTGGCGGTAGAGCCCCTCGTCGTCGGCGAAGACCGGAAGCTCGGTGGAGAACCGGTCGTACTCGACGTTGTCGCTGTCGGGGTCGCGGGCGGGTTTCCTGAGGGTGCCCTGGATCGACGCACCCGTGGCGTAGAGGTCCTTGACGTTGGCCGCCCGTACCTGCCGGGTGAACTGGGTGTAGGAGATCGGCTCGGTGACGTCGTCGAAGAACGAGGAGACGATGAAGAAACCCGCGTAGACGACGGCCAGCGTCAGCAGGAAGCGCGGCCAGCTGATCCGCGGGCGCTGCGGGGCGGACGAACGGTCGGGCAGGCCCTCGGACCTCCAGGGCTTGGAGCCGCTGCCCTCGCCGTCCCTGTCGCCGCTCCCCGGGCGGCCCGTCTCGCCGGACGGCCACCGTCCCGGTCCCTTGCGCTGCCGGGACGGCTGCTGAGACGCCGGTCGGTTCACGGACTTCCCCCTCGACGACCGGGGGGACGTAGCCGGACGGAGGCCCGGCGGCGCGTCCGGCGGGCGGGCTTCGACGAGCGGGCTCCGGCGGGCGGGCAGGGGCCGTCACGCGTACGACGGCGGGGCGACCGATCGTGAAATCCCCCCGAATCTCACCCGGTCACACGGACAAGGCGAATCCTGCCCCGGCCGGGCTCACTTCAATCGGAGGGAGGAGACCGCGGTGTTGATGTCGCGCCAGTGCTTCTTCTGCGCGTCGGGGATCGTCACGAAGAGCATCGCCGGCTTGTCGCCGGAGCCCTCGGTCACCGCGACGGCGGCCATGGAGGAGCGCGCCTTGCCCTTGTTCCTGTACTTCACCCGGTAGGCGAGCAGCCAGCCGTCCTTGATCGGCTGCGAGGCCGTCCAGGAGATCTTTCCGCCCTTGGGGTGGTGGTTGAGCGTCCACCGGGCGGCCAGCAGCGCGGTGTCCTTGGTCTCCCGCTGCACCAGGATCGGCACCGGGCAGCTCACCAGCATCGCCCGGTGAGCCGCCCCCTTCACCTTGGGCAGCACCTGTCTGGTGGAGAACGGCGAGGCGCCGAAGACCTTCCAGGGCTTGCCCAGGCGGACCAGCGACACGCCCGACCGGCGGTCGGTGAGGCGGCGCTTGCTCCTGTCCGCCGCGCCGGTGAGCTTGCCGAGCCGCTTGTCGCGCGGCAGTTCCGGCACCCGGGGGTCGGCCAGGGCCGTGACGACGGCGCTGCGGTCGGGTGCCGGGGTGGAGCCGGACGGCGACGGGCTCCCGGAGGCCGACGGGGACGCCGATCCCGAGGGAGAAGGGCTTCCCGGGGCGGAGGACGACGCCGAGGCCGAGGCCGGCGCCGACGGCTCCGGGGAGACGGGTCCGGTGGAGGCCGGACCGGGCGAGGGCGGCGCGGCAGATGGCGCGGCGATCTGCCCCGCTCGCTCCTCGCCCGGTTGATCTGGGGTGCCCGAGGTGACGAAGCCGACCACGGCCGCGACCGCGACGAGGAGCAGCGCGGCGCCCACGGCCAGGGCGCGGTAGATCACGCGCATCGGCAGGTCGCCGATGCGGGACCGCTTGATGGCCGGGACCGGCTGGGCCTGCGGCGTCCCGCGGGGGCTCTCCGCCGTGATCTTCGGCAGGTCCGAGGTCTCCGCGTCGGCGGTCGCGTACGTCGGCGTGGAACCCGTCTCCCGGGTCCCCTGAGTCCCACCCAACCCATCGAGCACGAACGGGAGCGTACGACAAATCCGGTTTTCTCGCCTGGGATCCCCATCACACTTCGGGAACGAGTACCTTCTCCGCCGGCACCCCGGTCACCCTGCGATGATGCCGGAATGTTCGTGGAACGCCAGGTGGAGCTCAGGTTCGACGCCTCCTCACGCGAGGCGAGGACGCACACCAACCTGTCCGCCGTACGGACCGACGCCCTGGGGCTCTGGCTGGCCGGCGACGAGACCGCCACCGTCGAGCACCTGGCGTTCCGCGGCGGGCGGTACGACGACCAGCGCACCTTCTTCCTGGCCGACTTCGTGGACCTGCCCGCCGAGCGCGAGGAGGAGGCCGACATCGAGGGGCTGGGCCGGGCGGACGGCTGGCTCTGGGCGATCGGGTCGCACAGCCTCAAGCGCAGGCGGGTCAAGAAGGGGCAGCCGCCGCACAAGGCGCGCCGCCGCCTCGCCGCGGTGGTGCGCGAGGAGAACCGCTTCATCCTGGTACGGCTGCCGCTCGTCGGCGCCACCCCGGTCCGCGAGGACGGCAGCCGCAGGGCGGAGATCCTGGCCGGTCCCGGCCGGAACCTGGCCGACCTGCTGGCCGCCGATCCGCACCTGGGCCCGTTCGTGCCGATTCCCAGCAAGGACAACGGCCTGGACGTCGAGGGCATCGCCGTGCTGGGCGAGCGGCTGTTCGCCGGCCTGCGCGGCCCGGTGCTGCGCGGCTGGGCCGCCGTCCTGGAGATCCGGCCGGAGAGCGACCCGCGGCGGCCGGGCGCCCTGCGGCTCGCCGACGTCGACGGCGGGCCGTACCGGACACACTTCCTGAACCTCGGCGGGCTCGGCGTCCGCGACATGTGCCCCCACCGGGGCGGGCTGCTGATCCTGGCCGGGCCGACCATGAGCCTGGACGGGCCGGTGCGCCTGATGCGCTGGGAACCGCCGGACGAGCCCTCCGTCGTGCACGAGCCCGAGGTCGTCGGCGACCTGCCGTACGGCCATGGGAGCGACCACCCGGAGGGGATCACCGTGCTCGACGGCGACCGCCTCATGGTGGTCTACGACAGCCCGTCACAGGCGCGGCTCACCCCCCAGGGCGGTGTCCTCGCCGACATCGTCAGGCTGCCCCGCTGACCGTGCGGGCCGGGCCGTCGGGGCGGGCGCCGGGGTCCTCCGGGCCGCCGGGGTCGCCGGGGTCGCCGGGGTCGTACGGGCGGTCACCGGACCGCCGGCGGGTGACGGCCATCGACATGACAGCGGCGGCCAGGCAGAGCGCGCCCGCGGCGTACCAGGCGAGGTCGTAGGCGCCGAAGTGGTCACGGGTGATCCCGGCCGCGGTCGCGGCGATCGCCGCCCCGACCTGGTGGGAGGCGAAGACCCAGCCGAACACCACGGCCCCGTCGGGACCGTAGATCTGGCGGCAGAGCGCCACGGTCGGCGGGACCGTCGCCACCCAGTCGAGGCCGTAGAAGACGATGAAGACGAGCATGCTGGGCTCGGCGGTGGCTCCGAACAGGCTCGGCAGGGCGAGCAGCGACAGGCCGCGCAGCCCGTAGTAGGCGCCGAGCAGCAGGCGTGAGTCGACCCTGTCGCTCAGCCAGCCGGAGGCGACGGTGCCGACCACGTCGAAGATCCCGACCAGCGCGAGCAGGCCGGCGGCGACCGGCTCGGCCATGCCGTGGTCGTGGGCGGCGGGGATGAAGTGGGTGCCCACCAGGCCGTTGGTGCTCATCCCGCAGATCGCGAACCCCCCGGCGAGCAGCCAGAAGGGGCGCGTCCGCGCGGCACTCCGGAGCACGCCGAGGGCGCGCGAGGCGGCGTTGCCCGGACGGGTGCCGGACACGGCCCCGCCCGCCCGCGCGGGCCGGGCCGCGGCGGCCGACGGGGTGGCGGACGGGGTGGCGGACGGCGCCGGGTCGGCGCCCAGGGCGGTGGTGCCCACGTCCTCGGGCCGGTCGCGCAGCAGGAACCAGACCAGCGGGACCACGACGAGGGCGGCGATGGCGACGGTGAGCGCGGCCGTCCGCCATCCCCGTCCGGCCGCGAGGTGGGCGAGGACCGGCAGGAACACGAGCTGGCCGGTGGCCCCGCCGGCGGTGAGCACGCCGGTGACCAGGCCCCGGTGGCGGACGAACCAGCGTTCGGTGAGGGTGGCGGCGAAGACCAGCGCCATCGAGCCGGTCCCCAGGCCGACCAGGACGCCCCAGCACAGCAGGAGCTGCCAGGGCGCGTTCATCCAGATCGTGAGCCCGCTGCCCGTGGCGACGAGCAGCAGGGCGTACGTCACCACCCTGCGCATGCCGAAACGGTCCATCAGCGCCGCGGCGAAGGGCGCGGTCAGCCCGTAGAGCATGAGGTTCACCGAGACCGCGAGCGAGATCGTGCCCCGCGACCAGCCGAACTCCTCCTGCAACGGCGTGATCAGCACACCGGGGGTGGCGCGGAACCCGGCCGCGCCCAGAATGGCGACGAAGGCGACCGCCGCCACGATCCAGGCGCGGTGCACCCCGCGACCCGGCTGAGGAGTCGTTGTCATGGGCCTCATCATCGGCGGCGCCCGCGTCCTCCCACGAGTGGCCCGAGTGCCAATATCCGTAAGGATCGGGCCAGGGAGGCGGTCCGTCTCCGCGGGTCGGCCCGTACCGCCGAGAATGAGAGGGATACGGCTCCCGCATCTCGCATATTGGCGTAATTCGCTCAAAGGTTATGTTTTTCCTATTCTCGCTCGGAGGGGATCGCGCCCGACGGGGTCACGGGCGGGCGCGGTCGGCCGCGGTCGGCCGCGCACCCGGGCCCGGGACGACGCCCCGGCCAAGGGGGGCGGCCGCATCCGGTACTGCCCGACCGGCACGGGGGCCGGCCGGAGATCCGCAGATCGAAGGGGTGGTGCCGTGTTACACGCGCGAAGGGCCGGGAGGCTGCCGGCGCTGCTGGCGGGCGGCGCGCTCCTGGTGGGCGCCTGCGCGGGCCCCGACCCGGCGGACCGCCCCTCGGACCCCGGCTCGGCACCGGCCGCGTCGACCAGGACCATCACCTACGCGTACGAGCAGGAGTTCCACTCCTACAACAACAACACCACCGCGGAGAACGCCACCCGCAACTTCGCCCCGCTGCAGCGGGTGCTGACCGGCTTCTGGTTCTACGGCGACAAGGGCGCGATCACTCCCGACCGGGACTTCGGGACCTACCGGAAGACCTCCGACGACCCGCTCACGGTGGAGTACACCATCAGCGACCAGGCCGTCTGGTCCGACGGCACGCCGATCGACTGCGACGACGTCATGCTGTGGTGGGCGTTCCGCTCCGGCAAGGTCGGGGGGTTCGCCTCGGCCGACACCAACGGCGTCCAGGACACCCGGGTCCCCGACTGCCGCGCCGGCGGCAGGACGTTCGACCTGGTCTACGACAAGCCGTTCGCGGACTGGGTGGCGGGCGGCCCCGGGGCGACCGAGCTGTTGCCGGCCCACGTGGTGGCCGCCCGGGACGGCCTGTCGGAGGAGGAGTTCATCGCGGCGGTCAGGAGCGCCGACGCCCGCAGGCTCGAGAAGGGCATCAGGTTCTTCAACGACGGCTGGGTCTCCGACGGCAGGCTTCCGGCCGCCGAACTGATCCCGTCCTCCGGCCCGTACAAGCTCTCGAAGCTGGACGCCGGGCAGCGGCTCACCCTGGTCGCCAACGACCGGTGGTGGGGCGCGCCCGCCGCCACCCCGACGATCGTCGAGCGCTTCATCACCCTCGACGAGCAGGCCCAGGCGCTGCAGAACCGCGAGGTCCAGATCGTCGAGCCGCAGCCGGGGCCGGACGTGCTGAAGCAGTTGCAGTCACTGAGCGGCGTGCGGGTCAGCGTCTTCGACCGGTACACCTACGAGCACCTGGACTTCAACTTCGACTCCAGCCCGTTCAGGGACGCCAGGCTGCGCGAGGCGTTCGCCAGGTGCGTGCCCAGGCAGCGCATCGTCGACCGGCTGGTCAGGCCGGTCGCGCCCGCCGCCGGGCCGCTCCAGGTCCGCACCGTCGCCCCCTTCCAGGCCAACAGCGCCGAGGTCGTCGCGGCCAGCGGCAGCGCCGACGCGTACGCGCGGCAGGACATCGCGGGCGCCAGGGAGCTCCTGCGCCGGACCGGCAGGACGGGGCTGGAGGTGAACATCGGCTACCAGACCCCGAACCCGCGCCGCACCGCGGCGGTGCAGCTCATCATCGACTCCTGCAACAGGGCGGGCTTCAAGGTCGTCGACAAGGGGTCCGACGACTTCCTCGGCACCGTCATGCCGGCCAACGGCTACGACGTGGCACTGTTCGCCTGGTCGGGCTCCTCACTGGTCAGCGGCTGGGCCTCCAACTTCACCTCACCGGAGAAGTGCGACGCCCGCAGCAAGGGCAACAACAACGGCTGCTACTCCAGCGCGCGGGTCGACCGCCTCATCGCGAAGCTGAACTCCACGGTGGACCTGGCCGCCCAGAACCCGATCATCGGGGAGATCGAGAAGCAACTCTGGAACGACCTGGCCACCATCCCGCTCTTCCAGCATCCGGGGCTCACCGCCTGGGACGAGACGCTCAGGAACGTCGTCCCGAACCCGGCGCAGTCGACCGTCACCTGGAACATGGACCGGTGGAGCCTGTCCTGACCTGCCACCTCAACCGGTTCCGCCCTGCCCCGGCCCCGCCCGGTTCGCTCGGTTCTCCCGGTTCGCTCCGTCGTGCTCGATCCCGCTCCGGCCCGCCCGGCGACGGCATACCTGACATGAGCTGACAGGTACGGGCGCCATGCTGGTTACGACGACCGAGAACACAGCAGGGAGCCTCATATGCCGCGTGCCACGGGAACCTTCACCATCGACAGCTGGGAACCGACCCCCTACGACGAGGCCGAGGGGGCCACGCTCACCCGCGTCCACATCACCAAGACCTTCGACGGTGATCTGACCGGCACCAGCACCACCGACATCATCACCGCGGTCGCCCAGGTCGAGACGTCCGCGGCCTACGTGGGCTTCGAGCGCTTCACCGGCACCGCGCACGGGCGTAAGGGCACCTTCGTGCTGCACCACACGGCCACCGCGGACGGCGAGAACGCGGGGCTGAGCTGGACGATCCTGCCCGACTCGGGCACCGGAGAACTGACCGGCATCCGGGGCGGTGGCCAGATCGTCAACGACGACGGCGCCCACTCCTTCCACCTGGACTACGAGATCCTCGACGAGGGCGGCGCCCGCTCCCCGCACCCGGACCGGGAGACCGGCTGAGAGGGACACGGCCGGGGCGGACCCGGAAAAGCGGTTGCGTACCGGCAGCACGAGGGCCCTACCGTGTCGCCGTGACCAGCCCGCAGGAGACCCCCGCCCGGATCGACGCGTACTTCGTCTGCGCCACCCCGCGAACCGGTAGCTCGCTCCTGCTCGGCCTGCTGGAGTCGACCGGTGTCGCCGGCCGGCCGCAGGCCTACTTCCGTGAGCCCGACGAGCCGTTGTGGGCGGACCGTTGGCGGATTCCGCGGACCGCGCGGGGCGGCTTCGACTACGCGGACTACGTCCGGGCGGCACTGACCGCCGGGCGCGGTGCGAACGGCGTGTTCGGCGCGAAGTTCATGTGGGGGACCGTCGAACACGTCGTCGCCAGGCTGGGAGCGGTTCACCCGGATCTGGCGGGCGACGACGCGGGCCTGCTGCGCCGGGTGTTCGGCCGGACGCGTTTCGTCCTCCTGCGGCGTGACGACGTGGTGGCGCAGGCCGTCTCCTGGCTGCGCGCGGAGCAGACCGGCGTCTGGTACGTCGGCGGGAACGGGGAGATCAGCGGCGCCGCCACCGGCGACGGACGCCCCCCGGTCTTCGACCGCGAGGGAATCGACCGGTTCGTCCGGACGATCGAGGAACACAACGCGGCCTGGGAGGCGTGGTTCGCCTCCCAGGGGATCCGGCCGTACCCGATGCGGTACGAGGACCTCGCCCGCGACACGGAAGGGGCCACCCGGGATCTTCTGGCGTTCCTGGGGCTCGACCCGCCCGGGGAGCGAGTGATCACGGCACGGCATCGGCGTCAGGCCGACGAGCTCACCCGCCGATGGACGGCACGTTACCGGGAGGAATCGCAGTGATCGCCGGCTCCACGGCCGGTCGCCGGCACACCCGTCACCCCTGAGGCGCCCGCCGTCCGTGACGCGCTCACGATCCACGACGCGCCTGCGGCCCGTGACGCGCCCACGATGCCGGACCCGCCTGCGGTCCGGGACGTTCCGGCCGGCGGGGACGCCGGCCCGCAGAACGACGAGATCCCGCCACGATCGAGGTGATCGGGCGGGATCTCGTCAACGTGCTCCGGGTCGTTCGAGAACGACCCCGGGTGGAGCTATGGGGATTCGAACCCCAGACCTCCTCCATGCCATGGAGGCGCGCTACCAGCTGCGCCATAGCCCCTGGGACGTCATCCGTCCGGGTGCCTCCGGGCGCGGCCCGGCGACGACGCCAGTGTATAGGAAACCGCCGCGCACCCTGTAACCACGGCCGTGCGGCGGCTCGCGTAACGCGGGGACGTCCGCGCCCGGGTGGCCGGCGCCGGGACACGGATCCCGAAACACGAACACCGGGACACGGACGCCGAAGCACAAACGCCGAGACACGGACGCCGGGCACGAGGCCGAGCGTGCAGGCCCGGCACCGGCGCCGGGCACCCGCCCGGGACTGCGGCGCCGGGCACGGGCGTCAGGTGAGCGAGGCGGCCTGCGCGATCAGGCGGGCGAGTTCGGTCACCGCCGGGTCCTCGGTCGAGGCGGCCAGGCGGGTGGCGTGGGCGGCGAGGTCGTCGGCCGTCAGCCCGGCGAGCCCCTCGCGGGTACGGAGGTACTCGGCGAAGCCGGCGGCGACCACGTCGACCTGGAACCTCGGTGAGGTCCCCTCCCAGATCGAGGCCCCCAGCTCGCGCGCGGCGAGGGAGCGGGCGGCCTCGGCGGGGGCGCGGGTGTCGGGGTCCTGCCAGCGCACGGTGGCGGTGGCGAGCTGGCCCGACGCCCCGCCGCGCAGCCGCACCTCGTACAGGGCGGTCACCGAGTGTCCCGGACCCACCTCGCCGCCGTCCTTGGCGTCGTCGCGGAAGTCCTCGGCCGCGATCCGCCGGTTCTCGTAACCGATCAGCCGGTACGACTCCACGGCCGAGGGGTTGAACACGACCTGTGCCTTGGCGTCACGGGCCCGCAGGTCGACGGTGGTGGCGAGCTGCTCGACGAAGACCTTGTGCGCGTCGTCGGCGGAGCCGACGTAGACCGCGGCGCCGTCACCGTTGTCGGCGAGTTGCTCCATCAGCTCGTCGCCGTACTCGCGGCCGACGCCGACGCAGAGCAGAGTGATCTTCTTGCCCGCGGCCTCGGCGACCCGGTCGAGAATGCCCTGCCAGGTCGTGTCACCGGCGTTGGCCAGGCCGTCGGAGAGCAGGATGACCCGGTTGGCGGCGGCGGGCCGGAAGCCGTCGGCGGCCTCGGCGTACCCCTGGGTGAGTCCCGCCTCCAGATTGGTCGACTGCTGCACGGCCAGGCGCTCGACGGCGGCGTGCAGCCGCTCCCGGTCGGTCGCCGGGGTCATCGCCAGCACGACCTCCGCCTCTCCGCTGAAGGCGACGACCGAGACCCGGTCACCGGGTCCGAGCTGGTCGACGAGCCGGTGCAGGGACTCCTTGACCAGGTCGAGCCTGCCGGGCTCGCCCATGGAACCCGACACGTCCACCACGAAGGTCAGGTTCGCGGGCCGGCGGGACTCCGCGGCGACCCCCCGGGTCTGCAGGCCGACACGGAGCAGCGCGGTGCCGTTCCCGGGCGTGCGCGCGCCGTCCACGTGCACGGTGAAGCCGTCGTCCTCGGGCTCGGCGTAGTCCTGCGCGAAGAAGTTGACGAACTCCTCCGGCCGGACCCGGCCGGGTTCCGGCAGGCTGCCCTCGCCGAGGAGCCGCCTGCTGTAGCCGTAGGAGGCGGTGTCCACGTCCAGGGAGAAGGTGGAGATCTGCTCGGCCGCGGTGTCGTGACTCCGGGTGGTCTCGGGGTCCTCGGCCCGGGCCGTGGCCCGATCTCGGGCCGCCGCGGAGTCCTCCTGGGCGGGGGGCTGCGCGGCCGCCGAGGGCATCGCCCTGCCCGACTCGGGCATCGGCAGGGTCTCGGTCGGCGTGGTCGAGGATCCGCCGCAGGCGGCGGCCGACAACAGGGCGAGCACGGTGAGGGCTGTGGCGAGCGGGCGGAACGTCATGTCGCCTCCTGGGGATGCGTGTCATCCCCTACGACGACGCCCCGCCGGTATCGGCCGGTGGCTTGACCCAAGCGAGCGCAAACCGTGTTCGACGCGTGATCAGGGTCTCCGGGCGGGGCGGGATTCGGTCTCGTCTCCGGTCAGCAGGCGCAGGAGACGCCGGAGACCGGTGCGGTGAGGGCGTCTGCGGGGCGGCGGGACACTCCTCGCGCCGTCTGGACGGGGTGTCCCTCGCGGGCCCAGTACTCGAAACCGCCCAGCATCTCCTTGACCGGGTGCCCCAGCCTGGCGAACTCCAGTGCGGCACGGGTGGCACCGTTGCAGCCGGGACCCCAGCAGTAGGTCACCACGGTCGCACCCGGGGGGACCACGGAGTCGCCGCGCGCGGCGATCAGCGCGGTGGGCAGATGGACGGCGCCCGGGATATGCCCCTGTTCCCAGCTCTCCGTACTGCGCGAGTCGATCACGACCAGGCCGGGGACACCCGCGGCCAGGTCCGCGGCCACATCGGCCGCGTCGGTCTCGAACGTCAGCCGGGCGGCGAAGTGCGCCAGCGCGGCGGCGTTGCCCGCGGCCGGCACCGCGGTGACGGCGGAGACGCCGGTGCGGGAGGAGGGGACGGCGGTGGAGGGGACGGCGGGGACGGACTGAGGAGCGGTGGCCATGTACGACCCTTCCTGGTGCATGCGGTGCGTCGGCGACGCCCTCGGCGGACGCTTCCGGGAGACGCTTCTGCGCGTGGCTTCCGGGAGCACTCCCGGACGCGTCTCCTGCGGCGTGACGGCTCGGTGACGCGCGACGTGGGTGCTCGGCCGACGGTCCCGGCGTCCCGGCCGGGAGCGTCACCTGCCGGATGAGGCAATGGTGTCGTGCGTGACGTCCGTCGCGACAGTGGCGTGAATGTCGCTTACCGCTAACATTTCGCCATGCCGCCCACGCCCACGCCCACGCCCTCGCCCCCGCCCTCGCCCCCGGTGCCGCCTTCGCCCTCGGTGCCGCCTTCGCCCTCGGTGCCGCCCCGCACGGACTCCGGCGTCTCCGTGCTCGCCTTCGACGGCATGAGTCCGTTCGAGCTGGGCTGCGTGGTCGAGGTGTTCGGCATCCCCCGCCCCGAGTTGCGCGGGCCCTGGTACGAACTGTCGGTCTGCGCGGAGAGCCCCGTGGACCTACGGGTCGTGGGCGGCTTCACGATGCGTGTCGAGCGGGGCCTCGACGTACTGGCCGCGGCCGGAACCGTCATCGTCCCCGGAGTGGCGGACGTCCGGGGAGAGGTGTCCCCCGGGGTGGTCGCCGCCCTGCGCCGGGCCCATGAGCGCGGGGCACGGATCGTGTCGATCTGCTCGGGAGCGTTCGCTCTGGCCGCCGCCGGACTGCTGGACGACAGGGAGGCGACGACCCACTGGAGGTATGCCGACCTGCTCCAGCGGAGGTTCCCGAGGGTGAAGGTGGACCCGGACGTGCTCTACGTCGACGGCGAGGACGTGCTGACCAGCGCGGGCAGCGCGGCCGGCCTGGACCTGCTGATCCACCTGGTGCGCAAGGACCACGGACCGGGGGTGGCCAACGAGGTCGCCCGGAGGCTCGTCATCCCTCCCCACCGGGAGGGCGGACAGGCCCAGTTCATCCAGGCGGCCGTCACCCCCGTGCACGAGGGCGCCGCCGTGACGGCCGCGATGACCTGGGCGCTCGACCACCTCGCCGAACCGATCACGATCGCCGCCCTGGCGGGGGTCGCGCACATGTCACAACGTACGTTCATCAGGCATTTCAAGCGCCAGACCGGGACCAGCCCGCTGCGCTGGGTGATCTCTCAGCGGGTCGCCGCCAGCCTGGCGATGCTGGAGTCCACCTCTGCGCCCGTGGAGGAGATCGCCTCGGCCGTGGGCTTCGACAGCCCGGCCACCTTCCGTCACCACTTCACCCGGGCGATGCACACCTCCCCCTCGGCCTACCGGAGAGCGTTCCGCACCTCAGGCGCATCCGACACATGAGGTCACGAAATTACGCATCCCATCACCAAGGACACAAACAGAAGAATTTTGATTTTACGGAAATCAGGCACCCGACGGATTGAATGCGACAATCGGTATATTGTCTTTCGTGTAGGGATTTGCATTTATGCAGGGTAAAGAAATCGGCCCCCTTCATCAAGTGTCGTCACCGGATTCGAGCAGCTTCTCTTACCGTATCCACGGAATGTCCCAAGAATGACTACGGGACGTTTTCTGTGAATACAACGGGAGAGAGAAGGCACGTGTCTACTTTCATGCAACGGAGCCTCGCGAGCGGCGCGCTCGCCGGAGCCGTCCTTCTTCTGAACTCCCCTGTTCCAGTTTCGGCCGATTCGCAACTCCCTGCCTCGGCCCAGGCCCGCCACGGTGGAATCAGCTCTCTCAAGAGCGCTCAGGCAGACCCGTGTCTCCTGCAGTTCACCGCCGTCTGCACAAATCTTGCCCCGGTGTCTTCGGTAGTGCGCGTGTCCCCGGTGGTACGGGTGTCTCCGGTGGTCCGCGTCAACGACATTGTGGCCACCGAAGCAATCATCAACAAGGCGGTGCGACCGACCGCGACCGACGGTAATTACATCCTGCTGTGCAGGTGGCTCGGCCTTCCGAGTTTCCTGTGCAAGCTTCCCGACGGGCTGCGCGGGCCCGCCGGTCCCCGAGGCCCGGCAGGGCCTCCCGGCCCGGCGGGCGCTGACGGCCTCCCCGGACCGGCAGGACCGGCCGGAGCTGACGGTCTTCCCGGACCGGCTGGACCTCCCGGACCGGCGGGCGCAGACGGCCTCCCCGGACCCGAGGGACCGGCTGGACCTCCCGGACCGGCGGGCGCTGACGGCCTTCCCGGACCGGCAGGACCTCCCGGCGCAGATGGTCTTCCCGGCCCCGAGGGACCTCCCGGACCCGCAGGCGCAGACGGCCTCCCCGGACCCGAGGGACCGGCTGGACCTCCCGGACCGGCGGGCGCTGACGGCCTTCCCGGCCCCGCAGGACCGGCCGGAGCGGATGGCCTTCCCGGACCCGCAGGACCTCCCGGCGCAGATGGTCTTCCTGGTCCCGAGGGACCGGCTGGACCTCCCGGACCGGCGGGCGCAGATGGTCTTCCCGGACCCGAGGGACCGACTGGACCTCCCGGACCCGCAGGCGCTGATGGCCTTCCCGGACCGGCTGGCGCAGATGGTCTTCCCGGACCCGAGGGACCGGCTGGACCTCCCGGACCGGCGGGCGCAGACGGCCTTCCCGGACCCGCAGGACCGGCCGGAGCGGATGGCCTTCCCGGACCCGCAGGACCTCCCGGCGCAGATGGCCTTCCCGGACCGGCGGGCGCAGACGGCCTCCCCGGACCCGAGGGACCGGCAGGACCTCCCGGACCCGCAGGCGCTGATGGCCTTCCCGGACCGGCTGGCGCAGATGGTCTTCCCGGACCCGAGGGACCGGCAGGACCTCCCGGACCGGCGGGCGCAGACGGCCTTCCCGGACCCGCAGGCGCAGACGGCCTCCCCGGACCCGAGGGACCCGAGGGACCGGCAGGACCCGAAGGCCCTCCCGGGCCGGCGGGCGCTGACGGCCTTCCCGGACCCGCGGGACCTGAAGGACCCGAGGGACCCGAGGGACCCGCTGGACCCGAAGGACCCGCAGGCGCAGACGGTCTGGCAGGACCCGCAGGACCCGAAGGCCCGGCTGGACCCGCCGGACCTGAAGGACCCGCCGGCCCCGAAGGACCTGCCGGACCGGAAGGGCCGGCCGGAACCAGGGTCGACACCGTCAGCAGGCCGATCCACACCGTTCGGATGACTCCCATCCAGGTCGTCGCGACTCCGGTGTACGGCACCTCCGTCATCGGCATCCCGGTGATGGGAGCCTCCATGGGGATCGGCGCCTCGATGGGGATCTGCACCCCGGTGAAGATCTGCTGAGACCTTCTCCGGGCTTCATGGAAGCAGGCCGATCGGCGCGTCACGCCTCGGAGGGTCACCCCGGAGTTCTCCGGTAACACGAAGAGGACGCCGGAACGATCACTCGGGGAACGTGGACGTCGGTTGAAAGCGAAGAGGTGCGGGGCATCGTCGCCCCGCACCTCTTCATTCGTCCCGAGCGCCGCCCCCTCCTCGGCGTGTTCGGCACATTCCGCAGGCTTCCCACATTCGTTCCACTTCGGACTCGCCGCGCCCGCCCTCGCCCCAGGACGAAGACACGATCCGTCCGCCCGGGAATCCCGCGGCCCCTCCCCTGCCGGTTCACCCCGTCCACCCCGCCGCGCGAACCGGCGGAGCCGAACGGCCGAGCGGATCACCGCAGCCTCTTCCCGATAATCCCGCGGCAGTCGTACCGATATGTCCCCTGGACAGCGACCCCTTTTCCTACAACATTGGTTGGGTATCGGTTCCGGCCATGAGTCAGGAGTTCACCGTGCCCCTCATCCAGCCCGATCCCACCTTCTACCCCTCCGCTCGCGAGGCCATGCTGGCGCCCCGGGAGGAGCTCGCCTACGTCGCCCTGCTGGACGCGACCGGCGACGGACGGCCCGACGGGCTCGCCACGATCGACCTGTCCGACGGATCGATCGCCGACGTGCATGACATGTCCGTTCCCGGCGACGAGCTCCACCATTTCGGCTGGAACGTGTGCAGCGCGGCCCTGTGCCCGTACGCCCCGCACCCGCACGTGGAGAGGCGTTACCTGGTCCTCCCGGGCCTGCGGTCGAGCAGGATCTACATCTTCGACGTCAAGGACGACCCCCGGCGTCCCAAGCTCGTCAAGACGATCGAACCTGAGACGATCTTCGAGAAGACCGGTTACAGCCGCCCTCACACCGTGCACTGCGGCACCGACGCCATCTACGTCAGCGCGCTCGGGAACGTCGACGGCGACGCGCCCGGCGGGGTGTTCACGCTCGACCACGACACCTTCGAACCGCGGGGCCGCTGGGAGGCCGACCGCGGGCCGCAACGGCTGCACTACGACTTCTGGTGGCACCTGGGACACGACACCATGATCACCAGTGAGTGGGCCACCCCCAACCAGATCGAGCCCGGTCCGTCGCTGGAGCTGCTCACCGGTCGCGGGTACGGTCACCGGCTGCACGTGTGGGACCTGACCAGGCGCAGGCACCTGCAGGAGATCGACCTGGGCGACCGCCACCAGATGGCGCTGGAGTTGCGGCCCGCCCACGATCCGACCAGGACCTACGGCTTCGTCAACACGGTGATCGACGTCGAGGACCTGTCCTCCAACATCTTCACCTGGTACCTGGAGGACGGCGTCTGGAAGGCCCGCAAGACGATCACGATCCCGGCCGAACCGGCCGACCCCGGCCTGCTGCCGGAGCCGCTCAAGCAGTTCGGAGCGGTACCCCCGCTGGTCAGCGACATCTCGCTGACCCTGGACGACCGGATCCTGCTCGTCTCGGCCTGGGGCACCGGGGAGCTCAAGGCGTACGACGTCTCCGACCCGTTCGCTCCCCGGGAGACCGGTTCGGTGCGGATCGGCGGGATCGTCCGCCGTGACGCCCACCCGGCCGCCCCGGACCGGCCGCTGAACGGCGGCCCGCAGATGGTCGAGACCAGCAGGGACGGACGGCGGGTCTACTTCACCAACTCGCTCTACCGCTCCTGGGACGACGTCTTCTACCCCGACGGCGTCTCCGGCTGGATGGCGAAGGCGGACGTCGCCGAGGACGGCTCCCTCTCCCTCGACGCGGGCTTCTTCACCGATTTCGCGGCCGACGGCCGCCGCGCGCACCAGATCCGCCTCCAGGGAGGCGACTCCTCCTCCGACTCCTTCTGCTTCCCCTGACCCTCGCCCTCACCCTCCTGCCGCTCCTCCCCGACCACGCTCCGTCGTCTCCCCCCGCCTCCCGCTCCCGCGCCCCTCCGTCCTCCCGAGTTCCGTCCGCTTCCGGCCTCCTGCGAACCCGTCAGGTCCCGGCCGGCCGTCCCTGTGAGGCGCATCCGATGGATCTGACCCCCCTGCTCATCGTGGCCGGACTGGGCGCCTTCCACGGCCTGAACCCGGCCATGGGCTGGCTCTTCGCGGTCGCGCTCGGCCTGCAGGAGCGCTCGCGCGCCGGCGTGTTCCGCGCGCTCCCGCCGATCGTGCTCGGTCACGCCGCCTCGGTGCTGATCACGCTGGTACTGGTGTCGGCCGCACGGCTCGCCGCCCCGCCCAAGGGGGTCTCGTACGGTGTGGCGGCCCTGGTCTGCGGGTTCGGGGTATGGCGGCTGCTGAGGCGGCACCACCCCCGCCGGGTGGGCATGAAGGTGAACGGATGGCAGCTCACCGGTTGGTCGTTCCTGATGGCCACCGCCCACGGCGCGGGCCTCATGGTGCTCCCGGTCACCCTCGGCGCGGGGACCGGGCACGAGGCGCACTCCGGGCACGGGAGCCACGGAGGGCACGGCGGTCACGCGGGGCATCCGGGGCACGGCGAGCAGGGCGCCGCCGCCCTGGCCTCGCAGAGCCTGCTCGCGACGGGGGTCCACACGGTGGCCATGCTGGTCGTGACCACCGCCCTGGCCCTGCTCGTCTACGAGCGGCTGGGGGTGTCGGTGCTGCGCAGGGCCTGGTTCAACCTCGATCTCGCCTGGGCCGTCGCCCTCATCGGCGCGGGTGCCTTCGCCGCACTGACCTGACGGGGTCCGAAGGAACACGGCGGCTCCCCACGAGGCCCGAAGGATCCGGACGAGGCCGGACGGGCGGGACTCGCGGACCGGCGCGTGAACCGTTCGGCGGCGGCGTACGTTCAACAGGCATGCGCCGACTGTTCCCCGCACTGCTGGCCGTCGCCGCCCTCTCGGCATGCGCCATGTCCAGGCCCGATCTGATCACCGCGAAGGGGGTGAAGCGGCAGGTCCCGCAGAACCCTCCGGTCGCGGAGACCGTACGCGGCCTGACGGCCTTCGGTCACTCGCTGCTCGCGATCGCCGCGCCCGGCGCGGCCAACGTCGTCCTGTCCCCGCTGAGCATCACCCACGCGTTCGGGATGGCGAGGGCCGGAGCCACCGGAGAGACCGCCGCCGAACTCGACAGGGTCTTCGGTTTCCCCTCCGAAGGGCCGCACGTCCCGCTCAACGCGCTGACCCGGCGGATCGTCACGACCGACGACCCGCCGCCCGTCGCCGGCCCGGACGAGCGACGGGACGCCCAGAGCGGCCCGCCCCGCGCCCCGATCGTGGGCATCGCGGACGGACTGTTCGTCCAGGAGGGGCTGAGCGTCGAACCGGGCTTCCTGCGCACGCTCGCCGAGCAGTACGGGACGGGCGCGCACCAGGTGGACTTCACCGGGGACGCCGCGGGGGTCATCAACGCCTGGGCCGAGGAGCGGACGGCCGGACGGATCACCGAGGTGTTCGACCGGCTGGACCCGGACACCGGGCTGGTCATCGCGGACGCCCTCTACCTCAAGGCCGACTGGGCGACGCCGTTCACCGACCCGCCCGAGGAGAACGCCGCCTTCACCCGCGCGGACGGGACGACCGCGCGCGTCACCCTGATGCGCCGCGACGGCGCCGTCCCGTACGTGGAGGGGCCCGCCTGGCAGGCCGTGGAGCTGCGCTACGCCGGTGACGAGCTCGCCATGTGGGTCCTCGTGCCACGGACCGGCGCCTCCCCGGCCGACCTGCTCTCCCCCGCGGTGCTGGCCGAGGTCTCCTCCGGACTGCGGGAGCGGCCGGTACGGCTGGCCCTGCCCCGCTGGGACTTCTCCACCGCCCTGGACCTGACGGAACCGCTCGGGACGCTGGGGCTGCGCGGCTCCGACTACTCCGGCATCACCGGCGGCGCCTCGCTCGGGCAGGCGGTGCATCGCGCCACCGTCACCGTGGACGAGTGGGGGACCGAGGCCGCCGCCGTCACCGGGCTCGCCTTCCCGGTGATGGCCATGGCACCGCCGGAGGTGGAGGTCCGCGCCGACCGCCCGTTCGCGTTCGCGATCGTGCACCGGCCGACGCTGACCCCGCTCTTCGTCGGTCAGGTGGGGGATCCGGCCTCGCGGGGGTGAGACCGGATCCCCCCCGGCTCAGCCGGAGAAGGTCAGCAGGCCCGCGTCCACCACGGTTCGCCCGAAGACGCGGGCCTGCTCGGCCAGGCGGGCCAGTTCCTCGTCGGAGAGCGCCGCGTACGCGGGCAGCGCGAGCTCGTCGGTACGGTCCTCGATGCGCTGCCTGAGCGTCCTGCCCTCGTCGGTGAGCTCCTCCCCCCGCATCAGGCCGCGCTCGCGCAGACTCTCGGCGGCGGCGGCCCACTCCTCCTCGGGCCAGTCGCGGCTGAACCTGAGGAAGACCGTGGGGACCTGCCCCGTCGCGGCGTGCAGGACCAGCGCGTCCAGCGGCCCGACCCCCTCGGCCAGGAGGGTCGCCACGTGGGCGTCGCCGCGGAACTCGCGCAACAGTGTCTGCGCGTGCCAGAGCTTCGGCAGCGGCTCGGACGGCCAGGGCAGCGCCGCGTGCGCGGCGAACAGCGGACGGCCCTGGGGGTGTTCGCAGGCCTCCCGCGCGGCGCGGGAGGCCAGCTCGGCGGTGTCGGCCAGGGTGTCGATCTCGTGGACCCCGGCCCGCCGCAGTGCCGCGTCGGCGGCCTCCAGGCGGGCGTCGAGCATCTTCTCCGGCGTCGTCACCCCCCAGACGGCCGGCAGATGGCTGCGGACGAGCGCGGGGTTGAAGTTGTAGAAGCTCGCGATGACCAGCTCGGCCGAGGCGGCGCCGAAGGGGGCCGATCGGGAGGCGAAGTAACCGGCGCGCCCCTCCACGCCGAGCGCGGCGTAGCGCTCCGCCGCCTCGGGAACGAAATAGATCATCCCGTGCAGGGGCTCCAGGCGCCGCCAGGCCTGACGGGCGAGCTGGACGTCGGTCATCTCATGCCTCCGAACGGTCAACGAAACGGGTCGTCGTGGCCGGTCGGAGGCCCGGGGCGCCCGCCGGCACCGGGCGAGGCAGGCGGCCTCGTCCCGCGCGCGGACGCGCTCCCCTCACCCGACTTAACCGACCGGACGGTATCTGGGAACCTATTCCTACCCGCCGGTAGGCGTCAACGACGGCACGTCCCGCGAGCACGCGCCCGAGGACTCACGCGCGTACGGGTCAGGCGCGGGTGGTCACCAGGTCGCTGAGGCGGCGGAGATCCTGCCGGTACTTCTGCCTGAGCGCGCGGCTCAGCAGAGGGCCGCGCAGGCGGTGCAGGCCGGGCGGCCTGCACCTGAGTCGTACGGTCACCCGGCACCGGTCCTCGCCCAGCGGCACGACCGACCTGCCGCCCTCGGCGTCGAACCCCGACGTCATCCGCCAGGAGAACTCCCTGCCCGGCACCACCCGGGTCACCAGCCTGCCGGTGCGGTAGGAACGGCCACGGAAGCTGATCGACTCGTCGGTGGCGGTGCCCGGGACGACCGGCCCCGGGGGGTCCGGTGCCATGGTGGTTACGCCCGCGCGCCAGCGGGGGTCCTGGCCGAAGTCGGAGATGATCCGCCATATCTCGGCGGCGGGGCGCGCTATGTCGATCGACACCTCCAGCTCGATCACAGCTCGTACACGACCCCGGACAGCCGCTCGGACTCCGTCCAGAGCCGCCGCTGGACGGCCCCGTCGTGCGAGCGGGCGGAGGAGCGGACCCGCCGGGGATGGCCGCGGAACCCTCCCACCCCGGACGGGCCGTAGTAGTCGCCGCCCCGGGCGGCCGGATCGGTGGCCGCGCGGAGGCTGGGCAGGGCGCCCGTCCGCGCGTCCTGCAGGACGAGGGCGCCCACGACCTCGTTCAGGGCCCGCAGCACCGGCGACAGGTTCCGGCTGAGCTCGGTCCTGGATATCCCCGGATGCGCGGCCAGCGCGATCGTCCCCGCCCCCGCCGCGACGAGCCTGCGCTGCAGCTCGTAGGTGAACATCAGGTTCGCCAGCTTGGAGCGGCCGTAGGCGGTGTAGGCGTTGTAGGAACGCTCGGCGCGCAGGTCGCCCAGGTCCATCCGGCCCTGCTGGTGCGCGATGCTGGCGACGGTGACCACCCGGGAGCCGGCGGTCTTCAGGAGAGCGCCGAGGAGCAGGCCGGTCAGGGCGAAGTGACCCAGGTGGTTGACGCCGAACTGCAGCTCGAACCCCTCCTCGGTGCGGCTCGGCGGCGGGGCCATCACCCCGGCGTTGTTCACCAGGAGGTCAAGGCGCTCGTGGCGGTCGAGGAACTCCGACGCGGCCCGGCGTACCGACTCCAGCGACGCGAGATCGAGGCGGAGCACCTCGACCCCGGCCCCGGACGCCGCTCCGGCGCGGATCCGCTCCACCGCGACGGCCGCCTTGGCGGTGTCGCGGCAGGCGATCACCACGGTGGTCCCGCGTCCGGCGAGCACCCGGGCGGTCTCCAGGCCGATACCGGTGTTGGCGCCGGTCACCAGGGCGACGCGTCCCCCCTGATCGGGCACGTCGGCCTCGGTCCAACGGTTGGCGGTCATCGATCCGCTCGCTTCCATCAAGCGAAAATATCGACAAACTATACCGAATGTGTATTTGTTATGAATGTTAATGAAAAGTCGAGATCGTCCGGTCGCGCCTCGCCGGTGCGGTCACCCGCCGGGGCCGCCACCGGACGCGATCGCCACGGACTCGGGGCTCACGGGCCCACGGCCACCACGGCCACGGTGTCTCAGGGGCCGGCGGCCGGCCCCCCGGTCACGGCCGCCCAGGACCCCGGCCCCCGGGACGGCGGGCTCACGGTCACGCGGTCCCGGCCGGCTCGTCGGCTCCCCGCGCGGTGTCCGCCCCCCGCGTGACGCCTTCGCCCACGGTGCCCTCGGCGCCCTCGGCGCCCTCGGCGCCCTCGGCGCTCTTCGTGCCCCCCGTCTCCTCCGTGGAGGCGGGGACGCGGATCGTGATGCCACCGGGCACGACCTTGGCCTTGAGCTCGGTGACGGTCCCCTTGGCGCCGCCGTCCAGCTCGTAGGTCATGGGAGCGCCGAGCTTGGCGGTTATCTTGCGCGCCCGGGTCATCCGGACGAACGGCGAGTCGTCGGATCTGCCGGTGGTCATCCGGCCGAGCACCCGCGCCCACTGGATCGGCCCCTTCGCCGTGGTCACGCCGACCTCCAGCCAGCCGTCGTCGGGGCGCGCGTCGTCGAACGCCTCGATCCCGCCGGTGATGGTGCCGACGTTGCCCAGCAGCAGGCAGCTCGCCTCACCCTCGAACCACGGCACCCCGTCGATCTTGACGTCCATGTGCACCAGCTCGCCGCGGATGTGGCGCAGGCCGGTCCAGACGTAGGCGGCGCGTCCCAGGCGGTCCTTGAGCCCCCGGTCCGCGTCCTTGATCATCGCCGCGTCGAACCCGACCCCGGCCATGACGGCGAAGTGCTCGCCGTTGACGCTCCCGAGGTCCAGCTTCCGGCTCTCGCCGTGGAAGGCGATGTGCACGGCCTTGGGCAGGTCCTCGGGGATGCCGAGGTTCTGCGCGAAAAGGTTGGCCGTGCCCGCGGGCAGGATGCCGATCGTCACACCGGACTCCGCGAGCGCGTCCACGCAGCGCTGCACCATGCCGTCGCCGCCCCAGACGAGGACCAGGTCGGCACCCTCCTTGAGGGCCTTGCGCGCCTTCTTGGGAGCCTTCTTGCTCTTGGGCACCTCGTACCAGAGCAGCTTGCCGACACCCTCGTCGGCGAGCAGCCTGCGCAGCTCGTCCAGGCCTCCGCCGAACGTCTTGCGCTGATGGGCGACCACCGCGACCGTGCCGACCTTCTGCTTCCGGGGGACCATCTGACCTCCTGTAGCACCACGTCGGATACGTCCTCGGCTGCCCTTACCTCCGGACGGCAAACATCACCGGCCCGCGTCCCCGCCCCGGTCGGCGCCGGTGTCGCCCAGGAGCCGCCTCAGCATGTCCCTCAGCAGCAGGCGATCGTCGCCGGGGAGCGCGAACAGGGACGTCGCCTGCGCGTGACCGCGAGAGCACAGCACGTCCCGTCTCCGCGTTCCCTCCTCGGTCAGCACCAGACGCTTGACCCGCCGGTCGGACGGGTCGGGCCGGCGGACCACCAAGCCGCGGCGCTCCAGGCCGTCGACGATGCCGGTCACGTTCGAGGCCTCGCAGGAGAGCTCGTCGGCCAGTTCGCGCATCGGGACGGGACGGCGCAGATTGGCCAGCGCCAGGGCCTGTGCGGGGGGAAGGTCCAGCTCCGCCGCCGTCGCGTTGAACTGCGCGCGCAACCGCCCGGCGACCCGCGAGACCAGCTCGCCCAGTTCCGCCGCGAGGGGGTCGGATTCGGCGCTCACGTCCCGAATCGTACCCTCCCCTTCACGATGTTGACTGTTGACATCCTTAAGCTCTTTCCGGCATCGGGACGAGCGCCCTCCCGTGACGTGACCGCCTCACGCTCGCGCCGGGCCACCGGTACCGGCACCGTCGGCACCGTCGGCATCGGCGCCGGCGTCGGGGACACCGGCCTGGATGCCGTCGAGAAGCCAGTTCAGGCCGAGGGTGAAGCCGGCGTCCCAGTCGCCCTCCGCGACGAGCGGGCCGTGGGCGGCGAGGGCCGGGTACCGCTCCCGGTTGGCACGCAGGTGTTCCCGGGCGGCCCCGCGCACGTCCTCCCCGCCACCCGCCGGCCAGGTGGCCTGCATCAGCCCGGAGCCGATGACGTAGTTGGACAGCCCGTACGCCGCGGCGGTGAGACGGGGTTCGACGACCCCGGCCTCCAGGAGCGTCGCGTAGAGGAACTCGCTGCGGGCCAGCACGTTGGGGCCCAGCATCGGACGGCCCAGCAGCGCCGCCGACCAGGGGTGCCTCAGCAGGACCGCGCGCCATCCGCCGATCAGCGCGGTGACGCCGGCCCGCCACCCCCGGTCGTCGCCCGACGGGATCTCGACCTCGGCGAAGATCGCGTCGAGGGCGAGGTCGAGGACGTCGTCCTTGGTCTTCACGTGCCAGTACAGCGTGGTGGAGCCGGTCCCGAGCCGCTCGGCCAGGCGCCGCATGGTCAGCCGGTCGGCGCCTTCGGCGTCCAGGAGCGCCACGGCCTCCTCGACGATCCGCTCCCGGCTGAGCGGCGGGGCGTCGCGTCCCCGTCGCGCGGGCGGCCGCAGCCACACCTCCCCCGCCGCTACCGCTGCTGCCGGTCGGCGCGTTTCCGGTCCCGCCTTGCTCGTGTCCACGGGAGCGAGTCTAGTATGACGATCGAGCACCGGATCATTGGTCCGGTTACCGGAACAACGATCCGGCACTCGATCGTGCGGGTCCGGAAGTTCACCCGAAGGAGGAGCCGTGGCGGGACACGTCGAGGTGGACCGGCTGACCCATGTGCTGCCGGACGGGCGGCTCCTCCTGCACGAGGTGTCGTTCCGCGTCGGCGAAGGGGTGAAGGCCGCCCTGGTGGGGCCCAACGGCGCGGGCAAGACGACCCTGTTGCGGCTGATCGCCGGAGACCTGCGGCCGGACGACGGCCGCGTGGTCTCCTCGGGCGGGCTGGGGGTGATGCGGCAGTTCATCGGGGGTGTCCGTGACGACCGGAGCGTGCACGACCTGCTGCTGTCGGTGGCGCCGGATCGTGTCCGGGCCGCCGCCGCGACCCTGGCGCGGACGGAGGCGGCACTGGCCGCCGCCGACGACGAGGCCGCGCAACTGGCCTACGCCCAGGCCGTCGCCGACCACGCCGACGCCGGAGGGTACGACATGGAGGTGGTGTGGGACGTCTGCGCCACCGAGTCCATGGGCCTGCCCTACGACGCGATCCGGGACCGCCCGGTGGCATCCCTGTCGGGGGGCGAGCAGAAACGCCTGGTCCTGGAGGCCCTGCTGCGCGGCCCGGACGAGGTGCTGCTGCTGGACGAGCCGGACAACTACCTGGACGTGCCCGGCAAGCAGTGGCTGGAGGAACGGCTGCGGGGCACGAACAAGACCGTGCTGCTGGTCTCCCACGACCGCCGCCTCCTGGCCGAGGCCGCCGACCGGATCGTGACCGTGGAGGACCGAGGCGTCTGGGTCCACGGCGGGGGCTTCGCCACCTACGCCGCGGCACGCGAGGAGCGCATCGACCGGCTGGAGGAGCGGCGCCGCCGGTGGGACGAGGAACACGACCGGCTCAGGCATCTGGTGCGCACCCTGCGGCAGACCGCGGCCGGCAACGACGCGCTGGCCTCGGCCTACCGGGCCGCGCGCACCCGGCTCGGCCGCTTCGAGGAGGCAGGCCCGCCGCAGCGCCCGCCCAGGAGGCAGAACGTGCGGATCCGGCTGCGCGGTGGCCGTACCGGGAAACGCGCCGTCGTCTGCGAGGACCTGGAGCTCACCGGCCTGATGCGGCCGTTCGGCACCGAGATCTGGTACGGCGAGCGCGTCGGGGTGCTCGGCTCCAACGGCTCGGGCAAGTCCACCTTCCTGCACCTGCTGGAGCAGGCCGCCGAGGGCGCGGTACCCGCGGTGCGGCACAGCGGCTCGGTCCGGCTGGGAGCGCGGGTGACACCCGGGCGGTTCGTGCAGACCCACGCCCGGCCGGAACTGCACGGCCGCACCCCGGCCGAGCTGGTCATGGGCGGTCACGCGCTCACCCTGAACGAGGCCATGGCCACCCTGGCCCGCTACGAGCTCGCTCCCGCGGCCGGGCAGCGGTTCGAGACCCTGTCGGGCGGCCAGCAGGCCCGGCTGCAGATCCTGCTGCTGGAGCTGTCCGGCGCCACCCTGCTGCTCCTGGACGAGCCCACCGACAACCTGGACCTGGCCAGCGCCGAGGCCCTGCAGCAGGGCCTGGCCTCCTTCTCCGGCACCGTGCTGGCCGTCACCCACGACCGCTGGTTCGCCGACGACCTCGACCGTTTCCTGATCTTCGGCGCCGACGGGACCGTGTACGAGAGCGACGGGCCGGTCTGGCACGAGGGCCGGGTCGAGCGTGCGCGCTGACGCCGCGACCCCGCCGGAACGCCGCGGCCCCGCCCGGCCGGCGGCGCGGCCTCGTCCGCCGGGGGAACGCCGTGACCCCGGCGGGCGGAAAACGACGAGATCCCGCCCGATCGAGGTGATCGGACGGGATCTCGTGAACCGCTTTCGAACCGTCTCGGGGACGGCCCGGGTGGAGCTATGGGGATTCGAACCCCAGACCTCCTCCATGCCATGGAGGCGCGCTACCAGCTGCGCCATAGCCCCTTGCGACGCAGATGAAATCCTAACCGATTCACGGCACCCCTCGCGCCAGCATTCCGGAGACGAGGGCGACCGCCGCGGACCCGACGGCGCTCAGGGTGATGATGCCGAAGGAGATCACGTACGCGCTCCGGTCCGGGACGGAGGTGCCGGCGACGGTGATCGAGGTCAGGAGCGCGGAGGTCGCGGCTCCCGAGACACTGCCGCCGATGGAGCGGACCAGGGAGTTGATCCCGCTGGCGATGCCGCTCTCGTTCATCGGCACGTGCTGGACGGCGAGCGCTCCCAGCGCGGCGTAGGCGATGCCGAAGCCGAGCCCCTGCACGGCGTTGGAGCCGATCAGGTGGGGCACCGAGTCGTTGAAGAAGGTGAACCAGCCGAATCCGGTCGCGCACAGGCCCGCGCCGAGGGCCAGGGAGTAGGCGGGGCCGAGCCGGGCGGACAGGCGGCCGGCCATGAAGGAGGAGAGCAGCATGGTCACGGTGCTGGGCAGCGCGTAGAGGCCGACGTCGAGGACGGAGCCGCCGAAGCCGTACCCGGCGGACGGGGGCGTCTGGACGAAGCTGGAGATCAGTGTGAAGGAGCCGAACATGGCGAAGCCCAGGAGCAGCGAGGCCAGGTTCGCGGGCAGGGAGCGCGGGCCGACGAGCAGGTGGAGGCGGACCATCGGGGCGCGGAGCCGCACCTGGCTGTAGACCCACGCGGCGCAGACGACGACCGCGCCGGCGAACAGCCCGAGGACGATCGCGGAGTCCCAGCCCCAGTCGTTGCCCTTGGAGATCGCCAGCAGCAGGCAGACCAGCCAGATCGAGAGCAGCGCCGCGCCGACGAGGTCGGGGCGGCCCCCGGTGCCGCCCCCGGTGTCGCGGGCGCTGAACGTGATGAGGACGATCGCGGCGGCGGCGAGCCCGGCGGTGATCCAGAAGACCGGGTGGTGGCTGGGGGTACGGTCGGCGATCAGGCCCGTGACGATCATGCCGAGGCTGCCGCCGACGCCCATGGTGGCGCTGACCACCCCGATGGCCGTCATGACCCTGCCGGCCGGGAAGCTGTCCTTGATCATGCCGATGGCCAGGGGGATCAGCGCCGCGGACGCGCCCTGCAGTGCCCGTCCGGCGATCAGCACGGGCAGGGAGTCCGACAGCGCGCAGACGACCGACCCCACGACGAGCAGGCCGACGGTGAACAGGATCATCCGCTTCTTGCCGTACATGTCACCCAGGCGTGAGAGCAGCGGCGTGGCCACCGCCGCGGCCAGCAGCGAGGCGGTGAAGACCCAGGTCACCTCGGCGACCGAGGCGCCGAAGGTGGTCATCAGCCGGGGCAGGAGGGGGATGACCACGGTCTGCTGGACCGAGACGACCATCCCGGCCGCAGAGAGCGCCACCAGGGTCAGCCAGAGATGCCTCCCCTGCCGCGCCGTACCCGGTTCGGCGAGGATCGTTCCGGTCACTTCCCGCTCCTTCACTGCTGACATCCGCTCTGAAATGGTAGAGCGTGCCGGTAAACAGCCGTTTACCGGGTCATGTCACACTTCGGCGCCGTGATACGTCTATGTCGCCATGACTGTTGAGCGTTTCGAGGAGTACCGAGACCTGCTGACCGGCGTCTCCTATCGGATCCTGGGCAGCCTGACCGACGCCGAGGACGTGGTCCAGGAGGCGTGGCTGCGCTGGTCGGAGGTGGACGTCTCCGCGGTGGAGAACGACCGGGCCTACCTCGTCAGGGTGGTGACGCGCCTGGCGATCGACCGGCTGCGCCGGCTCAAGGCCAGGCGGGAGTCGTACGTGGGGTCCTGGCTGCCGGAGCTGGTGGTGACCCCGGACGTGGCGGAGCACGTGGAGCTGGCGAACTCGGTGGAGCTGGCGCTGCTCGTGGTGCTGGAGACCCTCTCCCCGCTGGAGCGGGCGGTGTTCGTGCTGCGCGAGGCGTTCGGCATGCCGTACGCGGAGATCGGCGAGGTGATCGGCCGCAGCGAGGCCGCGACCCGGCAGCTCGCCCGGCGCGGCAGGGATCACGTCCGGGAGGGCAGGCCCAGGTTCGAGGTGGACCGGCAGCTGCGGCTCGAGTTCACCGAGCGGTTCGCCCGGGCGGCCCTGGGCGGCGACCTGGGGGCGCTGGCCGCGATGTTCGCCGAGAACGCGTCGCTGGTCAGCGACGGCGGCGGCAAGGCCAAGGCGCCGCGCCGCGTCATCAGGGGCGCGGGCAGGGTGGTGCGCTTCCTGGCCGCGATCGCCGGCGACGAGGGGGCGCGGAAGTTCATGGAGAGCGTGGGCGCCGACGCCGACGAGGGCCTCAAGATGGAGATCGTGGACGTGAACGGCGCACCGGCCCTGCTGGTGCGGGTGGGCGGGCGCGCGGTCACGGTGTTCTCGCTGGACGTCGCGGACGGCCTGATCAGGACCGTCTTCATGGTGGCGAACCCGGACAAGCTCGCCCGCCTGTGAGTCCCCTCTCCCCCGCCGGTGAGGCCGATGTCACGAACGCCCCGCCCGGACGCGTCCCAGGGGCATGACACGACAGACGCGAGACATCAGCATCGTGGGCGGGGGGCTGGCGGGGCTCACCGCGGCCATCGCGTGCGCCGAGGGCGGCGCGCGGGTCACCCTCCACGAGGCCCATCGGCAACTGGGCGGCCGGGCCCGCAGCACCGGCGGCCGGTACGTCGCCAACGACGGCACCCACGTCTTCTACTCCGACGGCGAGCCGTGGCGCTGGCTGGCGGCCAGGGGCCTGGTCCAGCCGTACACCAGGCTCCCCCTCGGCGCGCTGGCCAGGACCAGGTTCCGGCACGGCGGCCGGCTCGGCGGACCGCCGATGTCGCTGGTGAAGGCCCTGGCCAGGCGGCGCCTGCGGGCTCCGGCCGACGAGGACTTCGCCACCTGGGCCGGGCGCCGTTTCGGGGAGGAGGGGATGCGCGCCGCCGCCGGGCTGGTCGGCGTGGTCACCTACGACGCGAACCCCGGGCGGCTGTCCGCGGCGTTCGTCTGGGAGCGGATGCTGCGGGTGGCGGCGCCGCGCTTCCCGGCGCCGCGCTACGTCGTCGGCGGCTGGGGGCGGGTGATCGACCGGATGGCGGTCCACGCGCGCGACCTGGGCGTGCGGATCGAGACCGGTTCGCGGGTGGACACGCTGCCCGAGGACACCCCGGTGATCGTGGCGACCTCCCTGGAGGCCGCCAGGCCCCTGCTGCGGGACGTGTCGCTGCGCTGGGAGAGCGGCAGGGCCGTCCTGCTCGACCTCGGCCTGCGCGAACGCGCGGGCGACCTCTTCCTCGTCTCCGACCTGGACGAGGGCGGGTTCCTGGAACGCTACAGCCTGCCCGACCCGTCGCTGGCCCCCGCCGGCCACTCCCTCTGCCAGCTCCAGATGCCCATGCGGGCGGGCGAGACCAAGGACGAGGCGGTCGCGCGGGCGGAGCGGGTGGCCGACCTCGGGCTGCCCGGCTGGCGGGAGCGGACGACCTGGCGCCGGGAGGCCGTGTGCAACGGTCGCACCGGCGCCCTGGACCTGCCGGGGACCACCTGGTGGGACCGGCCGGCGATCGAGCGGGGGGAAGGCGTCTGGCTGGCGGGCGACTCGGTGGCGGCACCGGGCCTGCTCAGCGAGGTCTCCTCGAACAGCGCGCTGATCGCCGCGGCAGCGGCGCTGCGGGCGGTGGGCCGGGAGCCGGGCCGGGAGCCGGGCCGGGAGCCGGGCCGGGAGCCGGGCCGTGGAGGGGGCCGTGGAGGGGGCCGGGGGCGGGGGCGGGGGCCGCGGCACCTCTCCCGTTCCACCTAGTCCCCTCATCCCCCGCTCCCGGCTCACCGGCCTCCCGCACACGGTCCGTCCGCCCCCTCGGCCCGTCCGGACCGGCCGGTCCGTTCAATCCGCCCGGTCCGCCCCGGGCCGGACGCGGCGCGCGTAGGCACGGGCCGCCCGGGCGCGGTCGCCGCAGCGGGTCGAGCACCAGTGGCGGCGGCCGTGCCGCAGCAGGTAGCGGTCACAGGGGGCGGAGGTGCAGGCGGTGAGGCGTCCGGAGTCCGGGCCGGTGAGCAGGTCCGCGGCGTCGGCGGCGAGGACCGCCAGGGCGTGGTCGACGATCCGGGTGAGGGGGTGGGAGGCGGCGCGGTACAGGCCGCGCGCGGGGTCCCAGCACAGCAGGGAGGCCGCGGGGACCCGGGTGAGCGCGTCGTTGACGGCGGTGAGCGCCCCGGCGGGCGCGGGCAGCGCGCCGACCCGGGCGGCGAGCAGCGCCCTGACCTGCTCGCGCAGCGACCTGAGCTGTGCCGCGCACATCTCCTGCAGCCCGGCGTCGGGCGGGGCGAGGTCGCGTTCGGCGAGCCACCGGCCGGCGGCGGCGGGGGTGCCGAGAAGGTCGGCGAACCGGTCGCCGGGCAAGGTGAAGGCGGTGTTGGCCAAGTCGAGGGCAAGATACCGCTCCACGCCGGGCGCCGGTGGTAGGACGGGGTCGACGGTCACGGTCTCCTCCATGTCCCTCATGGTATGACTTGCCGTCATCCGTGAGAACTCATACCGTTCCTCACGGATAAACCCCTTCTCATCCGTGAGGTGCTTTTCTCATGACCGATGGCGACACCCTCGACGAGCAGATCCCCGTCCGCGTCCTCGGCGGCCCGACCGCCCTCGTCGAGTACGGCGGGCTGCGGTTCCTCACCGACCCGACCTTCGACGCCCCCGGCGACTACCCGGTGCCCGGCGGCAGCCTGACCAAGACCGCGCCCGCCGCCGCCGCTCCGGCGGACCTCGGCCCGGTCGACGTGATCCTGCTCTCCCACGACGAGCATCCCGACAACCTCGACCACTCCGGCCGGGCCCTGCTGTCCGACGTCCCGCTCACCCTCACCACCCCCGGCGGCGCCGGCCGCCTGGGCGGCAACGCCCGGGGCCTGGCGCCGTGGGAGCCGGTCGAGCTGCCGCGTCCCGGCGGGGGCACCGTGACCGTGACCGGCGCGCCCGCCCTGCACGGCCCGGAGGGGGCCGAGGCGCTCCTCGGGGAGGTCGTCGGCTTCGTCCTGACCGCGGACGACCTGCCCACGGTCTACGTCAGCGGCGACAATGCCTCGCTGGACCTGGTCAAGGAGATCGCCGAGCGGTTCGGGCCGGTGGACACGGCCGTCCTCTTCGCCGGGGCTCCCCGCATTCCCGCGCTCCTCGACGGCGCGCTGCTCGTGCTGGACAGCGTCCAGGCGGCCGAGGCGGCGGCGCTCCTCGGCGCGCGCAGGGTGGTTCCCGTCCACTTCGACAGCTGGGCCCACTTCACCGAGGGCCGCGACGCCCTGGTGGACGCCTTCACCGCGGCGGGCCTGGCGGGCCGCCTGCGCTGAGCGCGGGCGCGCACGGCGGCGCCGGTCCCCGCCCGCTCTCCGGCCGGCCGGGGCCCCGAGGCGGGAGCGCCGGTCGTCGCCTCGGCGAGGCCCTCAGCGGGCGAGGGCTCCCTCGTCCTCCAGGTGACCCGGGCGGCCGGCGTACCAGCCCGCCACGAGCTGCGCGGCGACCACGGCGAACAGCAGCAGGAACGGCATCGTCCAGCCGCCGCTCGACTCGTGCAGGATGCCGACGACCAGGGGCCCCGCGCCCGCGATGAGGTAGCCGGTGCTCTGCCCGAAGGCCGAGAGCGCGGCCGTGGCCTCGGGGGTGCGGGTGCGCATGGCGAGCATGGTCAGCGCCAGCGGGAACGATCCCATGCCGATGCCGACCAGGCTCGCGAAGACCCAGGCCAGGGACGACGGCGCGAGCCAGAGCCCCAGGAAGCCCGCCGTGTAGAAGAGCACGAAGGCGACCACCACGGGCCGCTGGTCGGTGAACCGGGAGGCGATCGCGGGCACGAGGAGCGAGACCGGGATGCCGATGGCGGTGAAGACGCCCAGCACCAAGCCCGCCTGCGCGGTGGTGTAGCCACCGTCGACGAGGATCTTCGGCAGGAAGCCGAACATGATGTAGGCGACCATGCTCTGCGTGCCGAAGTAGGCGGCGACCGCCCAGGCCAGCCTGCTGCGGAGCAGGGCACGGGCTCCGGTGCCGCCGTCCGTGCCGGCCCCCGCCGGCTCACGGCGCGAGAGCACGAGCCACGGGACGGCGGCGACGGCGGCGAGCGCTCCCCACACCCCCAGCGCGACGTGCCAGTTGCCGTCGGCGGCCCGCTCGATGGGCACGGTCGCGGCGGCCGCGAGCATCGTGCCCACCGCGAGGGCGGTGGTGTAGACGGTGGTCATGGCCCCGGCCCTGCCGGGGAAGTGGCGCTTGATGAGGCTGGGGATCAGCACGTTGCCCACCGCGCCGCCCGACAGCGCCAGCGCGCTGCTGTAGAGGAACACCTCGGCCGAGCCGACCATCGAACGGATCAGCAGGCCGGCGCCGAGCACGAGGAGCGACAGGAGCAGCAGGCGGTGCTCGCCGACCCTCCTGGCCAGGGCCGGGGTCACCGCGCCGACGGAGGCGAAGATGAGCACGGGCAGGGTGGTGAGCAGGCCGACCCCGGCGGCGGACATTCCGAGCGCCGAGGTGATGTGGTCGAGAACCGGCCCGACGCTCGTGACGGCGGTGCGCAGGTTGAGCGCAGCGAGGATGATCCCCAGCACGAGCAGCCAGGCGAGGGAGCCGTTCGTGCCGGTGGTACGGCCCCTGGTCTGATGGGTGAGCACGCTCATGCGGGTTCCAGTCCTCCTCGGTGGTTCATCCAATCGTAGGATGATTGGCTGACCACGACTGTAACAGGACTGAAACCTGGCTTTGTTCCTGACCGGTGGGTCGCGCCGCACATTGCTGACAACGTGAAAGCCGGGCCGCGCCCCTCTTTACAGGGCGTGACCCGGCTCTCTCACACGTGGCGCCGACCCCGGCTCCGAGGCCCGGGACCCGGACGGGCCGGGCACCGGGCGGGCGGGGCGGTCGTCAGATACGCGGCCCGGGAGTGGCCGGCGGCTCCTCGCCGAGGCCACGACCGGGGCCCGGCAGCGGCGTGCCGCCGGGAGGGGGAAGCGCGGAGTCCGGCGGGTAGGTCCCGCCCACCGTGCGCGGCGGGGCGGGCTCGTCGAAGCCCGCGACGCCGCCACCACCGGCGACGCCCGTACCGGAGCCGCCCGTCAGGCCGCCCTCGGCACCGCGCTCGTGCGGACCGGGCACCTCGCCGCGCCAGGCACCGGTCTCGTCGCCGCGCGACTCGATGAAGGTCTTGAAACGCTCCATGTCGCCACGGATGCGCAGGCGGACGATCTGCAGCCAGTCACCCACCGTCTCGACGAACCCCTCGGGGTCGTAGTCGAGCTGGAGCGTGACCCGGGTGGTGTCCGGGCCGAGGCGGTGGAAGGTCACCACGCCGGCCTGGTGCGGCCGCTCCACGGACTTCCACGCCACCCGCTCGTCAGGGTGCTGCTCGGTGATCTCCGCCTCGAACTCCCGGTGAACCCCGGCGATCTCGACGACCCACGCGGTACGCGTGTCGCTCAGCTGCTTGATCGACTCGACGCCTTCCATGAACTCCGGAAAGCTCTCGAACTGGGTCCACTGGTTGTACGCGGTCCGGATGGGAACGTTGACGTCAACGGACTGTTCAATCGTGCTCATGACCGTGCCTCCCTTGTGGTTTGGTCGGTTCGAAGAGCAGAGCTGCCCGGAACGGGACGGACCTAACTAACGACGTCGTAAAAGCCAGTAAAGACCCAGCAGCGGCAGCACGAGCGGGATGAAGAGGTAGCCGCTCCCGTAGCCCGACCAGACCGTGGCCCGCGGGAAGGACTCGGGATCGATCATCCCGAGCGTGCCGACGACGAGCACCCCGGCCAGCTCGATCCCGCAGGCGACCAGGGCCAGCGTCCTGTTCCCCCTGACCAGGGCCACGGTGAGCACGAGGTAGACGGCCGCGGCGAACGCCGACAGCGCGTAGGCCAGCGGCGCCTCGCCGAACCGCGTCGCGATCTGCACGGCGGCGCGGGCCCCGGCCGCCAGGGCGAACACCCCGTAGACCGCCACCAGCACGCGCCCGGGGCCGGTGCCGATCGCCGGTTCGCTCACGCCAGTCCCTGCCAGATCTGGAGCAGCCGGCCGACCATGCCGGGAATCGCGAAACCGGCCACCGCGATCACCGCGGACCCCCAGCGCGAGCGCTCGGCGTACCCCAGGAACAGCGCCACCGGCGGGATCAGCACGGTGCCCGCGAGATAGCCGACGACGGTGGCCGTCCCCGGCGGGCCCTCTCCCCGTGCCAGCGCGGCGGCCACGACCCCGGCCTGGACGAGCAGGCCGAGCTCCAGCACCGCGAGCGCGACCGGCAGCACCCGTCCCATCGCCCTGTCGCGCGCGGTGTTCAGCAGGGCCCACACGCCGATCACCAGTGACAGCACGATCAGGCCCGTCGCGAGCGGCCCGATCATCGAGGCCTCGCGGTGCCCGCGGAGCTCACGGAGCTCGCGGAGCTCGGGGAGTCGGAGAACATGAGCAGCAGGGTACTGCCCGGCACCGGCGCCCATCCGCCCGCCCGGCCCGTGCCGCGTACCCTGGGCCGGTGGACAGGATCCTGGTCAGCGCCTGCCTGATGGGGCGCAAGGTTCGGTACGACGGTGCGGCGAAGACCAGCGAGGACGCGCTGCTGGCCACCTGGCGGCGGCAGGGGCGGCTGGTGGCGTTCTGCCCGGAGGTGGAGGGCGGGCTGCCCGTCCCGCGCCCGGCTGCGGAGATCGAGGGGGGCGCCGGGGGCGCCGCCGTGCTCGACGGCACGGCCCGGGTGCTCACCGCCGACGGCGCCGACGTCACCGCGCCCTTCCTGGCCGGCGCGCGGGCGGCGCTGGAGGCCGCCCGCTCCTGTGGCGCGCGGGTGGCGATCCTCAAGGAGGGCAGCCCCTCCTGCGGCAGCCTGGCCGTCCACGACGGCGCCTTCGGCGGCGGGCGGGTGCCGGGGAACGGTGTCACCACCGCCCTGCTGGAACGCAACGGGATCGCGGTCTTCGGCGAGGAGCGCGTCGCCGAGGCCGCCGCGCGACTACGCGACCTCGGCGACGCCGGCGCCCTGGAGGGCGCCGGCGTCCCCGATGAGACCGGCGTCAGGAGATGTCGACCCTGAGGATGCGGTCGGAGCCGGCGGGTTCACCCCCGCCGGCGTCGGCGTTGGTCGTGGTCAGCCAGAGCCGGTTGGCTCCCGGCACCGCGACCACGGTGCGCAGCCTGCCGTAGGTGCCCACGTAGTAGGCGACCGGCGTGCCGGTGGCCTCCCCGGCCTCCAGGGGGATCCGCCAGAGCCGCTCACCGCGCTGCGCCGCCATGTAGACCGCGTCGCCGACGACCGCGACGGCGCTGGGCGAGGCGGTGCTCACCGTCCACTGGCGCTTGGGGTTCTCCATGCCGGCCACGGAACAGCTCCCCTCGCAGGTGGGCCAGCCGTAGTTGAGGCCCGGCTTGATCAGGTTGAGCTCGTCGAACTGGCTGTTGCCGAACTCCGCCTGCCACAGCCGTCCCCGCGAGTCCCAGGCGATGCCCTGCGGGTTGCGGTGACCGTAGCTGTAGACGAGCGTGCCGAACGGGTTGCCCGGGGCGGGCTGCCCCGCGGTGGTCATCCGCAGGACCTTGCCGGCGAGCGAGTCGCGGTTCTGCGCGTTGGCGGTGACCTGCGCGTCACCGGTGGTGGCGTACAGGTACCCGTCCGGGCCGAAGGCCAGCCGGCCGCCGTTGTGGTAGCGGTTCTTGGGGATGTTCCGCACCAGGGCCGTGTAGCCGCTCAGCGAGGTGCCGTCGTAGGTCATCCGGGCGATCCGGTTGCCCTCGGAGGCGGTGTGGAAGAAGTAGACGTAGCGGTTGCTCGTCCAGTTCGGGTCCACCGCGACCCCCAGCAGGCCGCCCTCGCCGCCGGTGCCCATCGTCTCGGGCACGGTGCCGACCAGCGTCCTGGCGCCCGACAGGGCGGTGCGGTAGACGCGGAAGCTGTCGCGTTCGGTGACCAGCGCGTTCTGCCCGTCCGGCAGCCAGGCCACGCCCCACGGGACCGTCCAGCCGGTGGAGATCTGGGTGATGCCCGACGGCACCCCGCCGCCGCACGCCGCGGTGGTGAAGGTGACGGTCCCGCTCTGGGCCGAGACGTTGCCCGCGGCGTCCCTCGCCACCACGTGCAGCGAGTACGGGCTGGCGCACGCCAGGCCGGTGACCGTGACGGAGGTGGCCGGCGGCGAGCCGGTGACGGTGGCGTAGACGGTGCTCCCGCTGCGCACCTCGTAGGAGGTCACACCGGTGTTGTCGGAGGAGGCGGTCCAGCTCAGGGTCGCCGTGGTGGCGGTGACGGCGGACCGGGTCAGGCCGGACGGCGCGGTCGGGGGCGCGGTGTCCGACGAGCCGGTCTCCAGGTCGAGGTGGTCGAGGTTGGGGTTGCCGCCCGCCGTGGTCGCGGTGACCCGGATCGTGTTGGCGCCGGCCCGCAGCGTGACCGTGAGCGTGCTGGTCGCCCAGGTGTTCCAGGCCCCGGTCGGGCCGAAGGCGCGGGCCGCGGAGACCACCGTGCCGTTGACGGAGACGTCGCCGGGACGGTTGCCGGTCGAGCCGTTGGCGTAGCGCAGGGCCACGGTCGCGGTGCCCGCGCTCGCCGCCTGGACCGTCCACTCCACGTAGGAGCCCGCGACGTTGTCGCCGTTGACGAAGCCCGTACCGGAGTAGCCGGCGTGGTTGGACTCGGCCACCCCCTGGGAGATGCGGGCGCTCTCGGCCTCGTAGCGGGTGGCCGCGCCTGCCGGGCTCACCGTCGCGACGGTCGTCATCAGCGCCAGAGCCGTCGCCAGGAGGCCGCCGAGCGCCTTCCGTGTCCTGGATCCCTCTGATCTCATGAGTCTCCTTGACGTGGGGTTTTGGGAGCGTCCGATACGCCGCGGCGGTACGCGACCGAGGGCGTTCCGGTGTTGTTAGCGCTAACAAGGCGAGTAGCGGATCACCCGGCTCTTCGGGTCCGTCACGGGATCCCGTCCGTCACGGGTCCCGCCGCGGACCACCGGGACCGGCACGCCACGGTTCGCCGGGTCCCGCGCCACGGGACCGCCGGGCCCGGGTGTCACGGGTGTCCCGGGGGCGCCGGGCGCACCGGGTTGCCGCCCAGTTTCACCCTGACCGCATTGATCGTCAAGGGTGAAAGGAATATGTCAGGAAAAATCGTGAATCTTTCATCGGCATCCGGATCCGCGCCGGTTCCCGCCCCTTCCGCGCCTCCCGTTACAGTGATCCGATGGGCAGCACGATCACCCTGGACAGGGCCCGTTGGCTGGGCTTCAGGTGGCACCGGCACGGCCTGGCCCGCCGATCCCGCGAGGAGACGCTCGACGACCTGCTGTTGCTGGGCTTCCAGGACGGCCGGCAGGCCGACGCCAGACGGTCGCTGATCCAGCGCACGAGTGGCGTCGGATCGACGAGCGTCGCCGAGGCCCTCTCCCCCGGCGGGCCGCTGGTGAGCATGTGGACGGTGCGCGGAGCGCCGCACGCGCACCGCCTGACCGATCTGGACCTCGTCCGCTCCGCCCTCGCCCCCCGGGAGTCGGACGAGGGCGGGGCCGCCTGGGTCGCCGCGGTCGAGGAGGTGGCCGCCGCCCTGCGCGCCGTGGTGACCGGCCCCACGCCGAAGCCGGAGGCGAGCCGCGAGGTGAACGGACGCGTCCCGGCCTCGCTGGTGGGGCGGTGCGAGCGCTGCGACGCCGACCACGTTCCCGACGCGCTGTTCCGCGCGGCCGGATGCCGGGCGCGGATCGCCGTCGGCCCCGGCGACCAGCGTGTGACCATGCTCCACCCCGCCCCCGAGGCCCCTCGCGCGGAGCGGGAGAAGGGACAGGGCCGCCAGGACCGCCGGGACGGCGACCCGCGTCTGACGTTGCTGGAGGCCTACTTCCGGGTGAACGGCCCGACCGGCGGAACCCTGTTCCGCGACTGGATGGGAGGCGACACCGCCGCCGTCGCCGGGCTGTGGAGGGAACTGGGCGACGACCTGGTCCGGGTGCGGATCGACGGCCGCCGCCACGACCTGCCCGAGGCGCTCCTGGACGAGGTACGGCGGGCACCCGAGGCCGAGGGGGTGGTCCTCGTCCCGCCGCACGATCCCTACCTGCGTCAGGCCGACCGGACCCTGCTCGTCCCCGACGCCGACCGGCGCCGGCGGGTCTGGAGGGCCCTGTCCGGGCCCGGGGCGCTGCTGGTGGACGGCGAGGTGGCCGGCACCTGGCGCCACCGCCGCCAGGACCGCGAGGTGACGATCACCCTCTTCGACCGCCTGGCGCCCGCCCGGCGCGCGGAGGCCGAGGAGAGCGCCCGCCTGGTCGCCGAGGCGACCGGCGACCGGGTGCCGGGAATCGTCTGGGACTGAGGCGGCCCGCTGGTACCCCCACGGACCGCTAGTACTCCCACAGATCGGTACGCCCCTCCGCGCCGATGCAGAAGACCGCCGAGCCGTGCTCCCCCCGGACCAGGTCGACCCGGATCCACCCGGTGGCCGAGGCGACCTTGGCCTCGTAACCGGCCCTGGGCGCGGCGGTGACCAGACGGCAGACACCGTCCTCGATGGCGAACGAGACCGAGCCGCCCTTGACGTTCATGACGCGCAGGTTCTCGGTCGAGACCGACCTGGTCCTGGTGGCGGCCGGCGCGGGGGTGGCCGGCGGCGACGCCCTCGTGGCGGCCCGGGAGGGGCGGGACGCCCGCGACGTGGGCGCCGCCGGTGCCGTAGAGGTCCCGGGGGCCGGCCCGGCCCGCCGCGTCCGTTCCGGCGACGCGCCGCTCGCCGACGGGGACCGGTCCGGGAGCGGCCGGGCACTCCGGGAGGCGGAGGGGACGGGACCCGGCGCCGGGGTCCGGCCCGAGGTCGAGGTCGAGGGCGACGCGGTCACGTCGGACGCCCCGGCCGGCGGGCCGGTCGGCATCCCGGGCGGGGGCTCTCCCCCGCCGGTACGGCCGACGGCGGCGTTGAGCGACCCGACGCTCGCGTCCTCGAAGACCTCGCTGCGCAGCACGTCGCGGACGCCGAGCCAGGCGACCGAGACCGCCAGCACCGTGGCGCCGCACCACACCGCGATGAACCCCAGCGTCTGCCGCATATCGTGAATTATTACGTCATTTGTCTCATTGTTCACTACCGTTACACGGCATGGCGACGGTTCTGGTGGTCGAAGATGACGAGTACGTGCGATCCGCGATCATTCAGGAACTCGCAGACGCCGGCACGCGGTGCGCAGCGCGGGACGCGCCCTGGACGCCCTGCGGGAGATCTCGCAGAATCCGCCGGACGCGGTCATCCTCGACCTCGGGCTGCCCGACCTGGACGGGGCCGAGGCGCTCAAGATGGTCCGCAGCATCTCCAGCGTCCCGGTGATCGTGGCCACGGCCAGGGACGACGAGGCGGAGATCGTCCGTCTCCTGCAGGCGGGCGCCGACGACTACCTGGTCAAGCCCTTCTCCGGCGACCACCTGAACGCCCGGCTGGACGCCGTGCTGCGCCGGGCGCGCAGTGCCACGCCGTCCCCGGTGGTGCGCGTCGGCGCGCTCACGGTGGACATGAACCGGCGCGAGGCCACTCTCGAGGACCACCCGCTCACCCTGACCAGGCGCGAGTTCGACCTGCTGGCCTACCTGGCCGCCCGGGCCGACCGGGTGGTCTCCCGCAAGGAGCTGCTCACCGAGGTGTGGCAGCAGTCCTACGGGGACGACCAGACGATCGACGTCCACCTGTCCTGGCTGCGGCGCAAGCTCGGCGAGAGCGCCTCGTCCCCCCGCTACCTGCACACCGTGCGCGGCGTGGGGGTCATGCTGACCACACCGTCGTGAGGCGGACCCTGGCGCTGCTCACCGTCGCGGGCACCTCGATGGTGGCCCTGGCCTTCCTCATCCCCCTGGGGCTGGTCGTCAGGGAGATCGCCCACGACCGGGCCATGGCCCAGGCGGAGCGGCAGGCGTCCGCGCTGGTGCCCGTGCTGGCCATCACCGTCGATCCGGCCCGGCTGACCCACGCGCTGCTCAGCACCGGCGCGCGGGACCGGATCGGCGTCCACCTGCCGGGCGGCGGCTCGGCGGGCACCGTGAGGGCCCCCGTCGCCGCGGTGGCCGCGGCCTCCCGGCTGACCCGGGCCGTCACCTCGGAGCTGGGCTCCGGTCGCCTGCTGCTCCGTCCCGTCGCCCTGGACGGCGGCCGGACCGTGGTCATCGAGGTCTTCGTCCCGCCCGGTGAGCTCACCCGGGGCGTCACCGCCTCGTGGGCGGTGCTGAGCGGGGTGGCGGCGGCGCTGGTGGCCGGTTCCCTGCTGGTCGGCGACCGTCTGGGGGTGCGCGTGGTGCGCTCGGCGCGGCGGCTGGGCCGGGCGGCCGGCGCCCTGGGGGCCGGGGACCTCAGCGTCCGCATCGAGCCCGAGGGGCCTCCGGAGCTGGTCGCCGCGGGTGAGGCGTTCAACAGCATGGCCGACCGCGTGGTCCAGTTGCTGGCCGCCGAACGGGAGATGGCCGCCGACCTGTCACACCGGCTGCGCACCCCCCTGGCCGCCCTGCGGCTCAGCCTGGAGCACCTGGGGCCGGAGGCCGAGCAGAGCAGGAACGCGCTCACCCGGCTGGAGGCCGAGGTGGACCAGATCATCGCCACCGCCAGGCAGCCCTCCCGCGCACCGGAACGGGTTCACTGCGACGCCGCCGAGGTGCTCCGCGAGCGGTTGACCTTCTGGTCCGCGCTGGCCGAGGACCAGCGGCGCCCCTGGGAGCTGATCGGCGCCTCCTCCCCCGCGCGGGTCCCGGTCGCGGCCGGCGAGCTCGGCGCCGTGGTGGACGCCCTGCTCGGCAACGTCTTCCGGCACACCCCCGAGGGCGCCGGCTTCACGGTGACCCTGCACCAGGGCACCGGCACCGTCGGCGTGCTGATCGCCGACGCCGGACCCGGGATCGCCGACCCCGAGGCCGCCCTGCGGCGCGGGGCCAGCGGCGCGGGATCCACCGGGCTCGGCCTGGACATCGCCCGCCGGCTCGCCGAGTCCACGGGCGGAACGCTGCGCATCGACGCCTCCTCAACGGGAGGCGCCAGGGTCCAGCTCTGGTTCCGCACCGACCGGCACGACCGCCGGTACGGACGGGTGCGGGCCCGCCGCGGGCGCGACCGACCCCCGGAAGGCGGCTGATCCCCGAAGGTCCGACTCCCGGAGGTGTCCGATCCCCGAAGGCGGCCGGGCATTGATTAGATCATGGGTAAGCGCACCTTAAGGACGACTAAAAAGCGCTTTTCCACATCGCGGATGCGCGATCGTGGAGAAACCGCGCGCCTCACCCGCGTTCGCGGTCCCCGGCTCGCCGCGCCGTGCCGGTCACGCGTTCAGACGGAGGGCACGTGACCGGTTCGGGACGGCGAGCCGGGGACTCCCCCGGCCTCCCGCCGCGTCCCGCGAGGTCCACCGAAGATCCCCGAAGGTCCCGCGGGCTCCCTCAGGGTCCTGGAGGGCGGCGCGAGGCGAGGATCACGGGACGGCCGGATCGGGAGGTTTCATCGAGATTCCGTGCACCCCGCGGCCACGGCACCGCGGTGCTGTCATGATCGCGGTGGCACCTCACCGACGGGATCCGCGATGCCTCCTCGCTCACTCGCGCTGTCGGCCACTTCGCTCTGCGCGGCCGGCCTGGCGCTCCTGGCGTACTTCCACGACTCCGACCTGGTGCTCCTGAGGGAACACCTGAACCATCCGTTCGCGCTCGGTGTGCTGGCCTGCCTCCTGGCGGCACTGGCCGCCGCCGGGCTGCGGTGGATGTGGCTACGCGTCGTGGTCTTCGTTCTCGCCGGGCTGGGCGCGGGTGTCGCGCTGCTCGCGGGATCGTTCGTCCTGACGTTCTCCTCCACCGAGGAGGCCGGCTTCGTCGACGGGCCGGACCCGTACAGGGTCCGGCTCCAGCGGTCGCTGGCGGGCCTCGGGCCGGACACGGTGATGTGGCTCAGCCTCCGCAGGGACGGAGGGCTGCTCAGCAGGGAATGGGACCTCGGCTGCTTCAACGACGACGTCCCCGACGATGCCTTCGACTCGGTCACCTGGACGGGGCCGAACTCCGTCGAGATCCGGGTGACCGGCGGGCAGTCGTTCCCCGTGCCTCTGGACCCCGCCTCGGGCCGACCCCGGACGACCGTCACCCTCGGCTGCTGACGGCACCCCGGACGATGGGCTCCCCGCCTGCCGGAAAACGACGAGATCCCGCCCGATCGAACCGATCGGGCGGGATCTCGTGAACCACTTTCGTGCCGCTGCGAGAACGACCCTCAGGTGGAGCTATGGGGATTCGAACCCCAGACCTCCTCCATGCCATGGAGGCGCGCTACCAGCTGCGCCATAGCCCCTGGCCACCGCTGCGAGTGCTCTCGTCGCGGCGCTCGGGAAGCATATAAGGACACCGGCGTGTTCACCTAATCGACGGCCGGGAGGCCCGCACCGCCCCCGGGGCGTATGCCGGGGAGGGCGGATTCCCCCGGCGCCGCCCGCCACGGCGGCCCCGGCGAGCCCGGCGGACACGGGCCGAGCCGGGCCACGACGGAGTCAGGGCGGGCCAGGACGAGACCGCGACGGGCTCGTCACCCCGGGACGACTCCGGGCTCGTCCTCGGTGGCCTCGGGGCTGTCGTCGCTCCTGACCGGCTCCGGGAGGGTGCCGGCGTTGTGCTCCATCAGGCGCCAGCCCTTGCGCGACTGCTCCAGCACCGACCACGAGCAGTTCCCCAGCCCGCCCAGGGCGGGCCAGAGCTCCTCGGGCAGGTTCATCAGCATGGCGATGCCGAGCCGGAGCGCCGCTCCGTGGGAGACGACCACGAGCAGGCCGTCGGAGTCGAGCTCGGCCGCCCAGCGGCGGATGGACGACGACACCCGCACCGCGACGTCGGCGACCAGCTCACCGCCCGGCGCCTCCCAGGCGACGAACTCCCGGGGCCACTTCTCGGCGATCTCCTCGCGGACGAGCCCCTCCCACTCGCCGCCTCCGCGCTCCCGCAGGTCCTTGTCGACCTTGACCTCCAGCCCGGTCACCCGGGCCAGTGCCGAGGCGGTGTCGAAGGCCCGCTGGAGATCGGAGGAGACGATCATGCTGGGACGGAGCGCGGCGAGCAGCGAGGCCGCGCGGGCGGCCTGCGTGACCCCGGTCTCGTCGAGCGGGATGTCGCTGTGCCCCTGGAACCGGTGCTCGACGTTCCACAGCGTCTGGCCGTGCCTGAGGCAGACGACGCGGGGGCTCACTCAGCTACCGCCCCGCGGGCGCGCTGGGCGGCGACCTGGGTGACGCTGTCCGGCAGCGAGATCGAGGGGCAGTCCTTCCACAGGCGCTCCAGCGCGTAGAAGGTGCGGTCCTCCTCGTGCTGGACGTGCACGACGATGTCGATGTAGTCCAGCAGGACCCAGCGGCCCTCGCGCTCGCCCTCGCGGCGGACGGGCTTGGCGTCGGCCTCGATCCGCAGCCGGTCCTCGATCTCGTCGACGATGGCGCGGACCTGGCGGTCGTTGGTGGCGGAGCAGAGCACGAACGCGTCGGTGATGACGAGCTGCTCGCTCACGTCGTAGGCCAGGATGTCATCGGCCAGTTTGTCCGCCGCCGCCTCAGCGGCGAGCCTGACGAGCTGGACGGATCTGTCGGTTGCTGTCACGGTGTGGGTCAGTCCTCCTGCTAGTCGGCGCTGTCACCTATCAGGGTGCCCGATCGGGCGCTCGTTGAAGAGCCACAGTTCGAACAACGCCTGTCGTATGCCGCCCGATTCCGCGCCGCGGGCGTATCGGCGGCCCGATCGGGTTCGTCCTCCGCGGCCGGGGCCGCGCCCACCGGTCCGGGGCGGCCGGAATGATCCGGGAGATTCGGCGCTCGGAGCGGGTGAGCTGCGGATACCCGTACCACGCAAACTCCTCGAATCATAGCGAATCTTCACGAAACGCGCTCCGGCTCACGGTATCCCCGAGGGGGGGACGACCTCCCGGGCACCGGGACGGGCCCGTGGGCCATCGCCGTCACGTCCCACCGGTGCCGTGTCTCCCGCCGGGCACGTCGAGGGGTGTCCCCTGTCCTCGACGAGGGATCTCGTCGTTCACGGACCGGCCCCGCGCCGGGACCGCCGTGCCTCGCGTCTTTCACCCAGGGGCATCCGCCGACTCGTTTTCCGGATGACTGGAAGAATGGCCTGGATTTAGTAGAATCGCCTTCAAATTTGCAAGATCGGCGTTCGATGGGGAGAAAAGTGCGCGCACCTGTCGCTGGCGCCGTGGCCGATCTGTTGAGGCAGGCGGGAATCGACTCCACCGACCTTCTTTACGCGGTAAATTCCCATTTGCGGTCCGATCTTAATGTACCGAACGCCCCCACCCCTGCGGGGCACATGTTGCGGGTGGTCGAGCGGACGCTCGCCGCGGAGGGCGGGGCGTACGCGCTGCAGACCGCGGTGCGCTATTTTCTGGGCGCCTCGACGCCGGTGATCGAGCGTCTCAGAAAGCTGCTCGGCTCCGCGGATCCGGTGATGGAGCCGGACGCGGAGGAGACGATCGTCAGGCTGTTACGCGCCTGCCAGTTGACCGGGTTGCGCCACCTCTACTACGAGGTGACCGACAACGGAGGACGCTATCTTCCGCCGCACCTCACCACGGCGTTGCAGATCTACGACTTCCTCCGCGACTCCAACGCCCGTCCCGGGGCCCTGCCGCCCGTCCTGCTGTTCGTGGTGGAGCTGTACCTGCGGCTGGTCCACCACGAACCCGGCCAGGATCCTCAACTGTCCTTCGACCTCCACCGCTGGATCGACGCGCAGGGCGCGAGGTTCCATCGCAACGGCGACGAGGAGGCGGCCCGCAGGCTCGAACAGCTGATGAAGAGCTCACCTTCCTCCCAGACCCGTACCGACTTTCCCGTCTACCTCGTCATAGAGATCTCCCCCCTTCCGGTCTCCGACGACGGGCGCGACCTGCACCGGATCGTCCACTGGTCGCAGGCCGACCAGCCGGGCTGGAATCCGGTACGCGGCCCTGAGGTGGAGCTGCCGCTCGATGAGATCCCCCCCTACGTGGAGGAGCTCGTCGAGCGGACCGAGGAGACCCGGAGCAACACCCGGGGTGGACCGCTGGTGCTGGAGTTCCTGCTTTCCGAGGAGCTGCTGGACCTGGCCGTCGAGCGCTGGCCCAGGCGGACCGGCGGTCTCCTGCCGCCCCGGCCGCTCGGCGCGGACTACGAGGTGGTGCTGCGAAGCGACGAGCACCTGCGCCCGCGGAGCAGGCACAGGCACTGGCACCAGCGTTGGGACCAGGTCGTCCGCGGGGAGGGCACGGTGTACTTCGTCCCGGTCGAGGCCGTCGCGCCGGAGATGATGCACGCGGAGCTCCTGCGCGGCGAGCGGTTGGTCGCCTGCGTACTGTCGATCCCCCCGAGAGACTCCCGGGGGCGAATCCAGCTCGCGGCGGCGATCGACGCCGGATTACCTATTGTCCTATGGTGTAGAGACATCAGGATGAATGCGGACTTTCGGCGGCTGGCGGCCGATTTCCTCCATCCGCGAGGTCTCGGACAACTCCCGACCGGCATGCACGCGCTGCGTTCTGCGGAACCTGGGTATGACGTGGCATTGCTGTGGGATGATCCGACCAGGCCCATGCCCCGAGCGCCACGGTTGAGGTCACCGGCCTAGGAAATCGGCTTGGTCAGGCTTGCATCGAAGGCAAGACAAGGGGATCCTTAACAAGAGGCCTATTGAAGACTGCCCGAATCATGCGTCCAAGTGAGGAAGCTCCACTAATGAGCGTGGAAAAGCCACATGGGGACGATGGGCTCACGATGATTCCCCGTGGCTGGCATCTTTACCGGGGCACCGGCCGACCGCGTGATGACATTCCCTTTCACCAGGCACTTCCGCCACCGCCGCCGTGGCGCACCTTCGACGGTGGTCCTCCGCTCGATCCTCCACCGGAGGATCCGGCCGACCTCGAGCGCAGACTGGGCCATATCGGTTTCCTGGCACGATCCGTTCCGGCCCCGGGCGAGGTCATCGCGGTGAACGCCGCCCTGTGCCTGCGGCGCCCGCTCCTCGTCACCGGCCCGCCCGGGGTGGGCAAGTCGACCCTCGCCTACGCGGTGACACGGGAACTGCGCCTCGGTCCCGTGTTGCGCTGGCCCATCAACAGCCGCAGCACCCTGCGCTCAGGGCTGTACGAGTACGACGCCGTGGCCCGCGTCCAGGACGCGCGGCTGGAGGGGGCCGAGCCCGACATCGGCGACTACGTGCAGCTCGGCGCCCTCGGCACGGCCTTGCTGCCCTACGAGCAACCCCGCGTCCTGCTGGTCGACGAATTCGACAAGGGCGACCTCGACCTGGCCAACGACCTGCTGGACACGTTCGAGGAGGGTTCGTACCAGATCCGCGAGCTCTTCCGTGCCCGTGCCCGCGAGCCCGAGGTCGTCGTGCACACGGCCGACGCGGGGGGCACCGCCCGGATCCGGCACGGCCGGGTCCAGTGCCGGGCCTTCCCCTTCATCGTCATCACCAGCAACGGTGAGCGCGAGTTCCCCCCGGCCTTCCTGCGCCGGTGCATCCGGCTGGAGATGTCCCAGCCCAGCAGGGACCGGCTGGCCGACCTGGCGGTGGCGCACTTCGCCGAGCGGGCGGAGCCGTACAAGGACCGGCTGATCCAGACGTTCCTGGAATACCGCGACCGCAACCCGGTGGCGGCCGACCAGTTGCTCAACGCCCTCCATCTCGCCATCCACAGCGCGGAGGACGTCCGCCAGGACCGCACCTGGAAGCAGGTGCTCGGCGTGGTGCTGCGCCGCCTCGACGCGGCGGGCACGGAGTGAGCACGCCGGCGTCCCCCACGACGGCCGGCGCCGGCGCGCCGACCTGGCAGGAGGCCGCCGAACTGCTCTGGCTCGCCGCGCTGGTCACGGCCCACGCCATGGACGAGGAGGGGTTCCCGGCGTCGCGGTCACCGTCGTCGCAGCCGCCGTCTCCGGCGGCCGACCCGGTGAGAGCCGCCGGTGACACGGCGGGACCCTCGCCCACCGCGGCCGCCGACATGCCGTTCGGTGCCGTGGCGAGCCCCTCGCCGGCGGACCCGGCGATCGGCGGAAGCGAGCCGGGCGAGTCCGGGAGCCTGCTCGTGACCGGCCCCCGGCGGCGTGAGCTGCCCAGGGCCATGCGCGCCTTCCGCGCTCTCGTGGACTCCCCCTTCGGGGAGCCCGAACTGGACGAGGAGGCCACGGCGGACCAGGCGGCCTACGACGACCTGTGGTTGCCGGTGGTGAGACCGCCGCGCGAACGCCGGCTCAGCCTGGACATAGTGATCGACGACAGCCGCTTCGCGTTGCTCCAGCGGGAGACGGCCGAGACGTTCGCCGCCGCCTTCGAGGACGTCGCGGCCTTCCGTCTGATCCACAGGCACCTCCTCGACACCGACCGTGCCGACACGAACGCGTTGCGGCTGCGAACGGGGCCGCACGACAGGACGGGCCGGCCCGCGACCGCCCTGTCGGCGCCGGGAGGCAACGGAAGACGGCTGATCGTCGTCCTGACCGACGGCGTGGGCGACGCCTGGCACAACGGAGCGGCTCACCGTCTGCTGGCACACTGGGGAGGGCACAGCGCGGTCTGCGTGGTGCACCTGCTGCCCGCGCGACTGTGGGAGCGCACCGGGATCACGCCGGTCAGGGTCGAACTCCGCGCACCCGGCGTGGCGGCGGCGACCGGTGACTACCAGGCGTCCCCTCCCTCGGGCACGGTGCCCACGCCGGTCATAGGGACGACTCGCGCTCAGGTGACGATGTGGGCCGGCTTCGTGATGGGCAGGCTCGCCCGCTGGCGCGCCGCGGTCGTGCCCTGCCCCTCCGACGAGGACGAGCGGCCGGAACCGGATGATCAGCGAACGGACCTCTCGGCCGAGGAGCGCGTGCGCGTTTTCCGCCTGCGCGCCTCCTCGAACGCCTTCGAGCTCGCCGTGCACCTGGCCTCGGTTCCGCTCGTGTCGTCGGTGATGCGGCTGGTCCAGCGCCGGCTCGTACCCGAGGCGACCGAGGCCGACCTGGCCGAACTGCTGGGCAGCGGCCTGATCCGGCGGGTGAACGCCTCCGCCGGCCCGTTCGACATCCCCTACGACTTCCTCGACGGTGTGCGGGAGGAACTGCTGCGGGCGGGCCGCCGCTCGGACACGGCTCAGGTCCTGCTCACCGCCTTCGAGCATCTCGGTCCCGAGATGAGCGAACTACGCGTCCTGTACGAGGTGGTCGTCTCCCCTTCCGGCGCCCGCGTACCGGACCTCCCGCCCGACCTCGAACCGATCGTGCGCCCGGTCGTCTCCGCGCTCGAGGCGATGGCGGGGCCCTACTCCGCGCCCGCTCGCTCCCTCCGCGCGGCGATACACCCGGAAGGGCCGAGAAATTCCGGCCATGCGATTTCTTCCGAACAGGAGGGTCACGTGCCGGCCGCATACCCGCACCTCGTCAAGGAACCACAGCCGCACGACCCTTTTGGAGTGACCATCAATATGAGCTCGGTAGAGACGGCCCCTGCCCGGCAGGCCAACCAGCCGCCGCCGGTCTGGAACGTCCCACAGAAGAACCTCAATTTCACCGGCCGCGAGACCGTGCTCAATCAATTGCACGAGCGCCTGTCCGCAGGAACCACCGCGGTACTGCCCGAGGCACTGCACGGCCTCGGCGGTGTCGGGAAATCCCAGATCGCCATTGAGTACTGCTATATCCACCAACAGGATTACGATCTCATCTGGTGGATTCCCGCAGAACGCCTGACCATGGTCAGACAGGCGTTCGTGGACCTGGCGGTTCATCTGGACCTGAACGTCACCGAGCCCAACGTGGCGGTGCCGGCGGTGAAAGAGGCACTGCGGCTCGGCCGGCCCTACGCCAACTGGCTGATGGTCTTCGACAACGCCGAGGACGTGGACGAGGTCAGGAAGTTCTTCCCGCCCAACGGGCCGGGGAAGATCATGGTGACCTCCCGCTCGCGGGACTGGTTCGGCCACGCGACCCCGCTGGAGGTGGACGTCTTCACGCGGGAGGAGAGCCGGGAACTGCTCCGACGGCGCGGGCCGGATCTGACGGAGGCGGACGCCGACGCGATCGCCGAACGCCTGGGAGACCTGCCGCTCGCGATCGAGCAGGCGGCCGTATGGCTGGCCGAGACGGGCATGCCGGTCTCGGAGTACCTCCAGCTCTTCGACGCCGAGCGGAACGAGCTGCTGCACGTGGAGGGCGCCGAGGTGCCGGTGGCCGCCGCCTGGAACGTCTCGTTCGCACGCCTGCAGGAAAGTCATCCGGCGGCCCTCCAACTGCTGCGGGTCTGCGCCTTCCTCGCGCCCGAACCCATTCCCCGGACGCTGCTCACCAGCAGCCGCGATCTGGAGGGACCGGCCGAACTGCTCGAGGCGCTCCGCGACCCCATCGCCGTGGCGCGGGCCATGCGCGCCATCAACCAGTACGCCCTGGCCAAGATGAACTACCGGAACAACACGATCTCCCTTCACCGGCTGGTCCAGCGGGTGGTGACCAGCCAGTTGCCGGAGCGGGAGGCCTCCCTCCTGCGTCACTGCGGTCATCTCCTCCTCGCCAACGCCGACCCCCAGCAACCCGGCAACCGCACGCGGTGGCCCGAGTACCAGGCGCTGTTCCCCCACGTGCTCGCCTCCAAGCTGGAGGAATCTCCCGACCCGTGGGCCCGGCAGTTGCTGCTCAACCTCATCGACTACCTCTATATGTGGGGGGACAACGAGGGATTTCTCCACCTCGCCCGCAAGGCGGTGGAGGCATGGGGAGGGAGCCTCGGGGCGGAACACGATTCGACCCTCGCGGCCGAGCTCCGCCTGGGGCGGGCGTTGCGCCTGGGGGCCGAGTTCGAGGCGGCCTACCTGCATCACCTGCACGCCCGCGACGCGCTCCTCGAACGCCTCGGCCCCGAGCATGAACGCACGCTCGAGGCACAGGGCTATCTGGGCGCCGACCTGCGCTACCTGGGTCGGTTCGGCGAGGCGCTGGAGATCGACCGTAAGGCCTACGAGGCCCTGTCACGGCTCTTCGGCCCGGACGATCCGCTGACCCTGGAGCAGGCCCACCTGCTGGCCATCGACTACCGGCTGACCGGGGACCCGTGGAGAGCGAGGGATCTGGACGAGGAGACCCTGCGCCGCAAGGAAGAGGTCATGGGGGCCGACGCCCTCACCACCCTCAGCTCCCGCGCCGCGCTGGCGATCGACGAGATGGAGTGCGGACGCTACCAGACGGCGTTCGAGCTCCAGAAGTTCCACACCGGCGAGATGCGCCGGCGCTACGGCAACTCCCACCCGGGCACCATGGAGGGCATCGCCCTGCTGTCGGTCATGAGCCGCAAGGCCGGACACCACGATGCCGCGCTGGAGCTGTCGGAGGAGGCGATCTCGCTGTTCCTCGCCCGCTACGGGGAGGAATTCCAGGTGACGGTGGCCGTCTCCATGAACCATGCCATCAACCTGCGCCACGTCGGCCGGATCGCCGAATCGGTCAAACTGGGGCGGCGGGCCCGGCAGCTCTACGAGGAGATCTTCGGCCCGGACCACCCGAACACGCCGACCGCCGACGTCAACATCGCCGTGAGCCTGCGGCTCGCCGGTCAGGCGGAGGAGGCCCGGAAGCTCGACCAGGCGGCCCTGGAGACCCTGACGGAAGTGCTCGGGCCTGACCACCCCAGGACCCTGGTCTGCGCGATCAACCTCGCCAGCGACCTCTTCGCCCTGGAGCGGTACGACAAGGCGCTGGAACGGGACCGGCAGACGTTGGAGCGGATACGGCGGGTGCTTCGCGACGACCATCCGAACACGCTGACGTGCGCGTTCAACCTGAGCCTCGATCTGCGCGCGACGGGCGACACACAGGAGGCGGACAAGTTGCTCGCCTCGACCCTGACGGGTTACCGGAGAACCTTCGGGGAGGATCACCCGGGCTTCCTCGATGCCGTCAAGGGAAATCGCGCGAACTGCGATATATATCCTATCGGTCTATAAGAAGATCTATTAACATCAAAGAAGTCGTACGGTTGCCGATGCGTTCCACTGCGGACCTGGAGTACTGCGACGTGAACGAGAGTGCGGATTCTCTCTGGCGCAAAAGTTCGTGGAGCGACGGGCAGGGGACATGCGTGGCCGTGGCGAACCTCGGATCGCATCGCGCCGTCAAGGACACCAAGGACCCCCACGAAGCATGCTTCGTGGTGTCCATGAATTCCTGGGAAGCCTTCGTGGCGGCCGTGAAACGAGGAGAGTTCGACAACCAGGTGGGACGTGCGGCGCGCCGGCGGCACGTCCCACCGCTCAGATCGCTCGACTCTTGACGGCGCCGACGAAGGCCGCCCACGAGTTCCGCGTGAACGTCAGGTGCGGGCCGGCGGGGTTCTTCGAGTCGCGAACCCCGACCTGCCGGTCCAGCCGGGCCACCTCCACACACGTGCCGAGGTTCTGCTCGGTGCTGTAGCTGCTCTTGCGCCATACGGGCGACTGGGACATGGACTACTCCCCTCCTTGGTAGCGTAGAGTGATCACACGGCTACTCTATCGGGTGGGGTCTCCCCACACCGACAGGGCCCGCCCTTGAGCGACTTACCTGCGCCCGGCACGATTCCGTCATAAACTACGGATATGGTGCATATCAAACCAAAGGCGACAGAATTCGACCTGTCATCCATTGTCTGGATACGCGGAACGAGCGACCAGCAGATCGACGATCCCGTGGAAGTGGCGTTCGTGGGCGAGAACATCCTCATGCGCAACGGGGGCACCGACGACAGCACCGTCCTCGTCTTCACCCGGGCCGAATGGGACGCGTTCGTCGCCGGCGCGGTCGACGGCGAGTTCGACCAGTAAGCCCCGCGGGAAGCACTAGGGAACCTGGGCGCGGAATTCACCCAGAAGCGTGGCCAGCTCCCGCACCGGCTCGGAGTCGCCCTCCATGCGTCGCAGGACCTCCAGGAGCCGCTCCAGCCCGTCGGGATACCTGCGGCACACGTCGGCCAGGCTGAGGACCGCCTGGCGGGTCCGGGGGTCGCGCTTCACCCGGCCGGCGATCGCCGGGTCCAGGAGCTGCAGGACGTCGTCGCGATCGGAGGGTGTCTGGAGGGACGGCACCCGCTCCAGCGCCTCGGCGACGTCGAGCAGGGTGAGCGGGCCGGTGGCGGGGCGGGCGGGGGTGAGGTGCTCCAGCATCGCACGCAGGTAGGCGGCCGCCGCCAGCGAGGCGGCGGGCTGCCACGCGTCCGACTTCGCGGTGTCGCCGTAGTCGCTGACGCCCCGTACGACCAGGCAGCTCGCGCCGTTCAGCGCCGCGCTCCACGCCACGCCGGCGCCCTCCATCTCGATCGCCAGCAGACCGTCCTGGCGGGCGATCTCGTCGCGCCTGGCGGCGTGGCGGAGCAGCTCGTCCCCGCTGCCGATCTTCCCGTAGAACACCCGGGGCTCCCCCGGCTCCGGGCGCCGGTAGGCGGCCGACGGCGGGCCGACGGCCCCGGCCCAGTGCGGCCCGCCGCCCAGCGCCAGCGCGCGCACCTCGTTGACCGCCCGCAGCAGCGACGGCGAAGCCGGAAGGACCGGCCCCCGGGGCGCGCCGCCGGCCTCGGTGACCCGGCGGTGCGCGTAGTGGACCACCCCTTCGGTGGCCACCACGACGTCGCCGAGCCGTACGTCCCGCTCCGGGTCGCCCGGACACGGTACGCCGAGCGCTATCCCGCACATCACCAACGTTCGCACCCGCGGAAAACTGCGCGTCAAATGGGCGCACGCGTCGGCGGCGGGGACATTGCTCGTCATGGCCAGGCAGGTGACCACCACGCCGCCCCCCGTCTCACCGGTGACGTACCGATTGGGATCGCCGGGCGGCGAGACTTTCCGGAGCGGACCGAGCGCATGTCGCACGGCGGTGAATTCCAGGGGAAGAGCGGTGATGACGCCTATCATGGTGGGCTCCATGCAGAACATCGGGTTTTCCACCCTAGACCGCACGCGTCCCGGCGGCACACGATATGTCCTGCGAAGGAGATTCAAGTGCGGGAGCTCGTCATCGGTATCGCCAGTTCGCTTATCGCCACCGGGCTCACGGTGGCCGCCGGGTGGTTCGGATTGTCATGGCCGAGAAAGTTGTTGTTACGACTGTTGTCCCGCGTATCGGGGCTGGGGGTCGTACGCGCCTACAAGAAACAGTCGGCGGCCAATACCGCTCTCGCGGCCGATCTGCGCGCGGCCCGCTGGATCAAGGTGCTGGCCGGGCGGGGCAACGAGCTGACCCGCGACAGCTTCCAGGAGGTGTGGCGGCAGCGGCACACGCGGCTGCGGTCGGTGCAGATCCTGCTGCCCGACCCGGCCGATCCGGGGCGCTGGCTCCAGAGCCGGGAGGAGGAGATGCGGCGCGTCGACCCGGGCTTCGAGTCCGGCCTGCTCGCCAAGCAGGTGTCCGCCAACATCGCCTACCTCTCGGCGGTGGTCGCCGCCAACCCGGAGGTGGAGATGCGCCTTTTCGATGCCCCCCATACCTGCCGGGCGATCATCACCGATCATTTCGCCTATTTCACTCCGTATCTATCGAGCGCACACGGGCGCAACACGCCCTGTTTCGTATTCGGGAACGGCAGCGTGATGTACGACCACCTGCTGCGCACCTTCGAGAACCTGTGGAGCGCCGGACGGTGACGGGCCATCGATCGGCTACCACTGGGGCTCACCGGTGATCCGTCCTAGAATTCTCGCGGTGATGCCTTGTGCGCGAAGCGATTCGGGGAGGCGAGGCGGGTGGAACCGCTTCGGGCCGACGATCCCCACCGGATAGGGCCCTACCGGGTGCTGGCGCGGCTGGGCTCGGGCGGCATGGGCGTGGTCTACCTGGGGCGGTCGCGGAGCGGGCGGCTGATCGCCGTCAAGGTCATCAGGAGACACCTGGCCGCCGACCCTGAGTACCGGGCGCGGTTCCGGCGTGAGGTGACCGCGGCGCGCCGGGTGATCGGCGCGTTCACCGCGCCCGTGCTGGACGCCGACCCCGAGGCGCCCTGGCTGGCCACGGCCTACCTGCCCGGGATGACCCTGCGCGAGGCCGTCGACACGTTCGGGCCGATACCGCCGGAGTCGCTGCGCGCGCTGGCGGGCGGGCTGGCCGAGGCACTGGCCGCCATCCACCGGGCCGGCGTGGTGCACCGCGACCTGAAACCGGCGAATGTGCTGCTGACCGCCGGCGGGCCGCGCGTGATCGACTTCGGGATCGCCAGACCGAGCGGCGAGGCGACGATCACTCAGAGGGGGGTTCCCATCGGCACGCCGGGTTTCATGGCGCCGGAGCAGGTGGCCGGGGTGGAGGTCGGGCCCGCGAGCGATGTGTTCACGCTGGGCGTCGTGCTGGCCTACGCGGCCGGCGGGGTCGAACCCTTCGGGACGGGCCCGGCGGGGTCGCGGCAGTACCGGATCATGACCGGTCAGGCGGACCTGGACGGGATCGGACAGGGGTGGTTACGCGACATGGTCGTCGACTGCCTGCGGCCGGACCCGGCGCGGCGCCCCTCGGCCGGAGAGGTGCTGCGACGGCTCGGGGAGCAGGGCGCGGTCTCGCTGCAGGGAACCCGATGGCTGCCCCCGGCGGTCGCCGACGAGATCGACCGCCGCACGGCCCGGACCGTCCTGCCGCCGGCCCCGGCGATCGCGCCCGTCGGGCCGGAGGGACCGGACGGGCCCGGGAGGCCGGACGGGCCCGGGGGACCGCGAGCGGCGGAGGGGCCGGTGGACGCGCCCGGCCTGCCCGAGGAGCCGGGCGGATCCCCCGTGCTCGACGACGCGGTCATGAACATGGCGACCGCCGAGCCGTTCCCTGTCGCGCCGGGAGGCCCCCGGGGCGTCCGGCGCCGGAGTGTCATCGCCGGGACCGCGGTGGGGGCGCTGGCCGCGGGCGGGCTCGGGGCGCTGCTGTGGAGCCGGGGCGAGCCTCCGGCCGCCGCGCCGGAGCCGCGGCCACCGCGTTCGGACCCGTCGCGTTCGGACCCGTCGCGTTCGGACCCGTCGCGTTCGGACCCGTCGCGTTCCGGGGCGCCCCCCTCCTCCGCCGAGCCACCGCGAGCCGTCCGGCGGTGGCGGGTGAAGAGCGGTGACTACTACGCCGACCTGTTCCTCTGCGAGGATCTCGTGCTGGTGAGGGGCGAGGCCGGTGACACCTACGCCGTCGATCCCCGTACCGGACGGGTCCGGTGGAAGCGCCGCGGGGAGCTGGCCGGGACCTCCGGCGGCCTCGCGTTCCTGATCTCGTCGCGCTCGCCGCACATGTCCGCGGTCAGCCCGCGTGACGGCAGGACGCTGTGGATCGTGGACGTGCGGCCCGGGTTCTCACCGCTCCAGGCCGTGGTCACCGGGCCGGTGGCCTGCGTCGGCGGCGTCGGCGGCGGTGAGCGGCTCATGGGCCTGGACGCGCGGGACGGGCGGGTGCGGTGGTCGGCGACCGTCACGGGCCTCGACGGGTTCACGGCCGGCGGCGGCACGGTGGCGGCGGCGGGCCACGGCGAACTGACGGGCCTGCGGGCCCGCGACGGCAGGCGCAGGTGGTCGTACCCGATCGGCGAGGCCTTCGGCGTGAGCTACGGGGAGGGTCTCTTCCTCGTCAGCGACACCCGGTACGTCCTGCACGCCGTCCGCGCCGACACCGGGAAGCGCGCCTGGCGCAGGGTCGGCGCGGGCAACGGGTTCCTGCTCCAGGCCGGCGGCGGGATGGTGTACGCCGACGCCGGAGACGGCGTGCTGGCGATGCGCGCGACCACCGGTGAGACGGTGTGGTCCCGCGCGCTGGGCGCCGGTGCTCCCCAGGGCTACGGCAACGCGCTCGGCCTGTACGGCGGCACGCTCTACGTGGGCGGCACCGACAGGCGGGTCCACGCGCTGGACCCCGCGACCGGCCGTGTCCTGTGGACGTACGGTGCCGACATGACGCTCAGGTCGGGTCCGGTGAGCGCAGGCGGGCTGGTGTTCGTCGCCACCAGGGACGGGTACGTCAACGCCCTCGCCCCGCCCGACGGGACCCGGGGGTAGCGGTGCGGCCTCTGGAACACGACGACCCGCGCTGGGTCGGGACCGGAGACCGGCGCTACCGTGTGCTGGCCAGGATCGGCTCCGGCGGCATGGGGACGGTATACCTCGGGCGCTCCGCGGGCGGCCGCGCGGTGGCGATCAAGATGGTGCGCCCCGAACTGGCCGAGGACCGGGAGTTCCGGCGGCGGTTCCGGCGGGAGGTGATGGTCGCGCGGGCGGTCGGCGGCGCGTACGCCGTGGCGGTGCTCGACGCAGACCCCGCCGCCGAGGTGCCCTGGCTTGCGAGCGAGTTCCTGCCGTCGGTGTCGCTCGACGAGGCCGTACGCGACGCGGGTGCCCTCCCGGCCGGTACGGTCTGGGCGCTGGCGGCCGGGATGGCCGAGGCGCTGCGGTCGATCCACGGCGCCGGGATCGTGCACCGGGACCTGAAGCCCGCGAACGTGCTGCTGACCGCGGACGGCCCGAGGCTGATCGACTTCGGCATCGCCCGCGCTGTGGACGCCGCCACGATCACCCGGCCGGGGACGCGGACCGGCTCGCCCGGTTTCATGTCCCCCGAGCAGATCGCGGGTGACACGACCGGACCGGCCGCCGACGTCTTCTCCTTCGGCGCGACCCTGGTGTTCGCCCGGACGGGGGCGGAGCCGTTCGGCGAGGGGCCGTGGCACGTGAGGGTGTCGCGCGTCCGGACCGAGTCGCCGCGGTTGGACGAGATCGCCGAGGACGACCTGCGGGCGTTGATCGCCTCCTGCATGGACCTGGAGCCCGGCCGCCGACCCACCGCCGACGGACTGATCGACCGCATCGCCGCGCTGCGGCACGACGGGCCCGGCCGGGCGTACGCGTTGCCGGCCCCGGTCGCCGCCGCGATCGGGCGGCGTGCGGGAGAGGCGGAGAACCCGCCGCTCCCCCGCGACGGCGGCACCGGCACCGGCACCGGAGGGACGGCGCGCGGCCACCGCCGGTCCGTCTGGGCCGGAGCCGGCGCCCTCCTGACGGTCCTGGTGGCGGTGATCGTCGTCCTCGGCGGGGCCGGACGCCCTCCGGTGGCGGGCCCGGGAGTGCGGGACGACGCCGCGCCGGCCGTACCCACCGGCGTCCTTCCCGGTACGGGCACCGGTGCCACGCCGGGCGTACCGGCACTCACCGTCACGCCCGCCGCCCCGGCCCCGTCCGCCGCGCGCGGACGTCAGCTGGAGTTCCACCTGACGGGCGATGTCCGGCTCATCTCGGTGACCTACACGGTGGACGGCCGGTCGAAGACGCTGAAGGATGTGAAACTGCCCTGGCGGAAGACCATCGAAATACCAAAAAGTCCGGATATCAATCAGTGGCGGATCCGATTCCGCTTCCCCGCCGGAGCGGTCAGGTGGCGGGTGCTCGTGGACGGCTTCGAGGCCGGCGCGGGAAACTCCTCCAGCACCCTCGTGCCCAGCCGTGGAGGGGGTGACGGGGCCGTCTGAACGATCCGGCCCCTCCCGGAGGGCGACCACTGGCGTGTGAGCGGACCGCAAGGAGGAGACGACCGTCGTGACGAAGGTGGAGATCCTGCCCAGGGAATTCGGCAGCCTCGCGCACGGGCTGCCCCCGGCCGTGCCCGGCACGCTGTTCGCCATGGGGCCGAACGGGGGGATGCGCGTGGCGCCCGACGCCGGGCTGGAGCTGGTGTTCGGGCGGTGCCAGCCGGACGTCCACGTCTGTGTCGGCGGCGACGACACGCACGTGAGCCGGCGGCACGGGCGCATCGTCGGGACGCGGTCGGGATGGGTGCTGCACAACACCGGCCGGCTGGCGATCCGCTTCCCCGGCTCGCGCCTGGTGCTCGGCGGGCAGCACGCGGAGCTGCCCTCGGCGTACACCCCGCTGTTCATCGTGTCCCCGCGTCAGGAGCACCTGCTGGAGGTACGGATCGCCGCCGGTACGGCGGTACGCTGCGCCCCCGGCCGGCACGAGGCCGAGACGGCCGGCCCCAGGACCTGGGACCTGAGCCCGGTCGAGCACCTGGTGCTGGTGTGCCTCAGCCAGCGCTACCTCCGCCAGGAACCGTACCCCCAGCCGCTGACCTGGGCCCAGGTCGCCGACGAGCTGGGCGGACTGCGCCCCGGGGAGAGCTGGACCGGCAAGCGCGCCGCGCACATCGTCAACGAGGTGCGCCGGCGGCTCAGCGCCGAGGTGGCCGGGTTACGGGAGGAGGAGATCCCGCCACCCCTGGGTAACGCGCTCAACCACAACCTCATCACGCAGTTGCTGGTGACCGCCACGATCCAGCAGGCGGACCTGGTGATCCTCGACCCGGCTTCCCCGGGACCCCTCCCGGAGCCGATCGAATAACCTCGCGTGTCACCGGCGCTCGCCCGACGCCGGTCCCCCGAGCGACAGGAACGCCACGACATGCGCAGACTCCTTCCCGTGCTCGCCGTGTGCGCCCTGACGGGTTGCGGCTCGCCCGACGCCGGACCACAGGCGGCCCCCTCCTCCCACACGCCCGGCACACCTGCCACGAGCACCACGAGCACCACGAGCCCCGAGGCCCCGGCCGTGAGCCCGACCGCGACCCCGTCCCCGCCCTCGTCCCCGTCCCCGTCCCCGTCCCGCAAGCCCACCACGAGGGTCAAGGACTGCTTCGACGGTGACTGCCTGTTGAAGCTCTCCGAACCGGTCACGATCCGGCTGAACGCCAAGAAGTTCCACTACCCGAGGTTCAAGGTCGTGGCCGTCAAGGCGAACACGATCACGTACTGGGTGGAGCACGCGAACGGAGGCGGCGCGTGGCAGACCCTCGGCGAGGGCGGAAGCTCCAGTTTCTCGTTCCGCGAACGCACCCCGGTGGAGGTGAGCCTGGTGTCGATCAAGAAGGGCCGGGCACTGCTGTCGATCTCACCCGGGAAGCGCGGCTGAGGGCCTCCCCGAGCGGCCGGCACGTCGCCATGGCCCGTACACGGAGAGCCCCGGTCACTCCTCCGGCCCCCGGTACAGCCCGCGCTTGTTGATGTAGCGCCAACCCAATCGCCCTGATCAGGTCCTACGTACGACAGACCTGGTCAGGGCGCGTTTTCACTTCTCGGCGCCTTCCGCTGATCCTCGGGGTTTCTCTTGGTCATGTGCCCTGGATGTGCCCTGCAGGGCTCTCAAATGAGGACAGGCGTTTGCAACCGTGAGCAGTTCCTCTAACGGCCCTGACGACTCGCCATCGGCCAGGCGGAGATCATCTCCGAAGCTCCACGCGACCACGCCTCTCCGTCGAAGACGAATTTCGCTTGCACTCACTGGCCGGGATCCTCAGTAGCGCCCCCCTCCAGTACCCGCACCAGCTTCTCCCCCATATGCCTCATGAAGAGAACCTCGGCAGGGAAAGGAACGGCGTCAACGTGGCTACCGAGTTCCTTCATCATGTGACTCTCCCCCCGGCTCGCCAGGCATGATCCGCAGCGCCCAGTCAGGTGCGACATCAACCAGGATGATCACCGACTCCAGGTGAAGCCAGACGTGCAGGAGCTTGGGGCATCGGATCCATGGGTAAACAGGGTCACCGCCTGAAGCTCATCGGGAACGAAGAGGTTCACCTAGCTGTCGGCGAGCCAAACCGAACCGATCGCGACCGAAAAGCGCGCCGCGCTTTCCTGCTTCAAGGAGCAGCAGCCACAAAGGCGCGGAAGATTAATACCGATTGACTTCCATATCTCAACGGCCACGTAATCCCGTAAAGCTTTTTAGTGACTAAACAATCCGATCTGCACTGGAGTAGTATGCGATGGTAAACAATGCGGTGCACAACGAACAAGAAGACGACGATAAGGATTAGCCCATAGACGGTAACGTTGACGGTAACCAAGACCAAAGAGTATGCAGATACCGATAGTAAAAATTAAGAGCCAAATCCCATAGCCACCAACGAGCGGAGCTTGTCCGTCAGCGAGCGTCATCAGGCCACACATGAGCAGCCCAACGCCGCCCACAACACCACTTAGCAATGTCACAATATAGCTGGCAATACTGAAGAGTCTGGCAATATCGAAGAGTGATGTGACCACACATAGTACTCCTGCAACCAGGAGTAATACGATTCCCCCCGACGTCACCCATACCAGCAAAGTGGCTCCCCCAGGCCAGGAACCGCGGATGGTGGATACGAGGCGATAGCAGCCAGCTCCTACGACGAGAAGCGCTGTCAGCGATAGAGAGACAGCGAAGATCCGGCGTAGCAATACGGGTTTCGGCCTGACTTCCTTAAGTAGCGCCCAGTCTTGGCGGCCTCCCCAACCTTTAAGTAATCCACCTGCTATGACCGCCCTCATTGGCCACTCAAGAGCACACAGGAGATTCTTGACCGCCTCGCCGATCTCCGCCTTACTGATAACCAGCTCTGCTAACTTGTCAGCAGCCGTACGGAGTTCCTTATCATTAGCGTTTTTGTGGGAAATATTCCACAGGGCAGACCAAACCTGACCGGAATCATGAGACTCAAGCATACCGGGTGACACTCTTACCCGGCTTTTGACTACCTCAAGAGCCACCCGCTCAGGCTCGGAGAGTTTCAAGCTGAGTCGCACTATAGGGTTGGGATCGGCGGCCAGGGCAGCGAGCGCGATGGGTGGGAAGATAGACGGTAATCCAGCCGGAGGCACCGAAGCCGAAGATAAACCAGGCGAAGCTTTGGAACGCTGTTTTTCAACCAAGTGTGAGATCTCCGAACCACGCAGAGTCTTAACAACTACCTCGACCACAGAGCAAAGCTGAGGCGACCAATCACCACGATACGGCTTGGTGATCCATGTGGAGTTCTCTTGGCTCGTGTTGCCGCTAAATGCCGCCCGCACATCGTCGCTGTTTAGCAGAGCCGCTAGCCACCAGGCCACTCGCTGGGGGTCATGAAACTCCGGCAGTAGCTCGAACAAAGCCTCGGCGGCAGCAGGTGTTCCGAGAAGGCCCAGCTCATCGATCGTCCATATCCGCCACTCTTTAGCCAGACCGTGTACAGCCAGGTCGCCCATAGTTCGCAGAGCATGGCGAGCTGTGGGAATCGAGTCCGCAGCCTCAAGTAGACGCCGGAGGGCTTCTGGGGCACCAGAGGCTGCTAGTACGCGGTAGGCAACATGCGCCGGAGCGTCCACGTCTGGATCAGCTATTTCCAACAGCGCAGACAGTACCCGGCGACCACGCGGCCCACCTGCGCCCGCCAGTGTGCCTAGGGCGCGGATAACCGACTCCTGTAAGGGCTCCTCACGGCGCACTCGGGCGATGAAAGCATCGATGACTTTCTCGGCGAATGCATGATCAACTCTCGTTGCTTCGGCAAGGCAGAGGAGCACCAGTGGATGAGCTTCGGGATCGGTGTAGATTGCGCGCAGTAGCCAAGTACAGTCCTCGCTGACTTGCCCACACCAGATTCGCACTACCTCTTGCCAAGTGGTGGGGTTGCCTCTGTACAGCTTGAGTAGTTCGTCGCCACGCTTGGTCAACTCGACTGCCGCAAGATATTCTTGAAGAGTGAGGTGACGGAAGGCGTAGACCTGGTCGGCGTCGACGAGCCGGATCAGCAGCCGACTGCGGTCGACGATCTCATCGATCAACTCAGTCGCCTCACGGGGCTCTAGATTGAAATCGTCTGCCTCCGCCCGGACTTCGGCCAGCAACTCGCGGTGACTGATCGTCCTCCCGCTTGGCTTGTTCATTAACAACAATGCCACCTTGCGCAGAACCGCTAGCTTCACTGCGGGTCCGTGGCGGGTCATACTGTTCAAGCCACGCGCTTCATCCCTGCGTAATAGGTAAGCAACAGCCTGCTCGTAGAACTCTGATCGAGATTTGGGCAGCTTTTCTGCCCGCTCGCCGAAAAGACCCTCTTCATAGAGATAGGAGATCATAGTGAGCAGCATTGGGCTTCGAGCAAGCTCCAGTACCTGTCGATTCGCATGTAGCGCAGCCACTAGCAACTCACATCGTTTGCGGTCCTTGATCAGGAGTAACAGCAGTCGGCGTAGCGCGGCGTCATCGAGTTCGGCAACCTTGAGCGGCGCGCCAAACTCAGCGGCCAGAATGCCTCTATAGACTGACTCGCGGCAGGTTACTACCATAGGACAACCGCTGTTTCCTCTGGCCAGCTCCCGAAGCTCATTGAGGACGGCTGGAAAGTTATCCCTGGTCACCTCATCCAGACCGTCGAAATACAGCCGTAGGCGCCCTGCATCGAGCGCGTCATCCAACTGCTCAAGACTGATCTGCCGGCGACCATGGCTTAGCGCCTTGGCTAGCAGTTCTCTCAGGGTGCTGGAGCCGTACTGGTGTAGGTCAATGAGAACCGGTACGTGCGGATCGCGCATAGGGTCACGGGCCCAAGCCAACATGAGGTGCTTGAGCAGCATTGACTTTCCTGCACCGGGCTCGCCGACGATGACTACACGACTCTGTCCTACAACGGCCTGCTCGACGTCTAGCCGCCGCCCGCCGGACTGATACTGGACCGGAATATAGACCTCTTCGACGGTGATGGCTGCATCATCCTGGCGGAAGCTCATGGTGTGGGTGGCGTAGTTCCGCCGCACATCGTTGACGTACTTACGAAGAGCTCGTTGGCCTAGCAAACCCTTACTCGGTCGACGCAGCAGCCGATCAAGAGTACGCTTACCGATTTCCTCAATGAGTCCCCCGAAGAACTTGTCGATGAGCCAACCAGCACCGAACAAGAGAACGGCTCCGCCTACGGTCACGAGAACAGCTAGGTCCATAAACGTATCCTCATAGAGGCGACCTTAATCATCACAGAACTCTACGAGGGTGCTCGCACTCAGCTTGGTAGCCCATCAAGGACAGCTCCACCCAATTCGTAGCCGGACGTACATCTATGCTACCTACATACATCATTGAGCATCAAATGCCCGTATGTCCAGCAAAAATCATGGGCTCGAACGGCGATCCGTCCTAGGCATTAATGCGAGTTAGGGGTTGCAGCTAAAGGCAAAGCTGAACCTCCGAACTTCCGCTTCTCGGGTGGAGCAACTACCCAGTTGCCAGCGGCTCTAGCCGAGGTCAGTGGTGGTCGAGGGCTATCGTCATGTGCTTGTAGTGACCGATGTTGTAGCCAGTTCTCGTGCAACCTCAGGCGTGGTCATCCGATGGCAAGGCCCGACGAAGGAGGGCTGCGGCAGTCGATCGCCCCAGCGATGTGCGGTGAGCGGCGACGCCAGCGATCGTTATGGCCGCAACACCGAATACAGCTACCTAGTACCTTCAGACTACCTATATGCGATTAATTTGCTTGACCAGCCCCGTTTAGATGAAGCGTTTTGCGACTTCCATGACTCGAGACGGCTCCGAAACCTCCACCGTTTCATCACCTTCTCGAACATAAAGCTTGCCATCAATAACTGATGGTTCCCTCTGACCAGGAATTCGAATAACGATTACACCTAGCCCATAGTAGTCGGAATACACAAGATTGGCGAGTACATCACCTTTCAAACCGCGAGGCAGATCGGATGAACGAATTGCCTCTTTCCAGCGTGCATAATATCTTTCCGATGTTTCACCGAGTACCACAGCTTCCCGCCGGACACCAACAACGAAGCGACGGCCTACTTTCCGAGCTTCCACACCATCTAAGGCGTACACTCTCGTCGCATCAGCCTCTTTGTCTGCGACTCCAATTAGAATTGTTCCAGCTCTCCCCTTCCCGTTATTTGCTATCGCACCGACCGTGCAGATAATGCGATTCAATATATCCGGGTCAATACCTCGTCTATTGTCAAGTCGAAGCATCCCTTGCTTCAGCTCATAGTGGGGCGCTTCAATCTCGGACCGCCGAATGATGGCGTCGATATCCGTTACGGTATGATCACCGTAGACATCACGCGCCTCACCGTCTACAAGATGTGGGCGGATCAACCCTTTTATGGTATTGACGTTCTTTCGGCGCTGGTCAGGAGAGGTTGATGCCCTGCTAGTTTCTATACGTTTGTCTAGGTTCGTAATTGCCTCCTTGATAGCCCCATAGTCTGCGATCTTCTTATTTTCTCCAATTAGTAGCTCATGGAAGGCAATGAGCAGTACAGCAAAAACCGCCGGAAATGGGTTGGTGGTTGACTTGGAAAAAATTATCGACCGGAGTTTCCGACTACTTCCTTCAATGCAGATTGCACGTATTTCGTCCAAGCATAGTTTAAACTCGGCTGCATACCTTTCCGAGCCATAGCTATCTAGTGCGGCAATAATCCGCTTATTCTCAGATGATCCGGTTTCATAGAGCTGGTCAAGCGCATCCTTTGAACGTTCAACTATTTTGCCGCCGATAATTGAAGACGCAATATCAGCAATGCACTGCTCGTCCATAGAGTCTCTTAGATCGGTTGACCTTAGGATTCCCTGCTCAACCCAAAAAACTTGGTCCGCTTCAACTTCGTACCCATGCTTCGTCTTTGGAAGATCAATGCTTATAGATGGCATTTTTTCCAAAGTGAGGACATCGCTTGACGCGTCTCCACGAACCTCACAAGAAAGCTCTCGAACGAGAGCCGAAAAATCGTCCCTTACTCCCGCTTGCCTTCGCTCTTGCTCGCTCAGCCTGTGTCCATAAGTATTAATCCGTGAGAAAACGTCATCAACTTCTTCATCTGAAGCATTTCGCATCACGTACATTGCTATTGTGTAATCAAGAAGCGTGCCCACCTCCTGGGCGGACAGCTTATCCCCATCGGATATCGAGAATTTACCGCGATTAGATCGGTTCTTCGCCGTAACAAGCTGTGCTACATCGAAATATCTACCATCGATTGTCGTGAACGCGGTTTCGATGAATGAGACGATGGTATGGAGGCGTTGCAGACCATCGATCACCTCATAGACGCCATTTTCTCGTTCAGCAAGCAATATAGCGGGAATTGGATAGTTTTTAAGAACCGAATCGACTAGCTTCTGCTTTTCCTCCAAGGTCCACACAAGCTTGCGCTGATAGCGGCGATTAACTAGGAGCTTGTTTTCGCTGTACCACGCATAGATGGACTGGATTGACTTCGGCTGTGAGTCGAATTCAGACATGCGACTAGTCTGCCACGGCGAGGACCGTACCGCATGGTCATTTCATGACGTTGTTCAGTCGTTGATATCAACATGAGAAATATTCGCATATAGAATGCAATGTCGCGTGGGCGGTGCTGGCCGCGACCGGCCGAAGAGCCGCAGCGCGGCCAGCGACCGCCCAACGCGCGGCGAGACGCCGCAGGCGGATCGCCCTTGAAAGCGAACAGATAAGTTACGTTCGATCTTGAAGCCAAAAGGTCATCAGATCGCCTGACCTGCGGTTTCGGTGCTGTTCCAGACGCGTTCGAAGCTGTCGAGGTAGGTCAGAGTGGCGTTGTCGGCCTCGGTGCGGGTCAGGTAGATGACGGGTGCTTCGGAGGCTCGGGTGCCGTACACGTGCAGGTTGACCAACAGGCTGTCGTCGGCGCGGTAGATCGAGTTGTAGAGCACGGTGCGATGCCGGCGGATCTCGATGCCCTCGATGTCTTGAAGGGGGCGGTAAAGGGCGAGGGCGTTGTGGATGCGGATGGCCATGACGTCGCTGCCGGCGCCTTCTTCTGTGCCTCGGGCGGCGACCTGCGGGCTGTCGGGGTCGCCCAGCAGGATGCGGACCCGTACCCCTGCCCGTGCTCGCTCGGTGAGGATTCGGAGAAGGCCGGCGTCCTCGGCGAGGAACAGTCCGCTGTAGACGAGGATGCCGATCTCCTTCTCCGCGGCCTGGAAGAACGAGCGCCAGACTTCGGCGGGTACGGACCAGCGGTGGGGATAGACGGCCTTGATCTCGCCGGTGATGTGGCGTCGGCCGTAGGAGACGTCAGGCCACAGGTCGTTCTCGTGGGTTCCGAGAAGATCGGCGACCGCGAAGCGGTGGCGAGGGTGGGGGATGCGGCCGCTGATCCAGCGGGCGACGGTTTTGGGGTCGACCGCCAGGCGGGCGGCGATGTCGACGGGCTGTAGTCGCGCCCGGATCAAGGCGTGCCGGAGGTTTTCGTTCATCGGGGACGCACCTTCCGCGGCAGGAGGGCCGGTGCTTGCGACGCTAACATAAGACGTCCCTAGACGTCCCTAACTTGCGGTGCCCGAGTTCTTACCGGACAGCGAAGCTCGTCGGCATGGAGCCCCGCCCACCCAGGGCTCCGCCCTCACCGTCCGATGGGAGTCCTTCATCCATGAGCACCGTGAAAGAGAACCAGTACGCCTATCAGGTCGAGTTGCTCACCGCGCTCCGCAACGAGCTGATCAACCGGGAGGTCATCGCGGTCCTGATCACCGACAGCAAGGATCGGCCGTGCCTGGACGTCACCGACAGCGCATTCCGCCCTCGCCGCGTCTACGTCCATCTGCCGTTCCTGTGGTTCTACTGGGGCGATCAGCACGACGAGCGGGTCTCGTGCTTGAAGTTGTTCCCCGCCGCCGATCGGATCGCTGAGGCGGCCCAGGCCAGCTGGCGCGACGGCGAGCAGGGAGAGCTGGGCCTGGATCTGGGTCAGATCGTCAACGCTTATCGCTCCTGAGCTCGGCGACGATGTCCCATAGCGAAAACAGATGGCTGACCGGCGGGCGGGTCTACCACCTGCTCGCCGATTGGCTCCGCGACCAGATCACCACAGGCGCGTACCCGCCGGGCAGCGTCCTGCCTTCAGAGATGGCTCTCGTCGACCAGTTCCGCATCGCCCGGTCCACGGCCCGTCGTGGCTTGGCCGTCCTGGAGGACGAAGGCTTGATCGTCACCCTGCCCGGCAAAGGACGTGTCGTGAGAGGGGACGCCCCAGATCTGCAGGCGACCTACCGCTATCAGGTGATCGCTCGCGCCTTGCGCGAACAGATCCGCGCAGGGGCGTTTCCCGCCGGCGCCCCCCTGCCCAGTGAGCATGCACTGCGCCGTCGGCATCGGGCGTCGCGCAACACCGTCCGTCATGCCCTGGCCGAACTGGAACGCGAAGGGCTGATCGTCGCCCAACACGGTAAGGGCCGCTTCGTCCGATCGGCCCAAGTCTGAGACGTCTTGAGACGTCTCGCTCTCGCTCTGGTCGTCCTCCGGGGGTCGGCATTTATCGTGAACCGCATGGAACACGCCGAATGGGCTCGTGAGCTGGCCGAACATTTTCTCCGGGAGCCGTTGCCACGCCGCTGGGCGCACACGCAAGGGGTGGCCGCGCGTGCCGTCTCGCTGACGCCGATCCTCGGGAAACACGCTGATCTGCTGATCACCGCGGCCTGGCTGCATGACATCGGTTACGCACCTGATCTCGTCGACACTGGCTTTCATCCGCTCGACGGTGCCCGATACCTGCGAGACGTTCAGCGGGTCGACGACACGTTGTGCGGTCTGGTGGCCTACCACTCGGTTGCCATCAACGAGGCTCGGGAGCTCGGTCTGATCGACCTGTTGACCGCCGAGTTCCGTGAGGGACGGCCCGAGCTGGCCGAAGCGCTCATCTACTGTGACATCACCACCGGCCCGAACGGCGAGCGGTTCACCGTGCATGAGCGCCTGGCGGAGATCCGTGCCCGTTACGGTCCCGGCGACCTGGTGACCCGTGTCATCGGCATCAACGAGCCGTTGCTTCTGGCTGCGGTCGCCTCTGTTGAAGCGGCGCTAGCCGATGTGCGGTAGGTCGGCGCCCTTCAGGTAGTGCTCGATCCGCATCCGCATCGCCCGGTCCATCGGGAGGGACAGGACGTCCTCGCACGGAACCCATCGCACTTCGCGTGACTCGCTGCTCGTCGTCGGCGATCCCCCGATGGCACGTGCTGTGAGCACGATGGAGAACTCCTGCCGGGCCTCGCCGTTGGACGTGTAGAGGATCACGTGCCGGGGGTCGGTGTAGATCCCGACCATTCCGGTGATCTCGCACGTGATTCCGGTCTCCTCCGCCGTCTCGCGTACCGCGGCCTGCGGGACCGACTCGCCCAGATCGATCGCACCCCCGGGGAGTGCCCAGTTGTCGTTGTCGGTGCGGTGGATCATCAAGATGTCGCCGGCGTCGTTGGTGACCACCGCGTTCACGGATGGAACCATGCTGTTGGGCGTGGGGGCACCGGGGTCGTCGTGGTAGTCGATCCGCCGAGACATGATCACCACTCTACCGGGCGGGCTTCGTTCCATATCTTGTCGAAACTGTCCAGGTACGTGGTCACCATGTCCCCGCCGGCCACCCTGCGCAGATGAAGCACTGGCGCATTGGAGGCCACCTCACCATACACGTGCGTGTTCACGAGAACCTGGTCGTCCGCCCGGAAGATCGAGTTGTAGAGCGTCGTGCCGTGCATCCGGAACTCGGCCACCTCGCGCAACGGCGCGTACAGGGAGAGCACGCTCCGGATCTTCGCTGAGATCGCGTCCTTGCCGATGCCCTCATCGGCGCTACGCCGGATCACTTCCTCAGATTCCGGGTCGCCGAGCAGGACGCGAAGCCGGGCCCCGGACCTGCCCCTCTCGGCGAGAAGCCGGATCAGCCCGGCGTCCTCGGCAAGGAACATCCCGACGTACACCAGGATGTCGATCTTTTCTGACGCACCGCGGAACAGGCCCTCCCACGCCCCCCGGGGCATCGTCCACCGATGCGGGTACACATTGATGATCTCGCTCTCGGACGCGGCCACGACCTGCTCTTGGCTGAGAGCCTGCGGCCACAGGTAGGTCTCGTCCGTACCCAGCAGCGACGCCACGGCGAATCGATGTTTCCGGTACGGCTCGCGTCCCTTGGTGATCCACCGCTCGACGGTCTTGGGATCCACCGCGATGGCCTCGGCCAGTACCGCGACGCTCATACCCTTCGCTAACAGCGCCGCGCGCAGCCGCTCGTTCGCCATCTCACCTGCCCGTCAGGGACGTCCGGGGACTTGGACATCGTATGCCGGACGTCCCGAACATGTCCCGTCCTGTAGTGATCTCGTCCCACCCTTCGGGCGGATTCTCGGTGTCACACCGCACGACACCGACTCGACGAAGGGAGACGCGAACATGATCGACCTGATGGCCTCGCTGGAGGAGGGACCGGTCTGCGCCTGCGGCGCGGCCGTGGAGGAAGGGCAGACGCTCTGCCGGAAGTGCCACGCCTCGGCACGCTGGCTGCGGCGGCAGGCCAAGCGACGTAAGGCGAGCAGGCGGCGCGGCGAGGTCCGGCGCCCGGCCGGCTACCCGCGCGGCACCGTGGAGGCGGGGGTGATCTGGACGTGAGCGCGATCCCTCTCATCGTCGCCCTGGTGCTCACGGCCGTCGTGGTCGTCGGCTACACGCTCGTTCTGATCGGGATGCGCCAGGAGGACCGGTGCATGAGCCTGCGCACGGCCGCGCCGACCCGTTCGGCGGTCTTGGCGCGGCGGGTGACCGGTTGCCACGTCCGCGGATGACCGCACACACCGCCTACGGGCGGTCGTTCAGAGCAGACTCGACCCGGGCGAGTCGTTCCGACAGGTCGTGCAAGGTGGCGCGGATCTCGGTCAGCTCATCCGACGGGGCCGGCGCCGGCGCGGCGCCCTCCCGGACGAAGACGCCCTTGCCCTGCTGGCCGATCACTAAGCCCTCGTTGCGCAGGACGCCGACGGCGAGTTTCACCACGCTCAACGAGGCTTCGTAGCGCTCGGCGAGCTGGGTGGTGGACGGCAGCGGGGCTCCGGGGGCCAGGGCGCCGGTACGGATCTGCTCGCGCAGATCGTCGGCGATCTGCAGGTAGCCGGGCCGCCCGGTGTTCTTGACCATCCATCCCTCTTCCGCCGTCTGCTTGCTCCTAGTTCAGCACAGACGCGCAACCAAGCCAACCATGAGAACGTTGACAACCGAGCCAACTAGGTTAACTATGTTGGCTACGTCGAATAGAAGGTCACCCACCATGCGCAACATCCCCATCCCCGTCGACACCGCCAAACTGCAGTTCGTCTGCGTCGCCGCACCCCGCCCCCGCCTGGTCAACAAGGACACCGGCGAAATCAAGACCGACAAGAGCGGCAACCCCGTCTACGAAGTCGCCATGTCGGCCATCGACGCGACCGGCCGCATCGAGCTGATCCGCGTCAACACCTCCGGCGAACCGCCTGTCACCCTCGGCATGCCCGTCCACCCCGTCGACCTGGTCGGCTTCGTCTGGGAGCAGACCCGCAACGGCGAAGTCCGCTGGGGCATCAGCTACCGCGCCGCCTCGATCCTCCCGATGGAGGTGAGCACTCTTGCGCGATGACCTGCTGCTCACGCTCCTCGATGCCGTCGTTGTCGTGGCCGTCGTGGTGGCCGGGCTGTGGGCCTGGCGGCGCTGGCACTACCGCTCCTTCTGGCTGGTGGCCGGCTATCCGCTGACGGCCATCGGCGTCCGGGCCACCTGGCGCAAGGTCGCCCTAGGCTGCGGCCTGACCAAGAAGCGCCAGCGCTGGTGGTTCACCCTCACCCCCGGCGCGGTCGCCTCCACCGGCCTGGTCAAGGTCCGCCGCCGCTTCCAACGCATCGCCGTCGACACCAAACCCTGGATGTGGCTGCCCCTGCCCACCCGGCACGGCTGGCGCGTCACCCTCCACCTGTTGGAAGGCCAGATCCCCGAGGACTACGCCAAGGCCGCCGAACGCCTCGCGCACTCCTGGCGGGTCCACGCCGTCCGCGTCTCCTCACCCCGCCCCGGACGGATCGTCCTGGCCACGACCATGCGCGATCCCCTCGTCCGGGTCGCCGACCTGCCACCCTCCTCCGAACTGCTCAAGGTCACCGTGGGACAGCTGGAGACCGGCAAGCCCTGGGAGATCGACTTTCGCACCGTGCCGCACTGGCTCAACGCCGGAGCGACCCAGTCCGGAAAATCCAACCTCGCCAACGCCCTGATCGTCGGCCTGGCCCCGCAACCGGTGGCGCTGGTCGGCTTCGACCTCAAAGGCGGCGTGGAGTTCACCCCCTACACCCCGCGCCTGTCGGCGCTGGCCACCTCCCGCGCCGAGTCGGTCGGCCTGCTCGATGACCTGGTGGGACTGATGATCGACCGGATGGGCCTGTGTCGTACGGCAGGCGCCCGCAACATCTGGCAACTCCCACCCGGCATACGGCCTATCCCCATCGTGGTCCTGGTCGACGAGCTGGCCGAGCTGTATCTGATGGCCGACAAGAGCGAGAAAGACGAGATCGCCAAGACCTCAACCGCGCTGCTCCGCGTGGCCCAGCTCGGGCGGGCCTTCGGGATCTACCTGTTCTGCTGCGGCCAGCGCATCGGCTCCGACCTCGGCCCTGGCGTCACCGCGCTTCGCGCGCAGTGCTCGGGCCGCATCTGCCACCGGGTCAACGACCCGGAGACAGCGACCATGACCCTCGGCGACCTCGACCCCGCCGCGCTGGTCTCCGCCCGCGCGATCCCCGCCGAGACCCCCGGTGTGGCCATCGTCGCCGGACAGGACGGTCAGTGGTACCGCGCTCGCTCCTTCTACGTCTCCGAGCAGGCCGCCGAACACGCCGCCCGCATGTACTCAGACCTCACCCCGGCCTGGGCCGACATCACCTCCGGCATCCACGACGCGGCCACGAGCGAGCTCGACCTGACCGAACTTCTCGACGCCTGAACCGACCGACCCGATCAGAAAGGGGGAAACGATGCGACACCTCGCCCGCTACCTGCTCGACTCTGGGCCGGTCCTCATCCTGGCCGCCATCGCGGGTGCCGGATCGTTCACCCACATCCACGACACCGCCACCCAGCACGGACAACACGGCTGGATGGCCTGGGCCGTGGCCGTCTGCGTCGACCTCACCTGCGTCATGGCCGCCCGCGAACGCCAGCGTGACGCCAAGACCGGACGCCAGCGCTCCGGACCGGTCTCCTGGCCGGCGCTCGTCCTAGCCGGTGGCGTCCTGCTCTCCCTGGCGGCCAACCTGCACCAAGCCGAAGCATCGGTATGGGGCTGGCTGGTCGCCGCCACACCCGCCGGGGCGTTCCTCATCGCGGTCTCGATGCTGGAACGCCGTGCGGCCGTCTCCCACTCCGCCTCCTCATCCGCGGTGACGGTCACCGCCTCCACCGCACCGGTCCCCGCGCCGCCGATCCCCGAACTCACCCCCGCCGCCGACGCCGTCCCCGATGACTCAACCGGACCGTCCCCGGCGCTGGTCACCTTCGCCCGCCGCGTGGCCATCGAACACCACGCCCAACACGGCCGGCCCATCACCGCCAGCACGCTTCGCGCTCGATTGGGCGTCTCCGACCAACTCGCCACCGACCTGCTCCGCAGCCTGCACACCGTCACCAAACCCGCGCAGAGACAAGGGGAACCACGATGACCGGCCCCGAGCGCCGACCCGCCGTGATCAAGGGACTGCGGGACCTGGCCGCCTACCTGGAAGTCGCCGATGTCGTCTGATGCTGGCCAAGAAGCAATCGCCCCGCCCATCTGCGAGCGGGAACCGTTCTCGCTGGCCACGCCGCACCGCTGGCGCTGCCTGTGCGGCGGGGGTGGCCTCGACTCCTACGGCGACACCTGCTCCTACTGCGACGGTCTCGGCTTCTGCTGAGAGTCGTCGGCGCCCTCGGCCTGGCCGTACATCCGCCAAGACGCCTACCAGGTCGGGGGCCATCCCCTTCGCACCCCAACGAGTGAAAGGAGGTCTTCATCTTGCCCGTATCCACGGCCATCCCGCACGCGATCAGGGGCATGATCACCCGACTGCACGACCCGGACTACACCCGCTGGGCCGCCCAGGTCCGCGCCACGAACGGTTGTCGTCAGCCGATCCACCTGCGAGGCCGCGTCGATCACATCGACCGGGCCACCGGCGAACTGCTCCACCGCTACAGCACTCGCACCGAACCTGATGGCGTTCTTCGCGTCCCGTGCAAGACCCGTCGCGCCTCCCGCTGCCCGGCCTGCGCCGAGACCTACCGCGCCGACACCTACCAGCTCATCCGCGCGGGCCTGGCTGGCGGCAAGGGCGTCCCCGAAACCGTCACCGCGCATCCCTGCCTGTTCCTCACCCTCACCGCCCCCTCCTTCGGCACCGTGCACACCCGCCGGGAGCAGAACGGCAAGGCGCTGCCCTGTCACGCCCGCCGCGACGCCCCCACCTGCCCGCATGGCCGGGTCATGTCCTGCACGGCCCGGCACCACGCCGATGAGACCTGCCTTGGTGAACCGCTCTGCCCGGACTGCTACGACTACGAAGGCTCGGTGCTGTTCAACGCCCTGGCCCCGCAACTGTGGCGGTACTTCACCGACGCCCTGCGCCGCCGCGTCGCCAAATCCGCCGGCCTGACCCTGCGGGAACTGCGCGAGCAGGCCACCGTCTCCTTCGCCAAGGTCGCCGAGTACCAGCGACGCGGCGTCGTCCACTTCCACGCCGTCATCCGCCTCGACGGCCCCGAAGGACCCACCTCCCCACCTCCGGCCTGGGCCACCACCGACACCCTGACCGACGCCGTACGGCATGCCACCACCGCCGTCTCCGTCACCGCTCCGGCCGTACTCGACGCACCCGCCCGTGTGCTGCACTGGGGCGAACAGATCGACACCCGCCCGATCACCCTGGACGGCGACCTCACCGACCAGGCCGTAGCGGGCTACATCGCCAAGTACGCCACCAAGGCCGCCGAATGCGTCGGCACCCTCGATCGACGCATCAACCCCCTCGACGACCTGGCCGCCTTCAACCTCCGCGAACACCCCCGCCGCCTCATCGCCGAATGCCAGCGCCTCGGCGCCCTCGACGAACTGGCCGACCTCCGGCTGACCCACTGGGCCCACATGCTCGGCTTCCGCGGCCACTTCTCCACCCGCTCCCGCCACTACTCCACCACCCTCGGCGACATCCGCGCCGACCGCACCACCTACGCCCGCGACAAGGAGATCACCACCGGTCGGCTGCCCCTCTTCGACGAGGACACCGTCCTCGTCGTCGCCGAATGGGAGTACACCGGAAAGGGCCACTCCCTCGGTGACGCACTCCTCGCCGCCGCGTTGACCGGCATCCCTGTGATCCTCCCGATAGAGGAGGCTCCGTGAGCACGACCACCGACGAACGCATGTGGGATGTCCAACGGCTGTCCGACTTCCTGGGCCTCCCGGTGAGCACCCTCTACCAGTGGCGTTACCTCGGCAAGGGACCGAAGGGCTACAAGGTGGGTCGTCACGTGCGCTACCTGCCCGAGGAGATCTATGCATGGGTGCGTGAGCAGTCATGACCGTCTACGACCGCTGGCACAAGTCCCACCCCAAGCCAGGTGACCCGAAGTGCTCCGAGCATGGTCGAACCCCCACCATTGACCACGGCAAGGGTGAGCGCTGGCAGGTCCGCTGGCGAGACGACCGAGGCGAACAGCGGAAGAGGAACTTCACGAAGCGGTCGGCCGCCGACACGTTCGACGCGAAAACTAAGAGTGATCTCTCCTCGGGTCAGTACGTGGATGCCGCCCGTGGCAAGGTCAAATTCCGGGAGTTCGCCGAGCAGTGGCGGACGAGCCAGGTGCACAGGGAGTCCACCGTCACCCTGGTGGACCGTGCGCTGCGCATCCATGTCTACCCGGTACTCGGTGAGCAGACCATAGCCTCCGTCCGTCCTGGGCACGTACAGACGCTTATACGGCGATGCTCGGAGGAGCTCGCCCCCTCCACCGTGCACGTCCTGTACGGCTACGTAAGCTCGATCTTCCTGGCGGCCGTCCGGGACCGGGTCATCGGGCACTCGCCGTGCGTCGGCATCCGGTTACCTGCTCCGGAGACGAAGAAGGTCACACCGCTGGATGTGCAGACCGTCATGGCACTCGCGAACGCCGTCCCTGCCCGATATCGGGCCATCGTGCTGACCGCTGTAGGGACGGGTCTACGCCCTTCCGAGATCTTCGGACTTGAAATTGGGAAGATCGACCTTCAGCGCAGGATCCTCAAGGTCGAACAGCAGCTCATCACCAGCGCGGCAAAGGGCAATGAGGTCTACCTCGGGCCGCCCAAAACACCCAAGAGCCATCGCACGATTCCCCTGTCTGGCAGCGTCACGACCATTCTCGCAACCCATCTCGAGGAGTTCCCCGCGACGGCAGTCGAGATCATCGATCGGATCAACCCCCGGCAACCGGTCCTACGGGAGGCCGAGTTGATGTTCACGACATCGCGCGGCACACCGATCAAGAGGGGAACGTGGAGCGACATCTGGCGGCTGGCGGCCGACACGGTCGGCATTCCCCAGGGAACCGGGCTGCATGTCTGCCGCCATACCTACGCCTCGGCCTTGATCCGGTACGGCGAGAGCGTCAAGACCATCCAGCACCTGCTGGGCCACAGCTCGGCTGTGACCACCTTGAACATCTACGCGCATCTGTGGCCGGACGCCGACGACCGGGCGAGAGCCGCCGTCGACTCCGTCTTCGCCGATGTGCCCTCGATGTGCCCTGAACCGGAGGCCGGACGGTGAAAGCCCTGGTCAATCCTCCGGCCCCCGGTACAGCCCGCGCTTGTTGATGTACTGGACGATGCCGTCCGGGACGAGGTACCAGATCGGCTCCCCCGAGCCCACCCGGTCGCGGCACTCGGACGAGGAGATCGCCAGAGCGGGGATCTCCACCAGGCTGACCTTGCCCCGGGGCAGGCCCGGGTCGTGCAGCACGTGACCTGGCCTGGTGGCACCCACGAAGTGGGCGATGTCGAACAGCTCGTCGACGTTGTGCCAGCTCAGGATCTGGGCGAGGGCGTCGGCGCCGGTGATGAAGTAGAGGTCCACGTCGGGTCCCCAGGCGGCGGAGATCTCACGGAGCGTGTCGATGGTGAAGGTCGGGCCGGGGCGGTCGATGTCCACGCGGCTCACCGAGAAGCGCGGGTTGGAGGCGGTGGCGATGACCGTCATCAGATAGCGGTCCTCGGCGGCCGAGACGGTCCTGTCGGCCTTCTGCCACGGCTGTCCGGTCGGTACGAAGACCACCTCGTCGAGATCGAAGTGGTGGGCGACCTCACTGGCCGCGACCAGGTGGCCGTGATGGATGGGGTCGAAGGTACCGCCCATGACACCCAGGCGCCGTCTGGTCCCACCGGTAGCCGCGTTCATCATGAAACGGACCATACGCTCAAGCCGCACCCAGCTTTTAATCACCCCCCGCGCGGGGCAGGCGAGGCCGACGTAGCATGCCGGACATGACCACCACCCCGGATCGCAACCGCGTGCAGCTTCCCGGCATCAGTTCACGCGCCTACGAACATCCCGCCGACAGGTCCGCGCTGGTCGCCCTGCGATCGCTCAGCGGATTCGACACGGTTCTCAAGCAGATGTCCGGCCTGGTCAGCGAGCGCCGGCTGCGCCTGATCTACCTCGCCTCGGCCGTACGGACCAGCGACACGCAGTTCCGAGCCCTGCACGACATGGGCCGCGACGCGGCCTACACGCTCGACCTGCACCGCATTCCCGAGGTCTACGTCCAGCAGAGCCCGCTGGTGCAGGCGAAGGCGATCGGCTTCGACGACCCGTTCATCGTCGTCACGACCGGCCTCCTGGACCTGATGGACTCCGAGGAGCAGCGCTTCGCCATCGGCCACGAGACCGCCCACATCCTGTCGGGCCACGCGGTGTACCGCACCATGCTCGACATCCTCACCCGCCTGGCCAGCCGGGTGGCCTGGATCCCGCTCGGCTACATCGGCCTGCGCGCGATCGTGGCCGGCCTGGAGGAGTGGCACCGCAAGTCCGAGCTGTCCGCCGACCGTGGCGGCCTGCTCTGCGGCCAGGACCCGGACGCGGCGATGCGCGCCCTGATGAAGCTCGCCGGAGGCTCACGCCTTCACGAGATGAACGTCGAGGCCTTCCTCGACCAGGCCCGCGAGTACGACACCGCCGGCGACGTCCGCGACGGCCTGCTCAAGGTCCTCAACCTGCTGGGCACCACCCACCCGTTCGCCGTCTCCCGGGTCGCCGAGCTCGACAAGTGGAGCCGTGGCGGCGAGTACACCAGGATCGTCGGCGGTGAGTATCCTCGCCGCGCCGACGACTCCGACGCGAAGATCTCCGAGGAGATCAGGGCCGCCGCCCGCTCCTACCGGGAATCCTGGTCGCAGTCGCAGGACCCGTTCATCGGCGTCCTGCGCGACGTGGCCGAGGGTGCCGTCAACGCCGGGGAGCGTATCTTCAACCGCTTCTCCCGCCGCGATGGAAACTAACGCGGAGCACCACCGAAAGGGTCCGGGCATCGCACTCCCGGGCCCTTCGTTTTTTACGTCCTCCAGGCGAAGGCATTACCCCTACCATCGTTGACCATGAGAATCCGCACGATCATCGCCATGGCCGGGGCGGCCGGGATGCTCCTCACCGGCACGGCGCACGCCTACCCGGTCAAGAACCCGGCCCTGACGGAGAACGCCCTGTACGACTCCGGCACCCTCGCCGCCTCCACCTGCACCGAACCTCCGATCAAGGACGGTTCGCGCGCGCAGGCCGAGCGGTACATGAAGGCGATGGTCGGCTGCCTGAACACCGCGTGGGAGGGGCACATCACCACGGCGGGGATGTCGTTCGGCGCACCGAAGGTCAAGTTCTTCGACAGGCTGCCCAGGAAGTACTGCGGTTTCACCTTCGAGAAGGACCCGGGATCCTACTCCCTCTACTGCCCCCGGTCCCGGACGATCGCGATCCGGATCGGCAAGGACTGGCTCGAGAACACCGACGATCTCTGGCTGCTCCACCACACGGCCGCGCTGTACGGCTACCACGTGGCGTCCCTGTCCGGCATCCACGCGGCGTACGACAAGACGCCGTACGCGAACAAGAGTGAGATGTACGAGCAGATCCGGCGCTTCAACCTGTACAGCGACTGCCTGGGCGGCGTGTTCATCCGCAGTGTCCAGGACTCCCTCGGCCGCGACGGCAAGGACTGGAAGAAGCTGCTGAGCGTCCTGAGGGGGAACGGCGATCTCAAGGGCCAGGCCCGGACGTACGGCAAGGGCTCCAACCGGGCCGCCTGGACGGCCCGCGGTCACGCCGGAAGCGACCTGGCCGCCTGCAACACCTGGGCCGCCCCCTCCTCCCAGGTCGCCTGAACGCGCCCCGGAACCCCGCCGGGTACCGCGCTCACACCCGAGCGCGGTGCCCCCGGCCCGCCGGGACGCGGCCCCGCCCCGGCCGCCCCGGCCGCCCCGGCCGCCCCGGCCGCCCCGGCAGGACGCGACCACTCCTACGGCCCCCCGCACCGGCAGGACGGATCACCCGTAGGGCGCCCCCTACACCAGCAGGGCGATCACCTGCACGGCGGCGGAGCACAGGGCGACGAACCCGCCCAGCACGGCCAGCGCGCGCAGCCCCTCCTTGCGGAGCTCGACCAGCTCGGCTCCGATCCGTTCGATCTCCCGGCCGAGCACGCCGCCGCAGACGACACCGAACACCACGCCGGACAGGGCCACCGGCGCGGGGGTCTCCCACCACTGCGGCGGCAGCGAGCCGCCGAAGGTCAGCCAGAGGACCGACCCGGCCAGGGCCGCCGCCGGCAGTCCCGGCCACACCAGCGCGGTCAGCAGCGAGCCGGTGAGGACGAACGGGAAGCCCGCCACCCGCAGCGCGCCCCGGACCCGGGCCGAGCGGCGCTTCCTGACCAGCCGGTGCCCGACCCAGAGCGTACGGGCCAGCGTGATGAACAGACCGGTCACGACGAAGGTGGCGGCGGGCCAGATGACCGTGGCCACGACGCACGGTACCGCCAGCACCGCCAGCAGGAGCAGTGCCCCGTTACCCGCGGGCAGCGGCCCCGCCCCGCCCCGCCCCGCCGCCTTCCCCGTCGTGGTCTCCGGACGGCTCCTCACCGGCCCGCGCCGGACCGGCCCGGTGCCCACGGAGGCCCGGCGCCCGGAACGCGCCCTCTCGGCCGTCGAGGTCCGGCCGGAACGGGCGGGCTCGGAGGCCGGAGCGCGGCCGGAACGGGCGGTCTCCGGCACCGGACCCCGACCGGGACGCGGGGTCTCGCCGGTTCCCGGGGAGCGGCCGCCCCGGGAGGTCTCGCCGGTCGCGGGTGAGGTGGAGCGCCCGCCACCGGAGGCCTCCCCGGCCGCGGAGGGCCCTCTCGCCGCGCGGGGCGCCTCGTCGGCCGCGGACGCCGGCCCCGGCCGACCGCCGCGAGACGTGCCGTCGGCACCGGTGACGGGACGCGCGGGCCGTATCGGCCCGGACGGCCCGTCCGCCGGGGTGGACGCCCTTCCCCTGCCCCTCCCCGCCTTGGGCGGCCGGTCGTTCCCGGCGGTGCCGTCGCCCTTGGCCCCGGCCCCGGACCGTCCTTCCTGCCGCCTGGCCGGCGGCCCGGTCCTGCTGGGCGGCGGAGGAGCGGTCCGGACGAGCCGTCCGAGGCGGCCGCACAGCAGGGCCGCCGTGGGACGTTTCGCGGGCTCGCGATGCAGGGCCGCGCGGATCAGGGGCAGCAGCGCGGCCGGGACGCCCTCCAGGTCGGCCTGGCCGTTGAGGATCGCGTACATCTGCGCCTCGACCGTGCCCCGGCCGAAGGTGGGGCGCCCGGTCGCGGCGAAGGCCACGGTGGCCGCCCAGGCGTGCACGTCGGCGGGCTCGCCCACCGGTTCGTCGGCGAACAGCTCGGGGGCGGCGTAACCCGGGGTACCGAGGAAGGTGCCGGTCAGGGTGAGCCGGGTGGCGTCCAGGACGTGGGCGATGCCGAAGTCGATGAGCACCGGCTCGTCGTCCTCGCCGACCAGCACGTTGGCGGGTTTGAGGTCGCGGTGGACCACCCCCGCCGCGTGGATGATCGACAGGGCGGTGGCCAGGCCGTGCGCGAGCGTGAGCAGCCCGCCGCCCTCAAGGGGGCCGGCGCGGCGCACCCGCTCCAGGAGCGTCTCCCCCTCGATGTACTCCATGACCAGGTAGGGGCGCTCCCCTTCGAGGTCGGCGTCCACGACGCGGGCGACATAGGGGCTCTCGACCCTGCGCAGCGCGCGGACCTCCCGCTCCAGGCGTATCCGGGCCTCGAAGCCGGCGTCCACCATGTCGTGGAGGACCTTGAGCGCGACGCTGTCGCCCCGGCGCCCGGAGGCGAGGTAGACCTCGCCCATGCCTCCCCGGCCGAGACGCTCCAGCAACGTGTAAGGACCGACCCGCCCGAGACGACCCACGTGACCTCCTGCGTCGGCCACATGGGTCAGGGACCTCTGCGCCTATCGGGTCGCTCGCTCCCGCTCGCTTCCCTGCTCTCCAGCCATAGGAGACCACACCATAGCGGGCGAGAGCGATGTTTTCCCGGCGGCACGCCGGAGTTCCGAAAAGAGGTCGTTCCCCTCGGGCGCCCGTCCTCCGGGGACCGGGCGGGGCCGGACCCGAACCCGGCCGAGAGCGGAACGGGCCTCAGGGCTGGTCCGGCGGCCGGTGGGCCGGCGACGGGTGGGCCTCCGGTCCACGGAACGGGTCCTCCAGCAGGCTGTCGAGCTCGGCCGTGGGTTCGGCCGACAGGTCACGGCGCCTGCTCCGGCGCCAGGTGACATGACCCCGGCTCTCCAGCAACAGCAACAAGCGATCAGCACCAAAGAGGACAAAAGCTATAAATAGGAATGCCACTACGATTTCCATGAAGTCCAGTCAAACCACAAGCCATCTCGATCACGGTGAGCGACACACTATAACTCACGGTAATAAGACGAGGCCGGCTTGGCCCGGACGAGCTTCGGGACACCCCTCCCACGACAGGACCGGCCTCCCGTCGCGGAAGGCCGGTCACCCCGGGCCGCCCCGCCACCGGAACGGGCATCGGCCCACCTGCCGGGAGCGGGCGCCGTCCCGCCTCCGGTGACGGGTGTCGGCCCGCCGCCGGTGACGGGTGTCGGCCCGCCGCCGGTGACGGGTGTCGGCCCGTCGCCGGTGGCGGGAGCGCCGCACCGGTACGGGAGGTCGGCCCGCGTCAGGAGCAGGAGTCGGCCGAGGCCAGGACCGTGCCCTCCGCGGTGCGCAAGTGCCCCTCGCCGGTGTAGACCCACTTGGTCGAGGTCAGCTCCGGCAGCCCCATGGGGCCGCGCGCGTGCAGCTTCTGGGTGGAGATGCCGATCTCCGCGCCGAACCCGAACTCCCCGCCGTCGGTGAACCGGGTGGAGGCGTTGACCGCCACCGCCGCGGAGTCGACCAGGGAGACGAACCTGCGCGACGCGCCGACCGAGCGGGTCACGATCGCCTCGGTGTGCGCCGAGCCGTACGTCCTGATGTGCGCGACCGCCTCCTCCAGGGAGTCGACCACGGCCGCGGCGATGTCCAGCGAGAGGTACTCCGTGCGGAAGTCCTCCTCGGTCGCCGGCACCACGTCGCCGTAGGCCGCGATCCTGGCGTCGCCGTGCACGGTCACGCCCTCGGCGGCCAGCGCGGCCAGCGCACGCGGCACGAAGGCGTCGGCGACGGCCGCGTGCACCAGCAGCGTCTCGGCGGCGTTGCACACCGAGGGCCGCTGGACCTTGGAGTTGAGCAGGATCCGCACGGCGAGCTCGACGTCGGCGTCCGCGTCGACGTAGACGTGGCAGTTGCCCACGCCGGTCTCGATCACCGGGACCGTGGACTCCTCCACCACCGAGTTGATCAGGGAGGCGCCGCCGCGCGGGATCAGCACGTCCACCAGGCCGCGCGCCCGCATGAGCTCCTTGACCGAGTCGCGGGACGTCCCCGGGACGAGCTGGACCGCCCCGGCCGGCACCTCGGTGCCCTCCAGCGCCTCCTGCATGACCCTCACCAGCACCGTGTTCGACTCGTACGCGCTGGACGAGCCGCGCAGCAGGGTCGCGTTGCCGCTCTTCAGGCAGAGCGCCGCCGCGTCCACGGTCACGTTGGGGCGGCCCTCGTAGACGATGCCGATCACTCCGAGCGGGACCCGCACCTGGCGCAGTTCCAGCCCGTTGGGCAGGACGTTGCCCCGGATCACCTCGCCCACCGGGTCGGGCAGGTCGGCGACCTGGCGGACCGCCTCGGCGATCGAGGCGATCCTGGCCTCGTCCAGGCGGAGCCGGTCGATCATGTACGCGGAGATGCCGCTCTCACCGGCCCTGCGCACGTCGAGCGCGTTGGCCGCGACGATCTCCGCGGAGGCCGCCACCAGAGCGTCGGCCATCACCCGGAGCGCGGCGTCCTTCGGCGCCCTCGGCAGCGGGGCCAGCTCGGCGGCGGCCTCTTTGGCCGCCAGGGCCACCTTCAGGAAGTCCTCGGACATCTCGCGCTCCAAAAGAACTAGTTGTGGGTTTCCAGTATGACGATGTCGTCGCGGTGGATGAGCTCTCGTTCGTACTCCCGGCCCATGCTGGCCGCCAGCTCCCGGGTGGAGCGGCCGAGCAGCCCGGGGATCTCGGCCGCGTCGAAGTTGACCAGGCCGCGCGCGACCACCCGGCCGCGCGGCCCGCACAGGTCCACCGGGTCCCCGGCGGCGAACTCGCCCTCCACGCCGGTGACCCCGGCGGGCAGCAGCGACATGCGCCGGCCCACCACGGCCTCGACCGCGCCGGAGTCCAGGTGGAGCCGGCCCCGGCCGGTGGTGGCGTGGGCCAGCCAGAGCAGGCGGGTGCCCGGGTGGCGCCCCCCGGGGTGGAAGTAGGTGCCGACGTCGGTCCCGGCGAGGGCCTGGGCGGCGTGCGCGGCGGCGGTCAGCACCACGGGCACCCCCGCGCCGGTGGCGATCGTGGCGGCCTGCACCTTGGTGACCATGCCGCCGGTGCCGACCGCGCCGCCCTTGCCGAGCTCGACCCCGACCAGGTCGGCGGGCCCGCGCACGTCGGTGAGCCTGCGGGCTCCCGGCCGGCGGGGGTCGCCGTCGTAGAGGGCGTCCACGTCCGACAGCAGCACCAGCGCGTCGGCCCGGGTCAGGTGGGCCACCAGCGCGGCGAGCCGGTCGTTGTCGCCGAAGCGGATCTCGTCGGTGGCCACGGTGTCGTTCTCGTTGACCACCGGCACGATGCCCAGCTCCAGCAGCCGGCCCAGGGTGCGCTCGGCGTTGACGTGGTGCGAGCGGCGCATCATGTCGTCGGCCGTCAGCAGCACCTGGCCGACGCGCAGGCCGTACCGGGCGAAGGAGGAGGTGTAGCGGGCCACCAGCACGCCCTGGCCGACCGAGGCGGCGGCCTGCTGGGTCGCCAGGTCACGCGGCCGCGCCGGCAGCCCCAGCGGGCCCAGCCCGGCCGCGATCGCCCCCGAGGAGACCAGCACGATCTGGGTTCCCGACCCCCGCCGGGCGGCCAGCACGTCGACCAGGGCGTCCACCCGGTCGACGTCGATCATTCCCTGCGGGGTGGTGAGCGAGGACGAACCCACCTTCACGACCAGGCGTGCGGCCGTACGGATCCGTTCGCGCGCAGTGTCCACGACGGGCACCTTTCGAAGACGGTCACCGTCCACAACGGTCACCGGGAAGAGCGGTCACCGGGGTGAGCGGCATCTGGAAGAGCGACATCCGGGAGAGCGGCATCCGGGAGAGCGGTCATCGCCCGCCGAGCCGGTTGTCCGACCCGCGGGGCCCCTGGCGCACGGCCTCGGCGTTGAGCGTGGGCTGCCAGTCGAAGATGTACCCGTTCTCCATGGAACCGATGATCACCTCGGCCCCGGCCCTGGCGCCGGCCTTGGTGAGCTCCTCCTCCACGCCGAGCCGCTCCAGCCGGTCGGCGAGGTACCCCACGGCCTCGTCGTTGGTGAAGTCGGTCTGGCGGATCCACCGCTCCGGCTTGACCCCGGTGACCTGGAAGGTGTCGTCGTCGACCCGGCGGACGGAGAAGCCGGTGTCGCCGTGCTGCTTGGGCCTGATCACCAGGCGGGTCGGCTCGGGCACGGGGGCGGCGGCCCTGGCCGCGGCGACCATCTCGCCCATGGCGTAGGTCAGCTCCTTGAGCCCCTCGTGGGTGGCCGCGGAGATCGAGAAGACCCGCAGGCCGCGCTCGACGAGCATCGGCGTGACGATCTCGGCCAGCTCCCGGGCGTCGGGCACGTCGGACTTGTTGAGCACCGCCAGCCGCGGCCGGTCCTCCAGCTTCCCGTACGCGGCGAGCTCGGCCTCGATCACCTCGTAGTCGCTGATCGGGTCGCGCCCCGGCTCCATGGTGGCGCAGTCGATCACGTGCACCAGCGTGTTGCAGCGCTCGACGTGGCGCAGGAACTCGTGCCCCAGCCCCTTGCCCTGCGAGGCACCGGGGATCAGGCCGGGCACGTCGGCGACCGTGAAGACCGTCTCGCCGGCGGTGACGACCCCGAGGTTGGGCACCAGCGTGGTGAACGGGTAGTCGGCGATCTTGGGGCGGGCCGCGGAGAGCGCCGCGATCAGTGATGACTTGCCCGCGCTGGGGAAGCCGACCAGCGCCACGTCGGCGACGCTCTTCATCTCCAGCATCACGTCGAGCTCGTCGCCGGGCTCGCCCAGCAGCGCGAACCCGGGGGCCTTGCGCTTGGCCGAGGCCAGCGCGGCGTTGCCGAGCCCGCCGTGGCCGCCCTCGGCGATCACGTAGCGGGTGCCCACCCCGATGAGGTCGATCAGCACCTCACCGGTGCCGGCGTCCTTGACCACGGTGCCGTCCGGCACCGGGATGACGATGTCGGCGCCGTTCGCGCCGTCGCGGTTGGAGCCGCTCCCCTGCTTGCCGTTCTCGGCCTTGCGGTGCGGGCGGTGGTGGTACTCCAGGAGCGTCGCGGTGTTGGCGGCGACCTCCAGGATCACGTTGCCGCCCCGGCCGCCGTTGCCCCCGTCCGGCCCCCCCAGCGGCTTGAACTTCTCCCGATGGACAGAGGCGCAGCCGTTCCCCCCGTCACCGGCCTTGATGTGCAGGACCACCTGGTCCACAAAGTCCGGCATGCTGGTTTTTACCCCTATCTACGGCAATTCCTGCTTACAACGCGAACAGGGGCGGACCGCTGAATGCGATCCACCCCTGCCGTGAACGTCTTTCGGCGCGAATCTACTCCGCGGCCGGAACGGTGACCGGAACGATGCTCACCGCGCGGCGTCCGCGCTTGACACCGAACAGCACGTGGCCCGCGGCCAGTGCGAACAGCGTGTCGTCACTGCCACGGCCGACGTTGTCGCCGGGGTGGAAGTGGGTGCCGCGCTGACGGACGATGATCTCACCGGCGTTGACCAGCTGACCACCGAAGCGCTTCACACCGAGTCGCTGGGCGTTGGAGTCACGGCCGTTCCGAGTGGACGACGCGCCCTTCTTGTGTGCCATCTCGCAAAACTCCCGAAACTCAGGTCTGGTCGATGCCGGTGATCTTCACCTGGGTGTACCGCTGGCGGTGACCCTGGCGCTTCTTGTACCCCGACTTGTTCTTGTACTTCAGGATCCGGATCTTCGGACCCTTGGTCTCACCGAGAATCTCGGCGGCGACCGTGAACTTGCCCGCCTCGGTGGTCACGTCGCCGTCGTTGACGACGAGGACCGTCGGCAGCGAAACCGTGGAACCGACCTCGCCGGCGACCTTGTCCACCTCAAGGACGTCACCGACGGAGACCTTCTGCTGCCTGCCGCCGCAACGAACGATCGCGTACACCGCGGAACCCTTCTTTGACTGCTTGCTCGCTGGATGCTGCGCCCCGCATCCGGCTGTGGTCGTTGATGACGTACCGGGTAGGCGCGCGAACAGGGCGCGCCATGAGCGCACCGGTTCACCAGAGTACCGGATTGACGGTGTCCTGGTCGAACCGGGCGGGACGTCGGGGGTGCCGGCTCCGAGCCCCGTCCCGCGGAATCCCTGCCCGCGGCGGCCGGCCGGGTGACGCCCCCCGGGGTGGCGCGGGGCCCGTGACATGTCACGGGTTCCGCACCGCCTCGCGGGAACCACCTGGCCGGACCTCGTCGCGGCGAGATCTCCGGGACGGGACCTACTCGGCCGGCCTGGCCTTGCGGGAGCGTCTCCGCCCCCGGCCAGAAGCCTGCGCTGCCTGACCGTCCTCGTTCTGGACACCGTCAAGCGCATCGGTCACCGTATCACGGCCTGACTGGTCACCGGCCGCCACGGCGTGGTTACCGTCCTTGCCGAGTTTCTCGGACACGGCCTTCTCGACCGCCATCTTGCCCTGGGTGCCGCGCGGCTCGGGCTTGGCCTCGACCGGCTCGGCCGAGACGTGCAGGCCGCGGCCGTTGCAGCACTCGCAGACGGTGGAGAACGCCTCCAGCAGCCCCTGGCCGACCCGCTTGCGCGTCATCTGCACCAGGCCCAGCGAGGTGACCTCGGCGACCTGGTGCTTGGTACGGTCGCGCGCCAGGCACTCCAGCAGCCGCCGCAGCACCAGGTCCCGGTTGTTCTCCAGCACCATGTCGATGAAGTCGATCACGATGATGCCGCCGATGTCGCGGAGCCGGAGCTGGCGGACGATCTCCTCGGCCGCCTCCAGGTTGTTGCGGGTGACCGTCTCCTCCAGGTTGCCGCCCTGGCCGGTGAACTTGCCGGTGTTGACGTCGACCACGGTCATGGCCTCGGTCCGGTCGATCACCAGCGAGCCGCCGCTGGGGAGCCAGACCTTGCGCTCCATGGCCTTGGCGATCTGCTCGTCGATCCGGTACGCCGCGAAGACGTCGCCGCTCTCCTCCCACCGGCTGAGCCGGTCGGCCAGGTGCGGGGCGACGTAGCGGACGTACTCGTCGACGGTCTCCCAGACGTCCTCGCCGGCCACGACCAGCGAGGCGAAGTCCTCGTTGAACACGTCGCGGACCACGCGGACGGTCAGGTCCGGCTCGGAGGAGAGCAGCTCCGGCGCGCTGGCCGGCTTGGCCTTGCGCTGGATGTTCTCCCACTGCGCCGAGAGCCTGGCCACGTCGCGGGCGAGCTCCTCCTCGGAGGCGCCCTCGGCGGCCGTGCGGACGATGACGCCCGCGTTCTCGGGCATGACCTTCTTCAGGATGCTCTTGAGGCGGGTGCGCTCCTTGTCGGGGAGCTTGCGGCTGATCCCGGTCATCGAGCCGTCGGGCACGTAGACCAGGTAGCGTCCCGGCAGGCTGATCTGGCTGGTCAGCCGGGCGCCCTTGTGGCCCATGGGGTCCTTGGTGACCTGCACCAGCACCGACTGGCCCGACTTCAGCGCCACCTCGATCCGCTTGGGCTGGCCCTCCAGCCCGGCGGTGTCGAAGTTCACCTCGCCGGCGTACAGGACGGCGTTGCGGCCCTTGCCGATGTCGACGAACGCCGCCTCCATGCTCGGCAGCACGTTCTGCACCTTGCCGAGATAGACGTTGCCCACGTACGACTGGCTCGCCTCGCGGTTGACGTAGTGCTCGACGAGGACGTTGTCCTCCAGCACCGCGATCTGGGTGCGCCCGCCGGTGCGGCGGACCACCATCATGCGCTCGACGGACTCCCGGCGGGCCAGGAACTCCGACTCGGTGATGATCGGCGGGCGCCTGCGGCCGAGCTCGCGCCCCTCGCGGCGGCGCTGCTTCTTGGCCTCCAGGCGGGTGGAGCCGCGCACGCTCTGCACCTCGTCCACCGAGGTGCCGCGCCCGGCGCGGGCGGCGCGGGGGGCGCGGATGCGCACCACCGTGTTGGGCGGGTCGTCCGGCACGTCGGCGGCCTCGTCGGTGCCCCTGCGGCGCCTGCGCCGGCGCCGACGCGAGCTGCCGCTCTCGGTGTCGTCGTCGGCATCGGCGTCGGGGTCGGAGTCGGCCTCGGGGCGCTCCTCGTCGGCCTGCTCGGCCTCGGACTCCTCGCCCTCGTCGAGGTCGCGGGCCTTGCCGCGGCCCCGGCCGCCCCTGCGACGCCGGCGCCTGCGGCCTCCGGCGTCGTCGCCCTCGTCCAGGTCGTCGTCCTCGGGCTCCTCGGCGGCCTCGGCCTCGACCGGCTCGGCCTCGACCGGCGGGGCGGGCGGCTGGACCGGCGCGGGACGCACGGGGGCCTGCGTGGCGAGCTGCGGGTCGGGGGCCTGGAACAGCGGCTGGAACACCGCGGCGGGCGCCTGGAAGGTCACCGAGGGCACCTCGGAGCGCTCCTGGGACGTCAGGCCGAAGGGGTTGGCGAACAGGCCGGGCCTGGGCTCCTCGACGACCTCCTCACCGGCGGGCTCGTCGTCGAGCGGCTCGTCGGCGGGCATCTCCAGCAGCAGCGCCGCCGCGTCGGCCTCGGCGGCCGGGTCGGCGTCCTCGTCGGGGGCCACGTCCTCGCCCGTCCGCGCCGCGGCCGGCTCACCGGCCGGGGAGGCGGACTCGGGAACGACGGCCTCGGCGACGGCGGCGTCGGGGACGGCGGCATCGCGAGCGACGGGCTCGGAGACCGCGGGCTCGGCCGGGGCCTCCTGCGCGGCGGCCTTCTTGCGGGCGCGGGTGCGCCTGGCCGGGGCGGCGGGCGCCTGCTCGGCGGCCGGCGCGGCCTGCGCGGCCTGCGCGGACGAGCCGGGCACGGCGAAGGGGTCGGGCACGGCGAAGGGGTCGGAGGCCGCGAAGGGCTCGGCCACGGCCGGCGCGGGCGCCTCGGACACCCCGGACGGCGGGGACGCCGGAGACGCGGCGATCACGGGATCGACGACCCCTGCGGGCTCCGTCCCGGTCGGTTCGGCGGCCGGTTCGGCCGTCTTCCTCGCGCGGCTACGGCGCGTGGTGGTGGTCGTGCCGTCGGCGGACGCGGCGGCCCTGCGCCTGGTGGCCCGCTTGGGAGCCTCCACCGTCTCGGGTACGGCCCCGGAAGCGGCCCCGGCCGCGCTGCCGGCGGCAACCGGCTCCGAGGTCACGGGGGGCACGGGGGGCACGGGGGTGACGGGCTCGGCCGCCGTCCCGGAGCCGGTGGCCCGCGGGGAGGGCGAGGCCTGAGGCGGCTCCTCGGCGGGTGCCGTGGCACCGCCCGCCCGTGCGCCGGTGGTCTGCGCCGCGGGGGCCGGTTCCGGCTCCTCCGGCGGAGGTCCCGCGGGCCGGCTCGCGGCCCTGCGGCGGACCGGCCGCGGCTGATCTGTCGTGGTGTTCCCGCCGGGGCCGCTGGCCCCGGTCTCGGGCTCGTTCTCGAGCATGCGGACGCTCTCCCGTTCAGCTCCCGGGCACGTCTCCGCGCCGCGCGGGAGCTCTCGTCTCTCACTGTCCGCCAGGCCAGGGGCCCGGCGCCAAGTCCTATGTGTCGCCGTCGACGTGCCTGCCCACCGGTTCCGCTTCGCCGCCGCGCGTGGTGTCGCGGTCCAGGCCGAGCGGGTCGGCGGGCTCACCGGTGTGAACGTCGAGCGGGCCCTGCGCCAGCCTGGTCACCTCGGGGGGCACCGGCGGCGCGAAGTCAGCCACAAGACGCAGTCCAGTGAGAACGTCGTCGGGTCGTACGGCAGGAGTTGCGTGCCGTACAACCATGCGAAGTATGACACATGGCTGACCGGACGCCTGACCTGCTGTTGTCTCATTTCCCTCAAATACCGCGAGGCTGAGCACGGCCTCGCGGGCGTCGAAGCGTCGCATCCCCTTCTTGGTAAGGCGTTCGACCTCGACCTGATCGGCGGAGACGAATTTCTCGACCGCCGCCCCGGCCAGGGCGGGATCGGCCCCCGGCAGCCGCAGCTCCCACGCCGAGCACTCCATCCGGTCGGCCAGGCTCGTGCTCCCCGCCTCGACGACGTCGAGCACGTCGAGACCGTCGGGCAGCGAGGTGTCCAGGGCGACCCTGAGCCGCTCGGGATCGCACGCGCGCGTGACGCTGATCTCCAGGTACTCGGCCTCGCTGGCGACGCCGGTGGGGGCGGCCCCTCCCACGTAGGAGATCTTCGGATGGGGCGAGAAACCCGCGCTGAACGCCACCGGGACGTCGGCCCGCCGGACCGCTCGTTCGAGGGCCCTGGAGATGTCGCGGTGGCTGGTGAAACGCAGGCGGCCACGCTTGGCGTAGCGCACACGCAGGCGCTGCACCACGGGCGCGGGCGGCGGCCCGTCGGGAGCTGGTTTCAGGGCGGTGTCGTCCTTCCCGGATCGTGGTCGTCGTTTCGAGGGGCGGCGCTCACGCACCGCCCGTCTCAGACAACCGTGAGTGGCAGCAGCTTCTTCCCGGTGGGCCCGATCTGGATCTCGGTGCCCATCGTGGGGCAGACGCCGCAGTCGTAGCAGGGCGTCCACCGGCAGTCCTCGACCTCGACGTCGTTGACCGCGTCCTGCCAGTCCTGCCAGAGCCATTCGCGGTCGAGACCGGCGTCGAGGTGGTCCCAGGGCAGCACCTCGTTCTCACCGCGCTCACGCGTGGTGTACCAGTCGACGTCGACGCCGGCCTTCTCGGCCGCGTCCATCCAGCGCTGGTAGGAGAAGTGCTCGCTCCAGCCGTCGAACCGGCCGCCGTCCTCCCACACCGCGCGGATGACCTCGCCGACGCGGCGGTCCCCCCGCGAGAGCAGGCCCTCCACGATCGAGGGCTTGCCGTCGTGGTAGCGGATGCCGATGGCGCGGCCGAACTCGCGGTCTCCGCGCAGCGCCTCCCTCAGCGCCCGCAGCCTGCGGTCGACCGTCTCGTGGTCGGCCTGACCGGCCCACTGGAACGGCGTGTGCGGCTTGGGCACGAACCCGCCGATGGAGACCGTGCAGCGCACGTCGCGCGACCCGGTGGCCTCGCGGCCCGCCTTGATGACCTTCCTGGCCAGGTCGGCGATGCCCAGGACGTCGACGTCCTCCTCGGTCGGCAGGCCGCACATGAAGTAGAGCTTCACCTGCCGCCAGCCCTGGGTGTAGGCCGTGGTGACGGTCCGGATCAGGTCCTCCTCGGTGACCATCTTGTTGATCACCTTGCGCATCCGCTCCGAGCCGCCCTCCGGGGCGAACGTCAGGCCGGAACGGCGTCCGCCGCGGGAGAACTCGTTCGCCAGGTCGATGTTGAAGGCGTCGACCCGGGTGGAGGGCAGCGAGAGCGAGGTGTTGGTGCCCTCGTAGCGGTCCGCCAGCCCCTTGGCCACCTCGCCGATCTCGGAGTGGTCCGCCGACGACAGCGACAGCAGGCCGACCTCGTTGAACCCGGAGGCCTTCACGCCCGCCTCGACCATGTCGCCGATCGTGGTGATCGACCGCTCCCGCACCGGGCGGGTGATCATGCCGGCCTGGCAGAACCGGCACCCGCGGGTGCAGCCGCGGAAGATCTCCACGCTGAACCGCTCGTGCACGGTCTCGGCCAGCGGCACCAGCGGCTTCTTCGGGTACGGCCACTCGTCCAGGTCCATGACCGTGTGCTTGTGGATCCGCCACGGCACGCCGGGCCTGTTGGGCGCCACACGCTGGATGCGGCCGTCGGGGTGGTAGTCGACGTCGTAGAACTTGGGCACGTAGACCCCGCCGGACTCGGCCAGCCGCATCAGCAGCCCGTCCCGCCCGCCGGGCGAGCCCTCGGCCTTCCACTCCCGGATGACCTCGGTGATCGCGATGGCGATCTGCTCCCCGTCGCCCAGCACGGCGGCGTCGAGGAACTCGGCGATCGGCTCGGGGTTGAACGCCGCGTGGCCCCCGGCCAGCACGATCGGGTCGTCCTCGCCCCGGTCGGCCGCCCTCAGCGGGATGCCGGCCAGGTCCAGCGCCGTCAGCATGTTGGTGTAACCGAGCTCGGTGGAGAAGGACAGCCCGAGCACGTCGAACGCCCGCACCGGCCGGTGCGCGTCGACCGTGAACTGGGGCACGCCCTCGGAGCGCATGAGCGCCTCCAGGTCGGGCCAGACCGCGTAGGTCCGCTCAGCCAGCGTCTCCGGCAGCTCGTTGAGGATCTCGTAGAGGATCTGGACGCCCTGGTTGGGCAGCCCGACCTCGTAGGCGTCCGGATACATCAGCGCCCAGCGGACCGTGGTCTCGTCCCAGTCCTTGACGGTCGAGTTGAGCTCACCTCCGACGTACTGGATCGGCTTCTGCACTCTGGGCAGGAGCGCTTCCAGGCGGGGAAACAGCGACTCGACAGGCATGCCGTCAAGAATATCCGCCCCGGAGGGGTGCACCAGGCGTTCGGCGCCCCACCGGTACCCCACCGGCGCCCCGCGACCGGCCCGGACGCCGATCGGACCGGCGCCCGGGGCGGCCGATCCGATCCGCCGGACGTCCGATCCGCCCGACTCCTGATCCGCCGGACTCCCGCGCCGGCGGATGACCGCGCGGCCGGGCTCCCGCGCCCGCCCCTAGACCGGATGCCCGCGCCGGTGGATCGCCTGGAGCAGTCCGAAGGCGATCATGTTGGCGAAGGTGGCGGTGCCCCCGTAGGAGACGAACGGCAGGGGCAGGCCGGTGATCGGCATGATCCCGATCGTCATCCCGATGTTGATGAACGTCTGGAAGGCCAGCCAGCAGACGATCGCCCCGCCCACCAGCATGCCGAACCTGTCCTCGCACTCGCGGGCGATCCGCGCCCCGCGCAGCAGGATCACCCCCAGCAGGGCCACCACGGTGACCGACCCGAGGAAGCCGAACTCCTCCCCCGCCACCGTGAAGACGAAGTCGGTGTGCTGCTCGGGCACGAAGCGGCCGGTGGTCTGGCCGCCCCCGAACAGCCCCTTGCCGAACACCTCCCCCGACCCGATCGCGATCAGCGACTGCGTGCTGTTGTAGCCGACCCCGCGCGGGTCCGCGGACGGGTTGAGGAACGCGGTGAATCTGGCGATCTGGTAGGGCTCCAGCACGTCGAGGAACCACGCCGCGGCCCCCGCCCCGATCACCGCCAGGCCGAGCCCGGCGATCCAGCGCTTGCGCACCCCGGCCACCACGATCGTGCCGGCCGTGATCACCCCGATGACCATCGTGGTGCCCAGGTCGGGCTGGAGCATCACCAGGGCCATGGTGGAGGCGGCCACCACCAGGGAGATCACCACGTACGGGCCGCGGGGCCGCTCGGTGCCCTTGGCCCGCCGGGTCAGCAGCATGGCCAGCATCAACGCCAGGCCGAGTTTGGCGAACTCCGACGGCTGGAACGCGAACCCGCCACCGAGCATGATCCACGAGTGGGCGCCGTTCACGGTGCTGCCGAGGGGGGTGAGCACCAGGCACAACCCGACCAGCGTCACCCCGTACACCAGTGGCGCGAAGGCCCGCAGCGCCCGGTGGTCCACCATCGCGGTCACGGCGGCCAGCACCGCACCGATGACGAGGTTGAGGACGTGCTTCTTGACCAGGCCGGTGGAGCCGGCCGCCCACGTCCTGGTCGACGACCAGACCAGCATCGTGCCGATCACCGCCAGCGCGGCGACGGCCACCAGCATCAGCCCGTCCGTCCGCCTCAGCGCGGAGGCCGCCGCCACCGTCCTCCCCGCCAGGGACGCCCTCGCCGGCGCCCCCCTGGCCACCGGCGCGACCGCGGCCCGTCCGGCCCGGCTCACCCCGTCCCCCCGTCGGACGTCGCCCCGCCGGACGTGGCCCCGGCGGACATCACCCCGTCGGACGTCCCTCCGGCGGACGTCGCCCCGCCGGACGTCCCTCCGGCGGACGTCACCGCGCCACCGTCCCGTCCCGCGCGATCACCGGGAGCGAGCTCGCCGGACGCCCGCCCGCCAGGATCGGAGGGCCGGCCCTCGTACCGTCCGGCGCGAACCCGTAGATGCCCTCGTAGATCTTCCGTACCGCCGGAGCCGCGGTCTGACCGCCCATGCCTCCCTGCGACACCATGGCGACGATCACGAACCGGGGCTTGTCCGTCGGGGCGAACGAGGCGAACCATGACGTGTCGGCCTTGCCGTAGACCTCGGCGGTGCCGGTCTTGCCGCCGACCTTGACCTTGTCCATGGGGAATCCCGAGAAGGCCCCGGCCGCGGTGCCGTCGGAGGCGACCTCGCTCAGCGCCCCCTTGATGTAGGCCCGCTCCTTCGGCGAGAGCGGCAGCCTGCCCGTCACCGGCACCTTGATCTCCTTGACCTTGGTGCCGTCGGGACGCACCAGCGCCCAGCCCACCCGCGGGCTGCGCAGCCTGCCGTCACCGACCAGCGCCGCGTAGGCCGCCGCCAGCTGCAGCGGCGTCACCAGCACGTCACCCTGCCCGATGGAGAAGTTCGCCGCGTCCCCGGGGCGTAGCTGGAACCCCTCCAGGCAGTTCTCGTACGCCAGCCGCTTGAGGAACGCCGCCCTGCTGGGGCTCTTCCTGGCCACCTCCGGATAACCGGTCCTGGCCCGCTTGCAGTTGGTCTCCTTGGTCGCCGCCCACATGGTCTTCTTCCAGGCCCGGTCGGGGATCCTCCCCGGCGACTCCCCCGGCAGGTCGATGCCGGTGGGGCGGCCGAACCCGTAGGCGCGTGCCATGGTGGCCATCGGCTCCTTGGTCCGCCCCTTGGGATTGAGGCCGCCGTCGCGCAGCCACTGCTCGTAGGCCGCCCGGTAGAAGATCGTGTCGCAGGACTTCACCAGCGCCATGTGCAGGGTGAGCGACCCCAGGGGGATGCCCCGGAAGTTGTTGAACGGCCGGTCGCCCACCATGAAGGATCCGGGGCAGTCGTAGCGGCCGTGCAGCGGGTAGCCGTCCTTGAGCATCGCCGCCACCGACGACACCTTGAACGTCGAGCCGGGCGCGAACTCGCCCTTGATGGCCCGCGACACCAGTGGTTTCCCCGCCTTGCCCGACAGCAGCCGCTGGTACTCGCCCTCGGAGATGCCCCCGGTCCAGACCGCCGGGTCGTACGTCGGCGCGCTCGCCAGCGCGACCACCCGGCTCGTCCTGGCGTCCAGGACCACCGCCGCCGCGCCGTCGGCCTTGGGCGCCCCCTTCATCGCCTCGGCCAGCGCCTTCTCCGCCACCGCCTGCACCCGGGCGTCGATGCTGGTGATCAGCGTGTCCCCCGGCACCGGCGGCACGTTCCGCTCCACCCCCATGACCTTGCCGAGCCGGTCGACCTGCATCCGCCGCGTCCCCGGCGTCCCCCGCAAAGGCACGTCGTAGACCGACTCCAGCCCGTCCCTGCCCACCAGGTCCACCCCGGAGAACGCGGGCCTGCGCCCGCCGTGACGGTCCATCTCCTCCTGCGTGATCGGCTGCAGGTAGCCCAGCGCCTGCGCGCCCGCGCCCTTGCGCGGGTACTGCCGCACGGCCTGTACCTCGGCGGTGACCCCGGGGAACATCTCCTGCCGCTCCAGGATCTGCAGGGCCTCGCGGGTGGTGACGTCGGCGTCGATCGGGATCGGCTGGAAGGGGGAACCGGGCCAGCACGGCCGGGCCACCCCGGGACCGCACGCCCTGATCCGCTCGCGCAGATCGTCGGGGCGGCGGCCGAGCACGGCGCCCAGCCTGCGGAGCACCTCCCGGCCGTCGCCGTCCATCCGGTTCAACCGGGTCCTGTCGACCGAGACCACCAGCGTGGTCCGGTTGCGCACCAGCGGACGGCCCGACGCGTCGAGGATCTGCCCCCGCACCGCGGGGACCACCACGTCACGCGTGCGCGTCTCGGTCGCGGCCACCACGTAGCGCGCCCCGTGCACCACCTGCACCTGCCAGAGCCGCACCGCGAGCACCGCCAGCATCGACGCCACCAGCACCTGCACCACGACCAGCCGCCCCCGCATCAACCCCATGACCGCCCCTTCCCACCCGCCTCACCCGACGCCCCGTCGCCCGCCCGTCCGGCGGTGCTCACGCCCGGCCCCGCAGCACGTACCCGCGCAGGTGGAGCGGTTGAGGCTCCGGCCCGCGGACCAGCCTGCGCACCGCCCACACCACGGGCGGGGCGGCGAACAGGTTGTAGACCACCGCCGGCGGCAACGCCGTCATGATCACGGACGGGTCGCTCCTGGGATCCCCCACCAGGGCACCCGTCGCCATGGCGATCATCGGCCCGGCCGCCGCGCAGGCCAGCGCCACGAGCGGCTCGGCGCCCGGCCGGCCCCGCGCCGCCCGCCCCGCGACGAAGCCGACGACGCAGAACACCAGCGCGTTGTGCCCGAACAGATGCGCCACCGGAGGCAGGACGTCACTCAGCAGCCCCGTGGCGAACCCCGCCACGGCGCCCGGCAGGGCACCGCGGGCCAGCGCGTACCCCACCACGGCGAGCAGTACCAGATCCGGCGCGGCCTGCCCGGGCAGCGGGAGCCTGTTGACCACGGTCACCTGGGCAACCATGGTCACCACGACCAGCACCGCGAACGCCACCGTGCGGCCCATCGCTCACAACCCCTCTCGCCGTACGCGGCGGGCGTCGGCGGTGCGCGGCCCCGAGGGCGGCGACGGGGGGAGAACCGCGTCGCGCGGTGCCCGCTCGGGCGCCCGCACCACCACGCCGACCACGTCCAGGGCGGTGAGGTCGGCGTACGGCCGCGCGTACGCGATGCGGGTCAGCTCCCCCGGCGTGGCCTCCACCCGCTCGATCACCCCGATCGGCACCCCCGCCACGTACGGCACGCCCCGATGGGAGCCGAAGCTCACGATCCGGTGCCCGACGGTGATCGGCGCGGTCGAGTCCAGCAGCCGGAACCGGACCAGCCGGCCGCTCTCCCCGACGCCGTGCACCACCCCGATCTCGTTGCTGCCCTCCAGGCGTGCCCCCGCCGCCGAGGCGGCGTCGCTCAGCAGGACCACGGTGGAGGTGGACGGGCCGGTCCGGACGACCCTGCCGACCAGGCCGTCGGCGTTCAGCACGGTCATCTCCGTACGGACCCCGTCGCCGCGTCCCACGTCGAGCTCGACCGCCTCCTCGAAGCCGGGCGCCCCCCGCCGCGCGATCACCTGGGCGGTCAGGACCCGGTAGCCGCCGGTCCCGGCGACGCCGAGCAGCCTGCGCAGCTCCTCCGAGCGCCCCCGGTCCAGGCTCTGGGCCATCAGGTCACGCTTGAGCCTGCGGTTCTCCGCCTTCAGCTCCTCGATCCGGTCACGCGCCGAGAAGGCGCCGGTCATAGCCTCGAAGAAACCTCCGACCGGCCTCACGACCCCCGCCCCGGCCCTCTCCGCGACGCCGAACACCGTCGTACCGGCCCCTCGGAACGGCCCGAACGGCGACCGGTCCCCCGAACGGTGGTCGACGGTCACGAGCACGAGCGCGGCGGCCAGCAGCAGCCCCAGGTTGATCCGTGCCCGGCGCGTGTCCTTCATCAGTGCCGCGGCTCGGGGACCAGGACCTGCTGGAGGGCGTCGAAGTCCTCCACACACTTGCCGGACCCCAGCGCCACGGAGTCGAGGGCGTTGTCCACCAGGTGGATCGGCATGCCGGTCTCGGCCTTGAGCCGCTCGTCCATGCCCTTCAGGAGCGCCCCGCCGCCGGTGAGGGCGATCCCGCGGTCCATGAGATCACCCGACAGCTCCGGGGGGCACTTGTCGAGCGTCGTCTTGACCGCGTCGACGATCGCGTTCAGCGGTTCCTCGATGGCCTTGCGGATCTCGGCGGCCGAGACCACGATCGTCTTCGGCAGGCCGCTGACCAGGTCGCGTCCCCGGATCTCGGCGTGGCTCTCCTCGGGCAGCATGCAGGCGGAGCCGATGGCCATCTTGATCTCCTCGGAGGTCCGCTCGCCCAGCATGAGCGAGTGCTCCTTCTTCGCGAAGGCGATGATCGCGTGATCGAGCTCGTCACCGCCCACCCTGATCGACTGGCTGGTCACCACGCCGCCCATCGAGATGATCGCCACCTCGGTGGTGCCGCCGCCTATGTCGACCACCATGTTCCCGGTGGGCTCGTGCACCGGCAGCCCCGCGCCGATCGCGGCGGCCATGGGCTCCTCGACGATGTACACCCGGCGCGCGCCCGCCTGGTACCCGGCCTCCTTGACCGCCCGCTGCTCGACGCCGGTGATCCCGCTCGGCACGGCGATGATGATGCGCGGCTTGGCGAAGTGGCGGCGCTTGTGCACCCGCTGGATGAAGTAGCGGAGCATCCGCTCGGTGACGTCGAAGTCGGCGATGACACCGTCCTTGAGCGGCCGGATGGCGACGATGTTGCCGGGAGTACGGCCGATCATCCGCTTGGCCTCGATGCCGACGGCCACGATCTTCCCGGTCGTGGTGTTGATCGCCACGACCGACGGCTCGTTGAGCACGATCCCACGGCCCCGCACGTAGACGAGGGTGTTCGCTGTGCCGAGGTCGACCGCCATGTCACGGCCCAGGAAAGCAAGATTGCTGCCCATGAGGAAGGCTGGCCTCCTTCCGTCAGGTGGTCGGCGAAAAACTACGGAACGCACTCGAATCGTAACGTGATGTACCCACCCTTGAGCGCAATGAGCCGGCCTGCCCCGGCAAAATTCTTGAGCTCGCCAAACGCGGCGGGCCCCGCCGTCCACAAGGACGGCGGGGCCCGGAGGTCACGCGGGGGCGGACGCTCAGAAGCGGTCCGGGAAGAAGATCTTGATCTCCCTGGCGGCGGACTCGGGGGAGTCGGAGCCGTGGACGACGTTCTCCCCGATCTCCAGGGCGTGGTCACCACGGATCGTGCCGGGAGGGGACTTGACCGGGTCGGTCATGCCGGCCAGGGAGCGGAACGCCTCGATGGCGCGCGGCCCCTCGAGCACCAGCGCCACCAGCGGGCCGGAGGTGATGAACTCCACCAGCTCGCTGAAGAACGGCCGCTCGGAGTGCTCGGCGTAGTGCGCCTTGGCCGTCTCGACGTCCAGGGTGCGCAGCTCCATCGCCACGACCTTCAGGCCCTTGCGCTCGACACGGGCGATCACGTCGCCGATGAGGCCGCGCGCCACACCGTCGGGCTTGATCAGGACTAGGGTGCGCTCGGACACTGACGTTCTCCTTTGAACATGCGTGGGTCGCCGACTGCGATGAACGCGCGAAGTTTACCGTCCCCGGCGTGTTTCCCCGCGATCGGCTTCACCCCGGCCGGCGGGATCAACGCAGGGTCTGGCCGTTGCCGGGGCCGTCCTCCGGCGAGGGCGCCGGCGGCGGCACCACGACCGGCGGCGTGGCGACCCTCTCGGGGTCCGGCTCCCGCCCGGGATCCCCCTCCGCCTCCCGTCCGGGATCGCGGGCGGGGTCACGCGCGGGGTCACGGGAGGGATCGCGATCCGGCTCGTGCCGGGGCCTGGCCCTGCCGCTCCCGTCGGCTCCCGCCCCGCCCCCGGCGGCGGCCATCGCCCCGGAGGACATCGCCCCCGAAGCCGTGCCGACCGGGCCGGACGCCATGGCACCCGGCCATCCACCGCCCATCGGGTCGGCCTCCCCGGCGGGAGAGGGCACCAGGCCCGCCGTCGGCCCGGTCGGGGACGCCACGCCCGTGGCGGCGCTCCCCGGCGGATCCGTCGGCGCTCCGGGCCGCAACCGGCCCAGCACCGCACCGAGCACGATCACCGCGAGCACCAGGCCGCCTCCGATCAGCGCCCACAGATGCAGGGCGTCCACGAACCCGTCGACCAGTGCCTGCGGGGTGCTGGTCTCCTTCAGGACCGGTTCGAGGCGGGTCACCTGGACCCCGCTGCCCAGCAGGAAGCCCGCGAGCACCGCGGGGAAGAACAGCGAGAGCGCCGACAGCGCGGCCCCCTCGTCACAGCAGCGCAGCGCGGCGGTGAGCGCCACCGAGGCGCCGACCGCGAGCAGCACGAAGGGGAGGATCAGCGAGAACCCCGCCGAGGCGGGAAGGAAGAGCCGCACCGCGCACAGGCCCGCCACCAGCACCCCGAGCCCGCCCGCGGTGAGCACGGGCATCGCCGGGTCGCCGGACCGGTTCACCAGCGCGGCGGACACGAGACCCGCCGCCGCCGCGATCGCGAACGCCGGCCAGAGCCCGGACAGCCCGGGACCGCCCAGCCCGCCGAGCTCGACGTAGGTGGTCTGGGCCGCGGTCGGCAGGAGCACCACACCCACCGCGATCATCGCGTACGCCGGAGCGCGTTGCACCGCCCCCTTGGAGGCCCCCCACGAGGCCAGGGCCAGCAGCGACAGGACGGAGCCCAGGGCCGCCAGGACCACCAGGCCGGCCGGCCAGTCGAACGTGCTGCCCACCGCCAGGGCCGCGACGCCCGCGGCGGGCGCCATCGTCCACAGCGTCCGCCCGCTCCCGGCGAGGACGGGCTCGGGCACGGCGCCCTCGCCCTCCCTCAGCCAGAGCACGAGGTAGAGGGCGGCCAGCGCGAGCGCGGCCCCGGTGAGCAGCGGGTACGGCTGGAGCGTGACACGCCAGGAGTCGACCTGGTCCAGCGGCCAGAGCGCGAGCGCCTGGGCGGCGAGCAGGGCCGCCGCCAGCGAGGCCCCCCACACGGCCCTCAGGAGCGGCGAGCGCCCCCAGACGGCCATCAGCGTGGCCGGGACCAGCAGACCCGCTCCCACGCCGTGCAGGACCCGCAGGGCCCCCACCGGCACGGGTGAGCCCGCGTACCCGCCGGCGGCGTCGGCGAAGGCCAGCAGTGCCAGCCCGGCGACCACCATCGGGGCCGCCCTCATCCGGCGCAGGACCACCACGGCGACCGGAACGGTCAGGACCATCGCGGGCAACGCCAGCCCGTGCGCACGGATCATCGCTATCTGCGAGACGTCCGGGGGCAGCAGGGCCGCGACCACCGAGATGGTGTTGGGAATGGCGACGATCGCCAGCGGCAGCGTCATCGCGACGAGCAGCCCGAGCACGACGTCGAGCATCGGGGAGACACGGAGCGCGCGCACCAGGCCCGCGGGCCCGGCTGCCACCGCCCGCGTCGGCTGGATGGGAGGGACGGCCATGTTGGCCGACTTTAGCGAGAAGTCACGCCCTCGACACGGCGAGCGACGAATATCGCCGTGATCCACAACGCGGCGAAGATCGCTCCGAGGACGAACATGGTCGGCACCATCAGCCCCGAGGCGATGGCGAGCACCTGGATCGCGCTGCCCATCACGTACGCGAAAGGCCGCTTGAGCAGGCCGATGACCACGACGCACAGGAACGCCAGGCCGAGGCCGACGGTCGCCGCCACGGCCGGTTCGACCCCCTGGACGTTGATCGCCACCGGCGTGAGCAACCCGACGACTATCGCCTCCATGCCGAGCACGCTGGCGCACAGACGCCGCATGCCCGGAGTGACCGTGATCATTTCTCGCTCCCGCCTGGCCGCACCGGCGGCAGGGCGCCTGCCGGTTCCCGGGCCGTCCCGTTCCCGGTCATCCGGACTCCTCCACCTTGAGCAGGACCCGGGCGTCGCCGGCGGTGACCACGGACCCGGTGATCAGCACCCCGGCCCCGCTGAACTCCCCCAGGGCGTCGGCGATGCCGATCGCCCGGTCGATCGCGTTGTCCAGCCGCTCGACCTGGTACACCCGGTCGAGGCCGAAGATGTCCTCGGCCAGGGCGGCGAGGTCGTCGACGTCCATGGACCTGGGTGAGGAGTTCCGGGTGACGACGATCTCGTCCATCATCGGTTCCAGCAGCTCCAGCATGCCCTGGACGTCCTTGTCCTCGAACACCGCCACCACGCCGACGAGCTTCTCGAAGCCGAAAGCCTCCTGCACCGCGTCCAGGGACGCCTGCATGCCCGCCGGATTGTGCGCGGCGTCGACGATCACCGTGGGCCCCCGGCGCACCACCTCCAGCCTGCCCGGAGAACGCACCCCCAGGAACGCCTGCCGTACCAGCTCGGCGTCGAGGGGCTCGTCACCACCGGTGAGCGCCTCGGCCGCGGCCAGCGCGCAGGCGGCGTTGCCGGCCTGGTGGGCTCCGTACAGGGGGAGCAGGACGTCGTCGTAGGTCCCCTTGAGCCCCTTCAGGCGGAGCAGCTGCCCCCCGATGGCGAGTTCACGGCTCAGCACGCCGAACTCCAGCCCCTCACGGGCCACGGTGGCTCCGACCTCGGCCACCTGCCGCATGAGCACCTCGGCCGCGGGCAGCCTCTGCTGGGCGAGCACCGCGACCGCGCCGGGCTTGATGATGCCGGCCTTCTCCCCCGCGATCGTCCCGACATCGGGCCCCAGGTAGTCGACGTGGTCGAGGGAGATGGGCGTGATGACCGCCACGGCGCCGTCGGCGACGTTGGTGGCGTCGGTGATGCCACCCATCCCGGTCTCGATGACCGCGACGTCCACCGGGGCGTCCGCGAAGGCTGCGAACGCCATCGCGGTGAGGGTCTCGAAGAAGGAGAGCCGCCTGCCCCGGGCGTCGACCATCTCGAGGTAGGGCGCGATGTCCGCGTAGATCTCGACGAAGCGTTCCTCGCTGAGCGGGACGCCGTCAACGCTGATGCGCTCTCGCATGGAGACGAGATGAGGGCTGGTGAAACGGCCGACGCGCAGGTTGCGCTCACGCAGGAGCGCCTCGATCATGCGGGTCGTGGTCGACTTGCCGTTCGTGCCCGCCACGTGCACCACGGGGTAGGAGTGCTGTGGGGAGCCGAGCAGGTCCACGAGCGCGGCGATCCTGTCGAGGCTGGGCTCGAAGTTCCATTCCACACCACGCTGCATGATCGCTTGTTCAACGGCTCGGTAATCCACGACTCCAGCCTACTGACCTTTCCTTCGCCTCCCGGACCGGCCCGCGGGGCGGAGAACGCCGGTCACGCGGCACACGCCGGGTGGTCCGGTCACCCGGGCATGCGGGGCCGCCCCGGCGTGCATCGGTGTTTCCGGGCATGTCGTATCCGGCTCGGTCAGGTCGCGTCAGACCTGAGGAGGGGAACCGGATGGGTGACGGGCGCCCGGACGGCCTGCCCATGGAGCGGGGACGCCCGGCTCCGATGGCCGCACGCGGTCAGTTCGTTCCACCGGGAAGGTCGTCAGCGGCGGCTTGAAGGAGAACGGGGAGAGTCGGCACCGGGCTCCGATCCCCTTGGCCGGGGACGCGGACGGGTGTGATCTGGAACAGCCGGCACCCGAAACCGGTATCTGTCCCGGAAACACGAAAGGCCCCCACCGACGGTGGGGGCCCTTCACGAAAGATTGTCCGGCGGCGACCTACTCTCCCACACCGTCCCCGGTGCAGT
>NZ_JBFABE010000024.1:0-57274 GCF_040640155.1 Streptosporangium sp. NPDC023615
CCCTTTTATTGTTCGTGTGACGTCTCTACAGCGGTGAGATCGCCCGACCAGACGACCCCCCGCCCGCCCCAGCCCCCCGGCTGGGGGCCGGGCGGAGCCGGCTCCGCCCGTGCCCGGCGACGGCCCAGCCGATGACGGGTCCAGCCCGATGACGGCCCGCGCTCGACGACGGCCCCCGTGAGAGCTCTCACGGGGGCCGTCGCACGTCCCGGGGAGGTCTCCGGGCAGGTCACGGGTCCGGCCGGGCCCGCGGGGACACGGAGTTTGACCCTCCTGTAGCCGGAGGGCCGATGCTGGATCCATGTTGAGCATCGGTGAATTCGCGAACCTGACCGGCCTGAGCGTGAAGGCGCTGCACCACTACGACGAGAAGGGTGTCCTCGTCCCGGCCGACGTCGACGGTGAGTCGCGCTACCGGCGCTACTCCGAATCGCAGGTGCGTGCCGGGGCGACCGTCCGGGTCCTCCGCGACGCGGGTGTCCCCCTTCCCCGGATCGCGGAGACCCTGCGCGAGGGGGACGTCGCGGGCATGCTCGCCCGCCACCGCGAGGACGTGCTGTCGCGGCGGGCGGAGGAGGACGCCGCGCACACCGCGGCCGAGCTGGCCGTCGCCGCCTACGCCACCCCGGTGGAGGTGACGAAGAGGCGGGCCGCGGCGCAGCCGTACGCCGCGCGGGTCCTGCTGGTCGACGTCGCCGACGGCGCCGACGGCGCCGACGAGCTGGGGAACGAGATGTTCCGCGAGCTGTTCGTGGCGCTGCGACGCGACGGCCTGGGCCCGGCGGGGCCGTTCTGGACGACGCTCCAGGCGGGGCCCGGGCCCGAGACGGTGCGCGTGCTGTGCTGCTGGCCCACGTCGGAGCCGGTGCCTGCGGGCTGGGGCGGTGAGGACACCGTCACCGGGGAACTGCCCGCGCGCACCGAGCTGGTGGCCTCGTGGCGGTCGGCCGGGAACGCCGCCGTGCCGCAGGGCGCGGCGCACCCGGCCGTCATCGGGCTGTGCGAGGGCATCGCCGAGCTGGGCCTCGAGCTGCGCGACACGGAGATCCGCCAGCATGTCGTCGGCCAGGACGAGAACGACTTCACCGTGGAGGTCGCCGTAACCATCGCGTCCTGACCGGCGCGGCGCGTGCCCCCGGGGCGGGGCCGCGCCCGGCCGCGGCCCCCGGGAGACCTGGGGAGTCGGCCAGCAGGAAGCGGACGAAACGCCGGGCCTCGGGCACCTGGTCGGGACGGCCGGGAAAGGTGCGCCGCCAGGTCATGTCTCCGGGGCGGAGCCGTACCATCGCGTCGATCGACTCCGGAGCCACACCTTCGTGGGCCGCGGTCATCGGCTCTCTGCCGGTCTCCTGGGCGGGGGAACGTCGTCGGCCCCACGCCGGCCCGCCCCGGCCGCGCGGTAACCCCGGCCGGCGACCGGTGAACCACCCCGCCGCCATGCCCTCCCACCTGGGAGAACGCGCCTCGGGGCGGCTGATGAACCCCATTCGCGCATCGGGCCGTCATTCTCCGTGGCCGTCGTCGTACGATCCGTGATGTCCGAGGAGGGGGGCGCGGATGCCCGCGGAGGGATACCGGATCCTGCTGGGGTGCAGGCGGCGCAGCGAGGCGCTGCGGGCCTGCTCCCTGACGTTCGACCAGATCGCCGACGTGTTCGCCCTCGACCACGAGGTCAGCCCGCTGCGCCTGTACCGCTACGCCCACGGCCGCACCGCGAGCGACGTGGTGGCCGCCTGCAACGACCTCGACCCGGCGGGCACCGCCTGCCTGCGGACCGCGCGCCTGTACGACTACGAGTCCTGGCCGCGGGCCGGGCGGCGCCCCGGCGCCGGGGCGGTCGCCATCCTCGCCCGCGTCTACCGGACCACCGCCCGCCGCCTGGTCACCGGCGAGGTCTACGCCTCCTACGGGGTACGCGACCGCGACCTGCTCGACCGCGAGGACCACCGCCACCTCGACCCGCACCACCGCCGGCAGGTGTCCGCCCCGGCCGTCCCGGGCACCAAGGGGACGGAGGCACTTCCCCTACCCGTCCCCGCGCCTTCTCGCTGCGCCGACCTGCTGCGCGCGGTCGGCGCAGAGGAGGCCGACGTGAAACGCCGCGAGCTGCTCTTCGAACTGGCCCTGATCCTGGGCGGGACGCCTTCGCTGGGTCTGCTGCGCCACCTCACCCCGCCGGAACGGGAGCGCCTGGCCGCCGCCGCCCGGCACCGGGTCCCGGTCGACGCGGCCACCATCGACGTCCTGGAACGGCTCACCGACCGTCTGTGGGCCATGGACGAGGCGTCGGGCCCCCGGCGGGTCCTGCCGGTCGCCGAGGCCAAGCGCGCCCTGGTCGACGACCTCCTCAGGCGGGGTTCCCTCACCGGAGCCGCGCGCGAACGCCTGCTCCGGGTCTACTGGAGCCTGAGCCACATGACGGGCTGGAGCCGCTTCGACCTGGGGGACTATCCGGGGGCGGCCCAGCGGTACGACGAGGGGCTGGCGGCGGCCCACGAGCTGCGTGCTCCCGCCCTCCTCGCCCACCTGCACGGGTTGCTGGCCTACATGGCGCTGTACGAGAAGAAACCCACGGTGGCCATGGACCACGTCTTCGCCGCCGAAGGCTGGGCCAGAGAGAGCGGCAACCCCCTGCAACAGGCGGCGACCGCGATCCAGGTCGCCCGGGTCGTCTCCAGCACCAGACGCGACCACGGGGGCCTGCGGCTCCTCGATCGCGCCACGGACCTGGCGGGCGTCAGGGTGAGCGAGCCGAACCCGCGTCACCTGTTCTGGCTCGACCAGGACCGTGTCGCCTCCTACGGGGTGTTCTGTCTCCTCGAGCTCAAGCAGGCCGACCGGGCAATCGCCGAAGCGGAACAGCGGCTCGCCCGGATGAGGTCCGACTCCGTCCGCGAGCGAGGCATCCTGCAACTGGAGTACGCGACCGCGTTGATCCAGAAACGCGAGATCCCGGCGGCCGTCGCGGCCGTCGACGAGGCCGTGCACATCGCCGCGCGTCACAGCTCCGCGAGGCTCATCGAATCTGTCCGGCAGGTGCGCGGGCGGCTTCAGCCGTGGGAGCAGAGCAGACACGTCCGGGAACTGGACGAACGGTTGCGCTCATCAGCCATCCCGGTCTGACCTGACCCAAGGCTCTTTCTGAAAACAACGTGGCTGTCGGACATCATGGAACGTAGACGAAGCGGGCCGATATGAAGGAGGAAATCTATGGCACGTCCTGTTTCCACGCGTATCGGTTCGGTCGTGCTCGTTGCCACGGGGACACTGATTCTGGGGGCGTGCTCCTCGGCCCCACCCGGCCCCACGGCGGCTCAGGCGGAGGTGAGCCTGAAGGCCGACATCGACGGGCTCATGAAGCAGATGCGTCCGGAGAACCTTCGCGTGACCGACGGCGGTGGAAAGGACATTCCCTGCGGGGAGGGAAAAGCGAAACGGACATACTCGGTCACCGGGATGGACGCGTCCAGCATCGACGGACCGGTCAACGTGTTCAACGTCCTGACCGGCGGGCTGGGACAGCGAGGGTACAAGGTTGTCTCCGTCGACTGGAAGACACCGAGCAACGAGTCGATCAAGGGGGAGTCCCGGGTCAAGATAGTCGTCGACTCGTCGCGGAAGAAGCACTTCGAGATCCGGGGCGAAACAGGATGCCTGCGGAGCGATCTGTGAACTATCCGAAGGGCGTGGGGTTCGTCTGCGTGTTGTTCTTGGCCCCGCCGAAGGCGTTGTTGAGTTTGGTGGCGGCTTCTCCGACCGTGCTGTCGTCCCCGCTGCCGGAGCCGTTACGGATCAACCAGTCCGCAAGGTTCTTCAGCGCCTTCGGGTTCTTGGCGAGGTCCTTGAAGGGAAGGATGTTCCCGTCCTTCCCGGTGATGGGAGGTCGGTTGAACGCCGGGTCGTCCGGGGGCACCGTGTAGGAGAACCCGTGGCGTTCAAGCTGATGGAAGATCCAGTACTCGCGCCCGAGGGTGGCCAGCCTGTCGCGCTCCTTGAGCCTGTCCAGGCGGGTCGTGTCGATGTCCTTGTACGAGTCGATGGTCTCGCTCACGGGTTTGCTGAGCATCAGCCAGACCATGTCGTCGAACGAGGTCACCACCAGGCCCAGTCCCGTGGCTCCGAGGCCCGCGAGGTCGACTCCCAGGCCGAGCAGGAAGAAGAGCCTGTCCTTCTGCTCCTGGTCGAACTCGTCCATCTTTCCCTGGACCTCGTTCGCCGCGGCGAGCTGCATGCCGGACACGTATCCCAGGCTCGCGAAGGTGTTTCCCAGGTGCTTGATGCCCGCCCCGCGGTCCTTGGCGCCGGCCTCGTTCATGAGGTGCACGGCCAGCCTGCCCATTCCCGCGTCGAACGGTTTCATGTGCCCGGTGGAGTGGGCGAAGATCTTGAGGAAGCGGTAGGTGTCGCCCGGGCTGAGGCGGAACTTCGGATGCAGTCCGGCGGTGAGGGAGGTGGTCTTCTCCAGGGCGCTGTCCCGGGTGCGGTTGGCGTCCCCGGCGTTGGCGCCCTCGGTGATCTCGGCGGCGTAGGCGCCCGCGAGCATCGACATGAAGATCCTCGCCCCCGGCGCCACCTCCATCGGCTCTCCCTCCGGACGGCGGAAATCGCCACGCGTCCGCAGGTCTCCCATGGTCGTCATGACGTTGAAGGCGAACCTCACCGCCTCGGGGCCGGGGGAGCGCTTCTCGAAGACCCCGGCTCCGGCGGCGAGCATCCGGCCGAACTCCGCCTCCAGATCGAACGCGATCCCGGAATGGTCGTTCGGGTAGAGCGAGACCCGCGCGTTGAGCTCGGAGAACAGCGTGCGCAGATCCGCGGGCCGCATGTCGTTGAACAGCGTCCTGGCCGTTTCGGGGTTGTTGGCCAGGGCGGGGAGAAGGTGCTTCAGATCGGCCGCGCCGCCCTGCGAGTCCTCGGTCTTCGAACTCCCCCCTTTCGAGCCGCCGTTCCCGGAGGACGTCCCGACCCGGGGGCCGACGACCGCGGCGAGCCAGCCGGTCGGGAACCTGCCGTGCCCCAGCAGCAGGCCCAGATCGTCCGCGGGAATCTTCCGGAGGCTCTCGGGCTCCCAGGCAGTGCCGAGGACCCCCGGCTGCCCGCTCACCGCGCCCGCGAGGGCCGTCCCCAGGGTCTTCGCGTTCTCCCTGAGGGACGCGACGTCACGACGGTCCAGCTCGCGAAGGACGCGCACGGTGTTCTTCGGGCCGACGACGGAGAAGAACGCGGAGGTGAAGGCGGCGTCGTCCCGTCGCTCGGTGAGCTCGTCGAAGACCCGGCCGTAGTCGTCCTCGCCGAAGCGCGTGGTCGTGTGCGACAGGCCGAGAAAGGTCTGCGCCAGCTTCCCTCCCTCGGCCCTGGCGGTGCTGTACGTCGCGAAGCGCTTCTCGTCGAAGGACACGAGCCCGCCGCCGGGTGGCGGCACGCCCCAGGAGCCCGGCCCGTCCGCGCCGATGTCCCAGCGGGCCGCCAGCTCGGCCGCCCGGATCATCTCGTTGCGCCCGCGCAGCCGTGGGATCTCCCGCTCCAGCCAGTTCTCGGTCTCCCTGAGCCGCGTGATCCCGGAACGGTCGACGTCCACCGAGGACAGCGCCCGGGAGATCGCGGGAATCTGCTCGCCCAGCACCCTGCGCGCCTGCTCCATCGAGGCGATGAAACTCTCCATCGCCTCCGGGGCGATTCCGGAGAAATCATCCGGATGTGGCCCGCTTCCCGCTGGGGTCGGGGATGTCGCTGTCACAGGGAGTCCTCCCGGCAGGTGGTCCGCACCTCCCACTGTAGGAACTCCGATCGCAGGAGAATACGCATTCGATCGCTCGGGACGCTTTCCCGATCAGGCCGCCACCCTTTGGATCAGGTGCCCTGACCCCCGTTCTCCACGGTGTAGGTCGTCTGGACGAAACCGGCGCCGGGGACCGTGGTCGAGCGGTGGACGAGCGCGATGTCCGCCTCCAGGGGGCCGAAGAGGCGCAGGCCGCTTCCCAGGAGCACGGGGGCCGTGGTGATGGTCAGCTCGTTCACCAGCCCGGCGCGCAGGAACGATTGGATGACCTGGCCGCCGTCGGCGTAGACGCTCTTGGTGCCCCTTTCGGTCAGGGCCCGCACCAGTCCGTCGAGGTCGCGATGGACCGTGACGCGGGGGTCGGCGTCGGCGCCCAGGCGGGTGCTCAGGACCGCCACGTGCATGCCGTCGTACGGCCAGTGCCCGGCGCCGAAGGAGAGGGCCGTCTCGTAGGTGGCGCGGCCCATCACGATGGTGTCGATCCCGGCGATGAACTCCTGATAGCCCATGTCGCCGGCCTGTTCTCCCCGGCTGGTGAGCCAGCCGATGTCGCCGTCGGGACGGGCGATGAACCCGTCCAGGCTGGTGCCGATGAACACCGAGACGGTGAACGGCGGTCGGGACGTCATGCGGTGGGTCTCCTCGGTGTGTCGTCGTTGTGGTCGGGGGCGTCGGGGACATCGGGTCGGTGGACCCGCAGCAGGTGGTCGATGTCGGCGCGCAGGACGCGGGGGAGATCGCCCTCGCCGGTCAGGGCCCACAGGATGAGCGTGCCGTTGTAGGCGACCTGGACCGCGCGGGCCAGCCGTACGGGATCGGCGTTCCCGGTCAGCTCGCCGGTGACGACGGCCTCGGCGAGCAGTCCGGTGATCTCCTCCCGCATCCGGCGGGCCTGCGTGACGGCGTGCTCGCGGAACTCCGGATCGGTCAGGTCGAGCTGCAGGAAGGCCAGGGCGTTGGCCGCCTCCTCGGGTGTCCCCATGGTCGAGGCCAGCTCGGTCAGGGCCTCGTACAGGGCCGTCAGGGGAGAGTCGTGCCGCCGCCTCGCCCGTCCGAAGACCTCTCCCGTGCCGGAGGCGGACCATTCGGCGAAGGCCAGCAGGAGGCCGCGCTTGGACCCGAACCGCTGGACGAGCGCGGCCGGGGACAGCCCCGCCTCGGTCGCGACGGCGGCCAGGGTCAGGCCCGCCGGCCCGTGACCGCCGATCGCCCGCCCCGCGGCTCGCAGGATCGCCTCGTCGCTGGTGGTACGCGGACGTGCCATGGCCCTCCTCCGGTGCTCCCGCCCCCGCCGTTCCTGAACGGCTGTTCAGGAACGGCTTCCCGGGAAGGCTACCGTGCCGGGAGGAGTTTGTAAAAGAACGTTCATTTATTAATGGAGCGGGAGGCTTTCCCCTGTGCCGGAGCGTGACGGAGGGTGACGGCGAGTCGATCCTTCACGCCGGAGCCCGCGGGCGAGGCCTCGCGCCCGGACGTCGCGGGGCCTCGCGGGGGTGACCGGGGAGGCGCACCCCTCACGTCGAGGTGCGCGGGGGAGTCTCACCCTTCACGTCGAGGTGCGCGGGGGAGCCTCACCCCTCACGTCGAGGTGCGCGGGGGGAGAGTCCCCTCGGGGCGGGGGGCTCGGCAGAGCCTCATCCCTTGCGCCGGAGCGTGCGGTGGACGGTCACGCCGGCCAGGACCAGGGAGCCCGCGGTCAGGAGGGCGGCCTCGGTCCACTGGAAGCGCCAGAACCGCGACGGCGGATGGTGGTAGACCGCGTAGCGGTAGCCCATGCCGAACAGGCATCGTTCGTGGGCCTCCTGGTTCCGGTTGCTCCGCCCGGCGTCCGGCGGGCGGGGACACACCCCCGCGGGCGGAACCACCGCCTCCCTCCCGGAGGGATCGATCCAGGCGCCCCTCACCAGCCGCGCGTCGGGGTCCGGGAGAACGGTGGTGTCCGCCAGCACCGTCCGCACCGGTTCGGCGTAGTGCTCGCTCAGGCCGAACAGGGTGAACGTCGTCGCGGAGACCAGGGCCACGACCACCGCCATCGCCGGCAGCGTGCGCCGCAGCAGCGCTCCGGCCGCCGCGCCCAGCATGAAGGCGTACAGCCACCACGCCGCCGGGGCGACGCCCACCATGTTGAAGACGCCGATGTTGCCGAACACGTCCTGCCGGAAGACAGGTCGCCACAGGCTGATCATCGCCGACATCAGCAGTCCGGCGACGACCAGCAGGGCGGCGGGCACGGTGAGCTTGACGGCCAGCCAGCGGCGCAGGGAGACCGACTGGGTCCAGGCCAGCCTGTAGGTGCCGCGCTCGTACTCGCGGCCCAGCAGCGGCGCGCCCCAGAACGCGCCGACCAGCGCGGGGGCGACGATCGGCAGCCAGCCGAAGATCGTGTAGATCGCGTCGTGGCGGTCGCCGAGGGCCCTGGCCAGGTCCCAGCAGGAGGGGGCCGTCCCGGGGCAGCCGGGTGGCGCGTGCCCGGAGATGTAGGCCCTGGCCTCCAGCGCCGAACCCAGCAGGAGCAGGCCGAGCGCGGCGAGCAGCCCGCCGGTGACGACGATCTGCGCCCGGTGCTGGCGCCAGGTCAGCCAGATCACGCCCTCACCCCCGCCGGGGCGGGGAGCGCGGCCGCGCCGGGACTGCGCAGGTAGGCCATCACCAGCTCCTCCAGGTCCGCGGGACGGGCGCTCCAGCGCGGGTCGAGCGGGGGCGCGCCCCGCACCAGCAGCCGGGCCCGCCTGCCGGTGCGGCTCGCCTCGACCACCCGGCTCCCGGCCGGCGGGGTGCCGGCGAGCTCGGCCGGTCCGGTCAGCACCAGGTGCCCGGCGAGCAGGTCGTCGATGTCGCCGCTGACCTGCACCCGGCCGTCGTTGATCACGACGAGCCAGTCGCAGGTGTCGCGCAGGTCGGCGACGACGTGGGAGGAGAGCAGGACCGTCAGCGGCCGCCCGGCGGCCTCGGGGGCCTCGGCGACCGCGGCCATGAGGGCGCGCATGACGTCGTGCCGGGCCAGGGGGTCGAGGTTGGCCAGCGGCTCGTCCAGGATCAGCAGGCCGGGACGCCGGGCCAGCGCGAGGGTGAGCGCGATCTGGGCCTGCTGCCCGCCCGAGAGCCTGGCGACCCTGCGGTCCGGCGGGATGCCCAGCCCGTCCAGGCGGGTGGCGGCGTAGTCCTCGTCCCAGGTGGGGTTCAGCCTCCGTCCGAAGGTGAGCGTCTCGGCGACCGTGAAGGAGTCGTACAGCGGCTTGTCCTGGGACATGAAGGCCGTCTGGCCCGCGACGTCGATCGTCCCGGCGTCCGGGGTCAGCAGCCCGACGATCGCGTGCAGCAGCGTGGTCTTGCCCGCCCCGTTGGGGCCCACCAGGGCGGCGACCCGGCCGGACGGGACGGCCAGCGAGCAGTCGCGCAGCGCCCAGGTGCGGCGGTAGCGCACCCCCAGGCCGGTCGTCCGCAGTGCGACGTTCACGCGATGCCCTCCCGGAACCGGCCGGCGACGGCCATGGAGAACAGCGCCTCCACGTCGTCGCGGTCGAGGCCGGCCGCGTGCGCCCGCCGGACCCATTCCTCCAGGTCCCGGCGCAGGGCGGTGTGGCCGGCCAGCCGGGCGCCGCCGATCGAGCGCTGGACGAAGGTGCCCAGCCCCGGCCTGCCCGTCACCAGGCCCTCGCGCTCCAGCTCGCGGTAGGCCTTGAGCACGGTGTTGGGGTTGATCGCCAGAGCCTCGACGACCTCCCGCGCGGTGGGCAGCCGGTCGCCGGGCCGCAGCGCGCCCAGGCGGAGGGCCTGCCTGACCTGGTGGACGAGCTGGAGGTACGTCGACACCCCCGACCCGCGGTCCAGATGGAACTCGATCACACGACGCACCTTTTCACTAAATGAGTAGTTGAATGGTGTTAACGCCGATCCGCTTTGTCAACACGTCCGGACTCGGCGGCCGGGGTATCCCCGGCCCCCGCCACCCGGCGGTGACGGCGGGGCGCGAGACGTGACCTGACCGGCGCGGCCGGAGACTAGGATTCGGGATCGTCCCGCGTTCCCCTCCACCCCGAAGGACCCGTAGGTGCTCCACCCCGAAGGACCTGTAGGCGCTCGGTGACCTACACCGGCCCGGCAGCGGACGACGGCGCGTTGCTGCCCCTCGACGCCGTACGCGAGCGCGTGCCGTCGGTGCCGTCGGTGCGGTCGAGGGCGCTCGCGGCACTCCCGGCGCCCGCGGTGCGCACGGGGGTCACCGAGCTCGCGGAGCTCGACGCGGCCCGGGCGGCCAGGGGCGTGCCGGAGCTGGCCGCGGTCGCGCCGGTCGCGCGGGTCCTCGTCGACACGCCGCTGCCGCACCTGGACCGGCCGTTCGACTACCTGGTGCCGGAGCCGCTGGACGCCTCCGCGGTGCCGGGCTGCCGGGTCCGCGTCCGGTTCGCCGGGAAGCTGGTCGACGGTTTCCTGCTGGAACGGGCGGAGAGCACCGAGCACCAGGGCAGGCTGGCCCGCCTGGAGCGGGTCGTCTCGGCCGAGCCGGTGCTCACCCCGGAGATCGTCGCGCTGGCCCGCGCGGTGGCCGACCGCTACGCCGGGACCATGGCCGACGTGCTGCGCCTGGCCGTACCGCCCCGGCACGCCCGGGTCGAGGCCGAAGATCGCGACACGCCCGGACCGCGCGACGCCGAGAAATCCGCGCCGGAGCCCGCTCCCGCTCCCGGGTCCGGTTCGGGGGCCCACCCGGGGGCCGGTCCCGCGACCGACCCCGGAGCCGACGCCGAGACCGGCCCCGGGACCGGCCCCGGCCCCGGCCCCTGGGCGGACTACCGCGAGGGGGAGGCGTTCCTGGCGGCGCTGGCCCGGGGGGACTCGCCCCGGGCGGTGTGGACCGCCCTGCCCGGGACCACCGAGAGCGGCCCGGCGTGGCCGGAGGCGGTCGCGGTGGCCGTACGGGAGGTCCTGCGAGGGGGCAGGGGGGCGCTGGTGGTCCTCCCCGACGGCAAGGACGTGATCCTGGCCGACGCGGCGCTGAGCGTGGCCCTGGGACCCGGCGCGCACGTGGCGCTGACGGCCGACCTCGGGCCCGCCGAGCGCTACCGGCGGTGGCTGCGGGTGCTCAGGGGCACGGTGAAGGCCGTCGTGGGCACCAGGGGAGCGGCGTTCGCCCCGGTCGCCGACCTGGGGCTGGCGGTCGTCTGGGACGACGGCGACGACCTGCACTCCGAGCGGCTGGCCCCCTACCCGCACGCCAGGGAGGTCCTGGCGCTGCGCGCGCACCAGGCGCGCGCCGGCCTGCTCATCGGGGGCCACGCCCGCACGGCGGAGGCCACCCGGCTCATCGCGGCCGGCTGGGCCGGTCCCGTCGTCGCGGCCCGCGCCACCGTCCGGGCCAGGGCGCCCCGGGTGCGCCCGGCGGGGGAGGACGGGGAGCTGGCCAGGGACGAGGCGGCCAGGGCCGCCCGGCTGCCCAGCCTGGCCTGGCGGACCCTGCGCGCCGGGCTGGAGACCGGGCCGGTGCTGGTGCAGGTCCCCCGGCGGGGGTACCTGCCCGCGCTGGCCTGCCAGAGCTGCCGGGCGCCCGCGCGCTGCGGGCACTGCGGCGGCCCGTTCGCGCTCCGCTCCGGTCACGTCTCGCCCTACTGCCGCTGGTGCGGCCGGATCGCGGCCGACTGGCGCTGCCCCTCCTGCGGCGGGGCCAGGGTCCGGGCCCAGGTGGTCGGCGCCCGCCGCACGGCCGAGGAGCTGGGACGGGCCTTCCCCTCTGTGCCGGTGAGGACGTCGGGCAGGGACGGCGTGCTCGCCAGGGTCGGCCCGGGCCGGGCCCTGGTGGTGGCCACCCCCGGGGCCGAGCCGGTGCCCCAGGGCGGGTACGCCGCGGCGGTGCTGCTGGACGGCTGGGCGCTGCTGGGCCGGCCCGACCTGCGGGCCGCCGAGGAGACGCTGCGGCGGTGGATGAACGCGGCGGCCCTGCTGCGGCCCTCGGCCGAGCTCGTCGTGCTGGCCGACTCCTCGCTGCCCTCGGTGCAGGCGCTGCTGCGCTGGGACCCGGTCACCCACGCCGAGCGGGAACTGGCCGACAGGACAGAACTCGGTTTCCCCCCGGCGATGAAGATGGCGACGCTCACCGGCTCTCCCGGGGCGGTGAGGGAAATGCTCGGAGAGCTCGTCCTGCCCCCCGAGGCTCAGGTGCTCGGGCCCGTCCCCGTGACCTCCTCCAGGGGCGATCAGGTGCGGGAACGCGCCATGGTGCGGATCGCGCCGGACTTCGGCCCGGCGCTGGCGGCGGCACTGAAAGGGGCCGTGGGAGTGCGTTCCGCGCGCAAGGCTCCGGAGGTGGTCAAGGTATGCATTGACCCCCTGGACGTGATTTGAGGCGTTTCCCCGATTCGCGGTGCTGGCAGTAAGCCGTTAATTTTCCCCTGTGTCGATCGAATGGGTGAATCGGGCCGTAGACGACCTGCGCGCGTGGGGGCGTGCGCACGGCCTCGACGTTGACGCGGACGAGGTGCGCCTGCTCTGCGACTACGCCAGCGACTATCTGGACGTGAACGAGCTGGGTGACTTCACGCCCGTCGCCTTCGAGGAACTGCTTCTCAACATCTACCCGCGCAAGGTCATCGCCCCGCCGGAGAGCGCGGCCGAGACGGTCGCCGCCGCCCGTACCCTGGTCGACTTCCTGCTCGCGACCGAGGAGATCGGCGGCAAGATGGCCGTCCGGATGCGCGGCGTGCTGGACCGGATCGAGCCCGAGATGCCCATCGCCCTGGCCGACACCTCCCGGTTCGGCATGGCCAAGAGCCTCTTCAGCGCGATGGGCGCCGACTCCCTGGAGCAGGACGCGGTCCTGTCGGTCTCGGCGGTGCAGGAGGAGCCCGCCGTCGAGCACTGCGAGTGCCCCGGCTGCTCGCCCCTGCCGCCGGTGCGCCTGGCGCCCCGCGAGACGCTCGCCGCGAGCGCGCCGCGGGTGCCGCTGCTGACCGACGCGCGCAGGCTGGTGCAGTGGATGCTCGCCGGGGGCCGCACCCCGACCGTCAAGGGGCGCCTGCGGGTCCGCGACGCCGCCGAGGCGGGCACCCAGCTCGCGGTGGCCGACCCGGCCCTGCTGTGGGACCTGGCGGTGCACACCGGCCTGGTCGAGGTCGAGGGCACCGCGATCTTCGACGGCGAGGACCTCGACCCGCTCGAGGTGTGGGCCGCGACGATCGAGTTCGTCGTGGACAGGGACACCGGCGGCGCGGTGACCGGCCACGTCTCGCTCGACGAGGAGCTCTACGGGCTGTGCGACATGCTCTACCGCCTCCAGGCGCCCGTGCCGGTCCCCCTGGTCAGGGACTACCTGGAGGAGATCGGCCTGGCCGAGGGGGGCGAGATCGACGTCGACGAGGCCGTGCGGCGGCTGGCCTACTGCGGGATCGCCGAGCCCGCCGCCGAGACCGCCGCCGAGACCCTGCGGCTCACCCCGCTGGCCCTGTGGGGGCTGCGCGAGCTCTACACCGGCCTGGGCGTCGAGGCGCCCGAGGCGGCCGACCTGACCGCCGCCGACGCGCCCGAGCTCATCGAGGGGCTGCTGTCGGGGATGCCCGCCGAGGCGGCCGAGGCCGACATCGACGGCTGGCTGGAGGACAGGGACCCGGCGCGGGCCGCCACCGAGCTGCTGGGGTCGGTCTCCGGCGCCCCCGCCGCCGCCCGGGGCGTCGCGGTGACGATCGTCGACCGCCTCGGCCCCGAGGCGGAGGAGGCCGTACGCGCCTTCCTGGAGGACTCCGAGCTGCGCCCGCACGTCATCCACTGGCTGACCGCGCGCGGCCTGTCCGCGCCCTCCCTGAGCCGGCAGGAGGCGCTCTGGATGAGCGTGGACACACTGGCCCTGGCGATGCCCGCGGCCGAGGAGGACCCCGAGACGTTCGCCGAGAACATGTCGGCCTCGGGCCCGGCGTCGCAGGTGATCGAGGAGATGTGGCGGGTCGACCACCCCGACGTCGTCGACGTCCTTGAGCTGCTGGGACGCTCGCTGAGGGACCGCGACGCGGCCAAGGCGGCCCGCAAGGCGGCGTTCAAGGCGCGTTCCCGCGCCATCGGCTGAGCCGTGTATGCGTGAGGCGCGAGTGCAGTAAGTTTCACGGGTGGCAAAGAGCGGGAACAGTGGGAACGTCTTCGACATCGGCGAGCTCCGCAGGCTGGTCGACGAGCTGGGAGCGGCGCCCCGCGAGCTGCGGGCGGCCGTCCTGGAGGAGTCCGTCACCGCGCCACGCTGCGACTGCGCCTCACGCGGCGACGCGCTGAGCTTCCCGCCGGTCGAGCTCGCCCCGGACGCCGAGCTCGCCGCGGCCGTGCTCCGGGTGCCGCTGGTGGCCGACGCCCGCCGGGTGGCCGCCTGGACCGGCGCCCGCGCGGTGACCCCCGAGGGCCTGCTGCCCGACCCGTTCGCGCCGTGCGAGGCGCTCGGCCTGCCGGGTCCGGCGCGGCTGCACCTGCTCTGGGTCGTGGCGGTCAACACCGGCATGCTCCGCATCGCCCGCGGCCGGGTGGTCCCCGGCCCGCTGGAGCTCTCGGCCGACCTGCCGCCCACCACCCTGCTGGAGTTCTGGGACGGCGTGGTCATGGACGTCCTGGACCGTGCCGACGACGACCTGACCGGCTCCGAGCTGATCGACGACCACCTGGCCGAGATGCTCGCCACGCTGTACGCGGTGCGCGACGGCCTGTCCGCCGCGACCCTGGTCAAGGGCATCCTGCAGTCCCACCAGGTGGCCTGCGGGGCCCGGCCGGCCCAGATGCGGGGGCTGGCCGCGGCGCTCCCGTCCCAGCTCGCCTCGGCGCTGGAGCTGCTGGCCTACTGCGGGCTGGTCGAGACGTCGCGGGCCGGCTGGCCCCGGCTGACCCCGCTCGGCATGTGGGCCGTCCGCCAGGACCTGATGCGCGAGGGCCACGACGCGCCGACGAGCGCCGAGGCCGCGGTCTTCGCCGACCTCGGCGCGGCCGAGCTGGTCGAGGCGATCATGAAGGGGGCCGCCGCCCCCAGCGCCGTCACCGTCTGGCTGGAGTCGCGCCACCCCGAGGCCGCCGCCCGCGAGCTCGTCAAGGTCGCCGCCTCGGGCACGGCCGGGCGGCGCGGCGCGGTCGGCACCATCCTGGAGGAGCTCGGCCCCGAGGCGGAGGCGCCCCTGAGGGAGGCGCTGTCGGAGCCCGCCATGTGGCGCTACGCCGCCTCCTGGCTGCACATCCGGGACCTGCCCGCGCCCGCGCTCACGCCCGCCGACAACACCTGGCTCGCCGTCGACTCGCTCGCCTCGCTGCTGGAGAACGGCGACGCCTCCGAGGCGATCTGCGAGTTCGACGCGCTCGAACCAGGCGAGGACCTGCTGCGCGTGGTCGAGGAGATGGCCCTGGTGGACCACCCCGACACGATCGCCGTCCTGGACCTGCTGGGCTCCCGGCACACCGACGCGGCGGTGGCCAAGTCCGCCCGCAAGGCCGCCATGAAGGCCCGCTCCCGCTGACCCCGGCGAGGTGGCCCGGGCAGGGCGATCGGCGCCCTTAGACTGGGGTGATCCCCTGAAGCGTGAGGAGACCCCTGTTGGCCATCCAGGCGATCCGCCTTTTCGGCGACCCGGTGTTACGCACTCCGGCCGAGCCGGTCAAGGACTTCGACAAGGAGCTGCGCAAGCTCGTCAAGGACCTCACCGACACGATGATGGACGCTCCCGGGGCCGGCCTCGCGGCACCGCAGATCGGGGTCGGGCTGAGGGTCTTCACCTACTACGTGGACGACCGGCTCGGACACCTGATCAACCCCGACCTGGACCTGTCGGACGAGTGCGACGAGGAGGGCGAGGAGGGCTGCCTGTCCTTCCCGGGCCTGTCCTTCCCCACCCCCCGCGCGATCCGGGCCGTGGCGACCGGCTTCGACATGCACGGCGAGCCGGTGACCCTGGAGGGCACCGACCTGATGGCCCGCTGCTTCCAGCACGAGACCGACCACCTGGACGGCGTGCTGTTCATCGACCGGATGGACGTGGCACAGCGCAAGCTCGCCATGAAGGCGATCCGCGAGGCCTCCTGGAGCGGCCTGTCGGCCCCCGCTGTCAAGTTCTCCCCGCACCCCACCCAAGGGAAGGCTCTGTAGGAACCTTGCGCCTGGTCTTCGCCGGAACCCCGGACACCGCACTGCCCGCGCTGCGGGCCCTGATCGACTCGCCCCGGCACGACGTCGTCGCCGTCGTCACCCGTCCGGACGCCCCGTCGGGCAGGGGACGCGCGCTGCACCCGAGTCCCGTCGCAGAGCTCGCCGGACAGGCGGGCATCGAGGTGCTCAGGCCGCCCAAGGCGGGCGACCCCGCCTTCCTGGACCGGCTGCGCGAGCTCGCCCCCGACTGCTGCCCGGTGGTCGCCTACGGCGCGCTGCTGCCCCAGTCCGCCCTGGACATCCCCGCGCACGGCTGGGTCAACCTGCACTTCTCGCTGCTGCCCGCCTGGCGCGGCGCGGCGCCGGTGCAGCACGCCGTCCTGCACGGCGACGCCATCACCGGCGCGACCACCTTCCGGATCGTCAAGGAGCTGGACGCGGGCCCGGTCTACGGAGTGGTCACCGAGGAGATCCGCCCCGCCGACACGAGCGGCGAGCTGCTGGCCAGGCTCGCCGGGTCCGGCGCGGGGCTGCTGGTGGCGACCCTCGACGGCATCGAGGACGGCAAGCTGGAGGCCGTGCCGCAGCCCGCCGAGGGGGTGAGCCTCGCCCCGAAGATCAACGTGGACGACGCCAGGGTCGACTGGTCGGCGCCCGCCATGCGGGTCGACCGCCTCGTCCGGGCCTGCACGCCCGCGCCGGGCGCGTGGACGGAGTTCCGCGACCTGAGGATCAAGCTCGGCCCGGTACGACCGGCCCCCGACGCCCCCGGCCTGGCCCCCGGCCGGATCGCGGCGTCCAAGAACTCCGTCCTGGTCGGCACCGCGACCTACCCGGTCGAGCTGGGCGAGGTGCGGCCGCAGGGCAAGCGCCCGATGGGGGCGGGGGAGTGGGCCCGCGGCGTGCGGCTCACCGACGAGGATCGGCTGGCCTGAAGATCATGAGTAACGGTGGCAACGGCCGCAACGCGCCGCGCGGTCACGGCGGTCACGGCGGTCAGGGCGGTCAGGGCGGTCAGGGCGGGAGCGCCCGCAAGGGCGGCGGCAGGGGTCCCAGGCCGCCCAGGCCGGTCCGCGACGAGGCGCGCAACACCGCCTACGACCTGATGCGCGCGGTCGACGAGCGGGACGCCTACGCGAACCTGCTGATGCCCGCGCTGCTGCGCGAGCGCCGCCTGTCCGGGCGCGACGCCGGCCTGGCGACCGAGCTGGCCTACGGCACCCTGCGCGGCCTGGGCACCTACGACGAGATCATCGCCGCCTGCAGCGACCGGACCCCGGAGAACGTGGACCCGCCGCTGCTCGACGCCGTCCGCCTGGGGGTGCACCAGCTCCTGCGGACCCGCGTCCCCCCGCACGCCGCCGTGGGCACCACCGTCGACCTGGTCCGGCTGCGGGTCGGCATCGGCGCCTCCAAGTACGCCAACGCCGTGCTGCGCAAGGTCTCCACCCGCTCGCTGGAGCAGTGGATCCCGATCGTGGCGCCCGATCCCGCCGACGACCCGGTCGGCCACCTGGCGGTCGCCCACAGCCATCCCCGGTGGATCGTGGACGCGCTCCGCGACGCCGTGGGGGGCGGCTTCGACGAGACGGCCGCCCTGCTGGCCGCGGACAACGAGCGTCCCCGGGTGACGCTGGTCGCCCGCCCCGGCCGCTCCTCGACCCGGGAGCTGCTCGACGCGGGCGCCGAGCCCGCCCGGTACTCCCGCTACGCCGCCTACCTGCCCGAGGGCGACCCCGGGGCGATCCTCGCGGTGGCCGAGTCCCGTGCCGCCGTGCAGGACGAGGCCAGCCAGCTCGTCGCGCTGGCCCTGACCCGGGTCCCGGTGCGGGGCGCCGACTCCCGCTGGCTCGACCTGTGCGCGGGGCCCGGCGGCAAGGCCGGCCTGCTCGACGCCCTCGCGTCCGACGGCGACGAGGCGGGCCTGCCGGCGACGGCCCCGGGGGCGGACGGCGGCACGGGCACTGACGGGCCGGTGACCTTCGGCGGCGGGGCGAACCTGCTCGCCAACGAGCTGCAGTACCACCGGGCCCGGCTGGTACGCCAGACGACCCGGCGGGCCGCGGTCATCACCGCGGACGGCACCGAGCCCGCCTGGCGGCCGGGGGTCTTCGACCGGGTCATGCTGGACGCCCCCTGCACCGGCCTGGGCGCGCTGCGCCGTCGCCCCGAGGCCCGCTGGCGCCGCGACCCGCGGAGCCTGCCCGAGCTGAGCGCGCTCCAGCGCGGCCTGCTGACCTCCGCGCTGGAGGCCGTCCGTCCCGGCGGTGTCGTCGCGTACGTGACGTGCTCGCCGCACCTGGCCGAGACCGTCGCCGTCGTCGGCGACGTGCTGCGCGACCGCGACGACGTCGAGACGCTGGACGCCCGCGCCTACCTCCCCGAGGTCGCCGAGGGCCTGGGCGAGGGCCCGTACGCGCGGTTCTGGCCGCACCGGCACGGCACCGACGCGATGTTCCTCGCCCTGCTGCGCCGTCGCTGACCCGCCCCGGGACGGGGGCGGGGGAGGGCGGCGGGGGAGTGCGGGAGGCCCCGGCCCGAGGCGGGGACGGGGACGGGGCCGGGGACCCATAGAATCGGCCCATCATGGCCGTACAGATCTCGCCCAGCATCCTGTCCGCCGACTTCGCCCGCCTCGCCGAGGCGGCCGCGGCGGTCCCCAACGCCGACTGGCTGCACGTGGACGTCATGGACAACCACTTCGTGCCCAACCTGACCCTCGGGCTGCCGGTCGTCGAGTCCCTGCTCAAGGCGACCTCGACGCCGCTCGACTGCCACCTCATGATCGAGGACCCGGACCGCTGGGCCCCCTCCTACGCCGAGGCCGGGGCCGGGAGCGTCACCGTCCACGCGGAGGCGGCCAAGGCCCCGGTGCGCACGCTGCGCCAGATCCGCGCCGCCGGCGCCCGCGCCGGGCTGGCGCTCAACCCGGCCACCCCGGTCGAGCCGTACGAGGACCTGCTCGGCGAGCTCGACATGCTGCTGCTGATGACCGTCGACCCCGGTTTCGGCGGGCAGAAGTTCCTCGACGTGGTGCTGCCCAAGATCCGCCGCACCCGGGAGCTCCTCGACCGGCACGGCGGGCAGGTCTGGCTCCAGGTGGACGGCGGCGTCTCCGACACCACGATCGAGCGCTGCGCCGAGGCGGGCGCCGACGTCTTCGTGGCGGGCAACGCCGTCTACGGGGCCGAGGACCCGGCCCGCGCGGTCGACGCCCTGCGGGCCCTGGCCGCCGGAACCTGATTCCCTTCCGGGAGCCCTCGCCGATTCGGGTGTCTCGACGAATCCGCTCCTGAAAGATCCCGCCGCGCGTTCGGTCGACCCGGCGTAATCGTTTCGATTCGCTACCGCTCGCGTTCGTCGCCTTGCCCGGCGACCGGATCGCTGTTTTCCGGATGTCTCGCTCCTCGAGCACGGAAGGCGTTCTCGATCATCGGCGGGAGATCCTCACCGTACGGTTTCGCTTTCGATCCCGGACACCCCTCCCGCGCCACTTCGGAACAATTCGACGACATCATCCATCGTCACACAGACGACGGCCGCGAAAAGCCCTGTTCCTGCCGCCAGGATCATCCCGGCCAAGGGGATGAGTGGAGCAGAGGACATGCTGATCAGACCCGCCACGCCCGCCAGTGCCAGGCAACCGTTGCGGACCACGTGGCGGGCCCCGAAACGGGTCCCCTTCCGGCCGAAGCAAAGGCACTGCGCCCGGCTCCCTTTTCTGACCTCGGCCGAGACCACGACCGCGAAAACGATCGAGAGCGTGGTGGCCGTCGCGAAACCGTAGGCCGCCCAGTGCGTCGCATCGGTCCAGACGGTGGCCAGGGCGAGAACCGTGAGGACCTCGGCGGCCAGGATCGCGGCGCCCAGGAGGTTCGACAGTGGTTCTGAAACTTTTGAAATCGTTTTCAGGGAGTCGACGAAGGCGGCAAAATCCAAGATCTTTCCCACCGAGGACACGGCGAACACCACGGCGAGAAGGGTCGCGCAAAAAAAGGCGATGTGCCCCATTTTAATTTATCCTTCTGGTCACCACGGCCACGAGATCATTCAGGGAGACGAATCCGAGCTGCCGTGAATCCATGCTGTGCGCCTGGTTGTCACCCAGGATCAAAGCGTGTCCTTCGGGGACCGTGTCTCCTGGAAGTATGGTTTGCTCTTTCGAGATCGCATCGGATTTGAAGTCCGAGGGCACGGGCTCTCCCGCGACGGCCGCGACACGCTTGACCAGCCAGCGGTTCTTCACGGTCGGGCCGGGATGGCGCATGAGGATCACCTGGCCGGCTCGGAGAGGGCCTCCGGGTCTCCTCCGGACGGCGAGCAGTCGGTCCCCGCTCCGGTAGGAGGGCAGCATGCTGGCGCCTGAGACCTCCGCGATGAGAAGGCCTCGTCGCAACCACAGCGCTCCGCAGGCCAGAATCACCCCTGTCAGCGCTGTCAACTGTCCCAACATCATCAATCCTTTTCATCGCCGTAACCCGAGGACTGAAGCTTGAAAAGCCGTGCGTATACACCGGCTTCCTCCATCAGGTCGGTGTGGGTGCCTGTCTCGGTGATCATGCCCTCGTCCAGGACGGCGATCACGTCCGCGTGACGGACCGCTCCGAGGCGATGTGAGATCAACAGGCTGGTGCGCCCCCTCCGGTAGTTCCTCAGGTTCGAGTGGATCTCGTGCTCGGCCTCCGCGTCCAGTCCTGAGCTGGGCTCGTCGAGGATCAACAGATCGCGATCGTCGCGAAGCATCCCTCTCGCGATCGCGACTCTCTGTCCCTGCCCCCCGGACAAGAGAACGCCCTCGGAGTCGTCGGACGAATGAAAAAATCGAGTGATCATCGTGTCGTAGCCGCGTGGCAGGGCGGTGATGATCTTGTCCGCACCGGCCCTGTGAGCCGCGTTCTCGATGGCCTGACGATCTTCCAGTTTCTCCAGGTCGCCAAGGCCGATGTTCTCGGAGGCCGTCAAGTCGTACTGCATGTAGTCCTGGTAGACGGCGGTGATCCGATTTCGTAGATGTGCGGGGTCGACGTCACGCAGATCGACGCCGTTCCAGAGAATCGAGCCGTCGTCCGGATCGTAGAACCGGCTCAGCAGCTTGACCAGGGTGCTCTTCCCGGACCCGTTCAGGCCTACCAGCGCAACGCTGCTCCCGAACGGGATGGTCAGATTCACCCCACGCAGGATCCACGGGTGTTCCGGACCGTACCGGAACCACACGTCCTTCAGTTCGATCTCACCGGCGGCCTCGGGAAGCCGGCCCGTCCTCACCGGTAGGTCCGGCTCGACGCCTACAACCGCCCGGTAATGCTGGAAAAGCGTGAGTTGCTGATGGGTGGAGGCGATCTGGGTCACCATGCCGGCCAGGTTCATCTGCACCCCGGCTATGGCGGCCACGAACATCACGACATCGCCTATCGTCAGGTTTCCACCGACGGCCTGTACCGTCGCCCAGACCAGCCCGCTGCCTGAGATGATCGCCGACAGCATGCCCAGGCTGAACTGAGTGATCATGGTCCGGTGATCGATGCGGCGTTTCTCGGCGTCGGACGTACGGCGCTCGCTGAGCATTCGTGAGTGCAGGAAGTCACCAAGACCGAACAGCCGGACTTCTTTCGCCGCCACCGCGCTGGAGATGAGCTGGCTGTAGAATATCTCCCGGCGCTCGACGGGGCCCAGCTCCCAGACCATTTGCGCTCGGCGTTTCGACAACAATATTTCCGCTGCGAGTGCGGGCAGGGCTCCCGCCAACGCGGCCGCTGCCATCACCCAGCTGATCGTCAGCAGGGAGCCGAAGAACCCGGCGAAGGTGATGGTGCCGATCATCAGTCCCAGGGATGTCTCGAAGACCTGTCCCGGTGTCGATACAGCGGCTTGGGTGGCCAGGCGAAGCCTGTCTATGAATGAGGGGTCCTCGAATCTGGCCAATCCTGGAAGACGGTTCACTGCTCGATAAAGCCGGTCCTGGGAGAGCAGTCCGATCTTTCGATCCAGCTCCGCACCGGCGTAACGTCTGAGCGCCGAGGTCGTGGCGGCCAGAAGTCCCAGCGCCGCGAGCCCCACCGCGATCGGCCACACCGTCTTCAGATCTCTTCCGAGACTTATGTGATCAAGCAGAATTTTCGTCAGCCAGGCCGTCAGCACGGGAACGACCGCCGCGGCCACGGCCATGGCGACGATGCCGGTCACCCTTGCGCCGCCGGCCCGCCAGGCCAGCTCAAGCGCCGGTGGAAGCTCCCGGAAGGCCTGACGCGAGGAGGAACCCTGTTCGTTCGTCTTTCGCATGCTTCAGACCGGCAGTTCTTCTTTGATCCTTGGAAGTCCCGTGCTCAGCACCTTTCCGCCGCGAACGGTGACGAATGCAGGAGTCCCGGTGACCTCGAATGCCGTGCCTATCGGGCCTTGAATCCCCTCCTGTACCACTTCGCTTGTTTTTTCCAGCTGTGCGGTCATGTCGCTCAGCCCTTCTCCGGAGGAGACCATGACCGCCAGAGTGGGACTGCCCGAGGTGTTCGCGTGTTCGATGAATTTTGGAAGCGCGTCCTTGCAGGGCTCGCACCCCGGTGACAAAAATGCCACCAGCGTTTCTTGCTCAAGGGAATCCTTGGTGAGGTGCCGGCCCCGGGTCGTGATCGCCGAGAACTCCCCCAGGTCCGCCCCCACCGGTAGGTGAAGTCGGCGTTCGGGGAGAGGAGCCTCCTTCCGGAGGCCCCGGATGACGCCCAGGGTGAGCAGGAGATTGAAAACACAAAATATGCCTACAAGGCAGATCGCCGCAACAACATAGGGCATGGGACACCTTAAATGGTATGGTTTTAATTGTTGTGCACAAGTGCTCCCCGGCCGTGGGGGCGATCAACCACCTCCACGGCCGGGGAGCACGGGACTCAAGTGTTCCTAAAATTTACGTACATGATTTACTGGAATTCCGGCGCAAGCCGATCGGGCGGCCGGTGTTCCCGGCCGTACGATCTGCTCTCAGCAGGTCCATCCGCAAGTGTTGCCCTGCTGGACGATGCAGCAGGTCTTGTACGTCCCGCAACCTTCACGTCCGCCGCAGGCGGAGACCTGCTCGCAGATGTGAGGACAACCCGCCTCGGCCACGGAGGACGGCACAAAAAGCGCAAGCAGCTTGTCGCTGAGTCGCTGGATCTGACGAGTCATTTTGGTTGTTCCTTTGCTTTGCGCTGCGACGCCCATGCCGTTTCTCCGGAAATGCTGTGCGGATTTATTTTCCCCGGGAACGCGGCATGCGTCGTCGCAAGATTTACGGGGCCCTTTTGTTTCGGATATTTTCGGGCCCCTTGACTCTTCTGAGATTAATGAGTCGTGTTTGATCGGGTCAATAGTGCTTCGGGGGTCAAACAGCCACGGAGAGTGATTTCCGGAGTAGTTCATCGCAATGCGCGGCGTCAGCGCCTGTGCTCATCATGAAAAACATATGGGTGGGCCGCCGTGCAAACTGTTCGAGCGAACGGGGGTCGCATGAACCCGCCAGAACTCGCGGCGCCGCGGGGTTTCGTGGCCTTACCCGATGGGTAGGCCGGCCATCCTCGGCCCGTACCGGGCGCGAAAGGGCACCGGTGGTGGCCGTCTGTGTCCCGGCCCATACTTGGGGGGCTGGGCGTCGCCCGGTTCGTCACCGGTCAAGCCGGGCGGTTCACGTGGTTCGAGTTGCGCGGTTCAGGCCGGTACCACGTTCGTGGATCCTGATTTGTGTGGTTCCGCCACAGGGGGTAGCCGATCGATCGTCACCGCGTGACGCGGCTCTCACCTACGGCCTCATCCTGTCCCGGATACGGAACCGTCAGCGCCGACCACGCGCGTCTCCGGCCCCCGCCGCCCCGCCGGGGAGCCGTGTCAGGCCTTCCGGCCCGGTGCGCCCTCTGCGGGGGCGGGGGCGGGGGCGGGGGCGATGGCGGGGAAGGCGGGCCGGGCGGGCGACGAAGCTCCCCGGCCGAGAAAAGGGATCGTGGCCGGCCGGAGTCCTGTCAGGGGCTTCGCCGCTCGGACGGTGCGGTGTGCTGTGAGCCACCAAGACCACAGAGGAACGGTGGCTCTCACAGGCACGATGTCGAAGTGACTCGGAAACCCTCGGAATCCAAGGTCAAAGGAGCGCCGGGTCCAGCACCACGTCGTCGCCGTGCACGGTCGGCTTCTCGGGGAAGTGGCAGGCGGTCAGGTGACCGTCCCTGTTGCCTTCCAGCCTGACCAGCGGCGGCTCCTCGTTCGCGCACTTCTCCTCCGCCTTCCAGCAGCGGGTGCGAAAACGGCAGCCGGACGGGGGGTTGATCGGGGAGGGCACGTCCCCGGCGAGCCGGATGCGCTCGCGCGGCACCTCGTCCTCCAGCACCTCGGGCACCGCCGACAGCAGCGCGTGGGTGTAGGGGTGGCGGGGGCGCTCGTACAGGGAGGCGCGGTCGGCGACCTCCACGATCTTGCCGAGGTACATGACCGCGACCCGCTGGGAGAAGTGCCGCACGATCGCCAGGTCGTGCGCGATGAACAGGAACGCGATCCCCATCTCCCGCTGGAGCTGCTGGAGCAGGTTGACGACCTGGGCCTGGATGGAGACGTCCAGGGCCGAGACCGGCTCGTCCGCGATGATCAGCTTGGGGCTGAGGGCGAGCGCGCGGGCCACCCCGATGCGCTGGCGCTGGCCGCCGGAGAACTCGTGCGGGAAGCGGTTGTAGTGCTCGGGGTTGAGCCCGACGATCTCCAGGAGTTCCTGGACCCGCCTGGCCCTGCCGCCCGGCGGGTCGATGCCGTTGATCTCCATCGGGCCGCCGACGATCGTGCCCACGGTGTGCCGGGGGTTGAGCGACGAGTACGGGTCCTGGAAGATCATCTGAATCTCGGATCGGATGGGCTTCAGTTCTCTGCGGCTCGCGTGCCCGATCTCGCGCCCGGCGTACCGGACGCTGCCCTCGGTGGGCTCCAGCAGCCGGGCGGCCAGCCGCCCGGCCGTGGACTTACCGCAGCCGGACTCGCCGACCAGGCCGAGCGTCTCCCCGGTGTGCACCGTCAGATCGATGCCGTCGACCGCGTGGACGTTGCCGACCTGCCGTTTGAAGATGAGACCGCCCGTCACCGGGAAGTACTTCTTCAGGCCGGACAGCTCCAGCAGTGCCTCGCCGCGGGGTTCGCCGGTCGTCTCGGTCATTTGAGGATCTCCCGCTTCTGGGCGAGGGTCAGGTAGCACGCGTCGCCGTGACCGCGGTGCGGGGACAGTTCGGGCCGCTCGGAGCGGCACAGCTCGGGACCGGCCAGCTCCTTGTAGTCGCACCGGGGGTGGAAGGGACAGCCCGGCGGGACGTTGATCAGGCTGGGCGGGGTGCCGCGGACCGGCCGCAGCGGCACGTCCACCGGGCCGGTCAGCCGGGGCATGGAGGCCAGCAGGCCCCAGGTGTAGGGGTGACGGGGCTCGTGCAGGACCTCCCGCACGGTCCCGCGCTCCACCGCCCGCCCGGCGTACATCACCAGCACGTCGTGCGCGGTGTTGGCGACCACGCCGAGGTCGTGCGTGATGAGGATGATCGAGGTGCCCATCTGGTCCTGGAGGTCCTTGAGCAGGTCCAGGATCTGGGCCTGCACGGTCACGTCCAGCGCGGTGGTGGGCTCGTCGGCGATCAGCAGGTCGGGGTCGCAGACCAGCGCCATCGCGATCATCACGCGCTGCCGCATGCCGCCGGAGAACTGGTGGGGGTAGTCGTCCACCCGGACCTTGGGCTGCGAGATGCCGACCCGCGTCAGCATCTCGATCGCGCGGGATCTGGCCTCGGCGCGGCTCGCGCCGGTGTGCTTGCGGTAGACCTCGGAGATCTGCTTGCCGACGGTGTGGTACGGCGAGAGCGAGGTCAGCGGGTCCTGGAAGATCATCGCGACCTTGTTGCCGCGCAGCTTCTCCATGGTGGACCGGGAGGCGCCGATCAGCTCCTCGCCGTCCAGCCGGATCTCTCCGCCGATCTTGGTGGTCTCCGGGTTGTGCAGGCCGAGCACGGTCAGGTTGGTCACCGACTTGCCGGATCCGGACTCGCCGACGATGCCCAGCGTGGTGCCCTTCTCCACGTCGAAGGAGAGCCCGTCCACCGCGTGGACGACGCCGTCCTCGGTGTGGAAGTCGACGGTCAGGTCACGGACCGAGAGGAACGGGTTCGACACTTTCTTCAGAACTCCTAACCCAGCCGCACGCGGGGGTCGATGAAGGCGTACAGGACGTCGACGACGATGTTGAAGACGACGATCGCCCCGGCCGCCACGAGCACCGTCGCCATCAGCATAGGCAGGTCGGAATAGGTGACGGCTCTGATCGACAGCTGCCCCAGCCCCTGCAACCCGAAGGTCTGCTCCGTGATGATCGCTCCACCGATCAGCGCGCCGAGGTCCACGCCCAGGATCGTGATGATAGGTGTCATGGTGCCGCGCAGGGCGAACCTCATCACGACGCTGCGGCCCGACATGCCCTTGGCTCGCGCGGTGCGGACGTAGTCCTCGCTGAGCTGCTCCACCATGGTCGAGCGCGTCATGCGCGTGTAGTTGGCGGTGAAGATGAGCGCCAGGACCAGCCAGGGCAGAAGCAGGCCGGTCGCCCAGGCGAGGGGGTTCTCGACGAACGGCATGTACTTGGGCTGGGGGAAGACATGGTTCTGGTAAACGAGGAAGTACAACGCGAGCGTGCCGACGAAGTAGATCTGTACGGAGGCTCCGACGAGGGACGAGACGCTGGCGATCTTGTCCAGCGGTCTTCCCTGCTGCAGTGCCGCGATGATGCCCGTCGCCACGCCGAAGGTGAAGAAGACCACCGCCGCCCCGACGGTGAGCGAGATGGTCAGGGGAAGACGATCCAGGATCGTTTCCAGCACCGGTGCCCGGTTGACGAACGAGTACCCCAGGCATGGGGCGGGACAGTTGCCCAGCCCTTGGTATTCGCGGCCGACGAAGATGCCGCTCAGCCAGGCCACGAACTGGGCGAACAAGGGCTGGTCCAGTCCCAGGTTGCGCCGGGCCTGCTCCAGCAGTTCTGGCGGGCAGACCTTGCCGCAGGCGAGCCGCGCCGGGTCACCGGGCACGGCGAAGAAGAGAAAGAATGTGACCGCGGAGATGATCACGAGGGTGACCAGGGCGCCGAGCATACGGCGAGTGATGAATGGAAGCATTGCCTGTTTCCCGAGATGACTGGGACCGCTGTGGGGCCGGGCGGCCCCTGGCCGCGGCCCCGCGGGAAGTCCTTCGTTCCCGCGGGGCCGCGGCCGCCGGTGTCTCCTACGGCTTCGTGAGCGTCACTGCTTCACGAAGATCTGGTTCGGCGGGACGACCCAGCTCTGCGGGTCGATCTCCACGCCGCCCACCTTGGAGCCGTGGAGGGTGTTGGCGATCTTGTTCTCGGCGACGACCAGCGGGGTGATCGTCTCCTGGATCTTCTTGTCGAGCGCCATCCACGCCTTGTTCTGGGCGTCGATGTCGGTCATGGCCGAGATCTCGTCCATCTCCTTGGTGAGCGCCTCGTCCTTCAGGTGCGAGTAGTTCGGCGCTCCGTCGGCGATGGGGCCGAAGATGACGGGCATCACGGTCGAGCCGGACGGCCAGTCGGCACCCCAGCCGCCCCAGTAGAGGTCGAACTCGTTCTCGATCTTGCCGATCGAGTCGTAGTACGTCTTGCGGTCGAGCGGCTTGGCGACGACCTTGATGCCGGCCTTCTCCAGGGCGTTCTTGATGACCACGGTGACCTGCTCCTGGACCGGGGTCTGGTTGTAGGCGTAGACGATGGTCGGCGTCGGGGTGGCCGACTCGGCCAGCAGCTGCTTGGCCTTCTCGATGTCACCCTCGGGCTTGGTGGTCTTGCCGAACAGGTCGTAGGGCTCGTAGCCGACCGTGGTGTTCTCGTTGAGGATCGTGGTCGGCAGCGCGGCGGCCTGCGGGCCGCCCAGGACCTGCTGGATCTGCTTGGACGGCCAGGCCCAGTTGATCGCCTGACGGACCTTGATGTCCTTCATGCGGGTGAGGTTGAAGTAGTAGTAGTTGCCGTACGGCGAGGGGCTCTTCAGCAGACGGGGCGCCAGTGAGGCGTCGCCGAGCACCTGCTGCAGCCGCTCCGGGGGAACGGTCGCGTAGAAGGTGAAGGCGGTCTGGTCGGCGCCCGCGTCCGCCATCAGGCGGTCGGTGATCTGAAGGTTCTCCTGGCCGAACTGCAGGTGCCACTTGTCGGGGTAGGCGCCGCGGATCGGGTCGGTCGCCGCGTCCCAGTTCGGGTTCCGCTCAAGGTCGATGGTCTTGTCGACCACGTGGCTCTTGATGATGTACGGGCCGCTGGAGACGGGCTCCTTGTCGTACTTCTCCTTGGTGTCCTTGGCCTTGGGCACGATGCCGTAGCCGCCCATGGCGAAGGCGTAGTTGGCGTCGGCGTGCGGCGTCTTGAACTTGTAGACGATCGTCTTGTCGTCCGGCGTCTCGATGCTGTCGAGGCGCTTGCCGTCATAGGGGCCCTGGTAGGCCTTCTTGTGGTCGACCTCGGTCAGCCACTGCTGGATGTAGGTGGGGCCCTGGGTGACGAACGGGGCGAACGTCCGCTCCATGCTCCACTTGACGTCCTCGGACGTGATCGGCGTGCCGTCCTGCCACTTCACGCCGTCCTTGAGGGTGAAGGTCCAGGTCTTGCCGCCGTCGGAGGCGGTGCCCGCGTCGGTGGCCAGGTCGCCGACCAGCTTGTAGTCGCCCTTGGCGACCCTCTTGTAGCCGGTCAGGCCGCGGTTGATCAGGAGGGAGAAGTTGGTCTCGGTGTTGACGTAGAGCTGGGCGGGGTCCATGTGGGAGAAGTCGTCCCGGTCCATCATCGTGACGGTGCCGCCCTTGACGACGCCCTCCGGCTCGATGGCGGGGCCCTTGGAGTCGTCCGCCGTGCCGACCGTGATCGTCGGCGGCTTGAAGGGCTCGGCCGAGGGGGCGGCCGCGCCGGAGGAGCCGCTGGGGGCGGCGGGGGCTCCCTGGTTGCCCTCGGCGCACGCGCTGGTGAAGGCGAGCGCGCTGATGGCGAGTACGGCCATCGCTGACCGCGTACGGACTGTCATCTCTCTCCTATTCGGATCTAACGCTTGAGTTTGGGGTCGAAGGCGTCGCGGATCGAGTCGCCCAGAAGGTTGAACGCGATCACGAAGATCAGCAGAGCCACACCGGGGAAGATCAGGTAGGTGATGTCGTTCTGGTAGATCTCGGTGCCACGCCGGAACATCCGGCCCCAGTCGGGGATCGGCTCGATCATCCCGACTCCCAGGAAGGACAGGGCCGCCTCGGAGGTCACCAGTGCCGGCAACAGCAGCGTCGACTGGATGAGGATGGGTGTCCACAGGTTGGGGAGCAGTTCCTTGAAGACGATGCGGGCAGGGGAGGCTCCGGTGACCCGGGCCGCCTCGACGAACTCCCGTTCGCGCAGGGACAGCACCTGACCACGGAGCAGCCGTGCCAGGCCGGCCCATCCGAACACCGTCAGCATGGTCACGAGCGTCACCGCCCGCAGCCAGATCGGGGTCTCCTCGTCCGGGCTGACGAAGATGTTCTCCACCACCGGCATGAACGCGATGATGAAGAGCACCGAGGGAAACGACAGGACGGTGTCGATCAGGCGGCCGATGAAGTAGTCGGTCCTGCCGCCCGCGTATCCGGCGACGATGCCGAGCACGATGCCGAGGGCCGTCGTGATGATCGTCGCGGTCACCGCGATCGACAGCGAGGTCCTGATGCCGTAGACGAGCTGCATGAACACGTCACGGCCCAGGCCGGGTTCGAGACCGAACCAGAACTCCGAGCTGATGCCGCCGTTCGGCAGGATCGGGTAGCCGAAGTCGTTCAGCAGCCCCGGGGTGTCCTGGCCGTACAGGGCGTAGGCGTCCTTGCCGTAGAGCCAGGAGATGACCGGTGCGAGGAGCGCGACCAGGAAGAAGAAGATCACCACGCCGGCCGAGATGAGCCCGGTGCGGTCGCGGCGGAAGCGCAGCCACATCAGCTGGCTGGGGGAGCGGCCCACCGTCTCCGGTGTCTTCACCGCTGTGGGGTCCCCGATCGGGGTGACGGCGGGTGCAGGGGTGGTCATCGTGCGGGTGCTCCCAACGAGCCTGGCTGAGCGGGATCTGGTGGAACCATTGCAAAACAGTCGAGGTCAAATCAATGGTCTGCTCCTTACTCATTTTATCGTTGCGTAATTTCCACCTGTTTGTGGCTTTGATTCCGTTGACGTGCCTAGGGGGCGAGATGCAACAATTGAGACACCTAAGAGGGCTTTTTCACGGATCTGTGACACACCTATGACGTGACGGTGACACCACGATCCTGATCACGTTCCGCTCGTGTCACGGACCTGGGACAAACTCGTGTCGGGGGCCCGCCCCGGAGGTGTCCGCCCCCTCCGGGTAGGGTAACTACCCGCTTACGAGGAGGTGGCGTATGGATCACGGACTGTTCGGGCCGGACTCGGTGACCTGGAAGGTGATGGGGGAGCCGATCCTGCTCGTCGGGGGATTCAGGGCACTGCTCATGCAGGGGTTGCACCCCCGCGCCATGCGAGGGGTCGCGCAGAACTCCGCTCTCATGGATCCCGCGGAGGCGTGGTCCCGCTTCCTGCGCACCACCGAGTTCGTCAGGGTGCGTACCTACGGTACGACCGACGAGGTCGCCCGTGCAGGGGCCCGGGTCAGAAAGATCCATGCCGCCCTCACCGCCCTCGACCTCGACACCGGCGAGCGGTTCCGGCTCGACGATCCCGCCGCGCTGCTGTGGGTGCACGTCGGCGAGGTCGACTCCTACCTGTCGGTGGCCCGCCGGGCGGGGGTGCGGCTGAGCGACTCCGAGGCCGACCGGTTCGTGGCCGAGTGGCGCCGCGCCGCCGAGGTCGTCGGCCTGCGGCCCGAGGACGTGCCCGGCTCGGTCGGTGAGATGGACGACTACATCCGGTCCTGCCGGCCGGGCCTGTACTTCGCGCCCGAGGTGCCCCACCCGCTCCGGCAGTCGCTCAACGCCCCGCTCCCGGCCAGGCTGACCGCGCTCAAGCCGATGTTCCCCATGATCACCCTGCTCGCCTTCGCCACGCTGCCGCGCTGGGCGCGCAGGCTGTACGGGCTGCCGGGCAGCCCGCTGGGCGACCTGTGGGCGACGGCCTCGCTGCGGGCGCTGCACACCGGGATCGGCCTGGTGCCCGCCCCGGTGCGCTACTCCCCGGACGCCCGCAGGGCGCGCAAGGTCGTCTCCGGGCGCGCGGCCTGACCGGCCGCCGCACTGCTTGACCAAGCGCTCGCTTGTTTCATATCCTGGAAGCCGTGTGCGGCGTGGTTTGCCGCACATGGCACACTGGTGTACGGAAAGGCCGTGCCCTGGTAGGGCACGCCTTCCGTGACAGTGCAGAGCAGCGTGCTCCGGGGTCGGTGAAATTCCGAGCCGGCGGTTACAGTCCGCGACCCGGTCGAGGCCATCGACCGGTTGACCTGGTGGAACTCCAGGACCGACGGTCAAAGTCCGGATGGGAGGAAGCGCGCGAGCGGAGAGTGCCCTCAGGCACCCTCCGCTGAACGGGTGTACCCACCCGTGTACCCCCGGGGCCCGCCGTGGCAGAGAGCTACTGGCGAGTAGGAGACCTCGGGTGACTGATCCGGCGCTGAAGCGCCGGGCGGCCGGGCGCGTCCCTCACGGACACGCCGCCGCCCCCCACCGTACGACCGGCCGCTCCGGCCCCGGCGCCCCCCGTTCGTGCCCCCCGATGCCCTTCCCGGGCGCCCGGACGCCTCCCCGTGTCCCGGCGTCCCCCCCGAAGGAGCCGTGAATGTTCACCGGAATCGTCGAGGAGCTCGGCGAGATCGCCGGGATCGAGCCGCTGACCGACGCGGCCCGGCTGTCCATCCGCGGCGGCACGGTCACCGCCGACGCCGGGCACGGTGACTCGATCGCCGTCAACGGCGTCTGCCTGACCGTGGTGGACGTGGACGGCGACGTGTTCACCGCCGACGTGATGAAGGAGACCCTGGACCGCAGCTGCCTCGGCGCGCTGGAGGCGGGCTCCCCGGTCAACCTGGAGCGCGCCGTCCGCGCCGACCAGCGGCTGGGCGGCCACATCGTGCAGGGACACGTGGACGGCACCGGGACGCTGCTCTCCCGCGAGCCCGGGGAGCACTGGGAGATCGTCCGCGTCTCCCTCCCGCCCGGGCTGGACCGCTACGTGGTCGAGAAGGGCTCGATCGCCGTCGACGGCGTCAGCCTGACCGTCATGGAGGTCGGCCCCGGCGGCTTCGCCGTCAGCCTCATCCCCACCACGCTGCGCCTGACCACCCTGGGCGCCAAGCGGCCCGGCGACCCGGTGAACCTGGAGGTCGACGTGATCGCCAAGCACGTGGAGAAGCTGGTCGGCGCCTACGGCGGGACCGCCGGCCGGGAGGACGCGTCGTGAACTGGGCGCACGCGGGGTTCACCATCCTCGGCGTCGACGTGCTCTGGACCGACCTGGTCGGCAACATCGCCGCCCTGGCCACGGTGCTGCTGGCGATCCGCAAGTCCCTGTGGACCTGGCCGGTCCAGCTCACCGCCTCGGTGCTGCTGCTGGCCGCCTCCGTCGACGCCGGTCTCACCGGCAACGCCCTCAAGCAGGTCATGTTCGGCGCGCTGGCCGTGTACGGCTGGTGGCGCTGGTCGCGCGGCACCCAGGACGGGCAGGCCCTGCCGGTACGCCCCGCCACCGGCCGCGAGCGGCTCGTCCTGGCCGCGGTCACGGTCGCGGGCACCGCCGCGGTCGCGGTGCTCTTCTACGTCGCCAAGCTGTCCTGGGGCGCGCGCGCCCCGCTGCCCGAGGGCTACTTCCTCGTCGCCGCGGACGCCTACATCTTCGTCGGCAGCGCCGTCGCCACCTGGGCCCAGGGCCGCGCCCTGGTCGACTTCTGGATCATCTGGGTCGCCGTCGACCTGGTGGGCGTGCCGCTGGCCTTCAGGTCCGGCCTCGTCGTCTCGGGAACCGTCTTCGCACTGTTCTTCGTGCTCGTCCTGATCGGATTCGTCAACTGGCTCAAGGAGTACCGGTCCCAGGCCGTGCTCGTCCCCGAGGAGGCCGTGTGACCACCCTGGACCCGATCGAGCGCGCGATCGCCGACATCCGCGACGGCAAGGCCGTCGTGGTCGTCGACGACGAGAACCGCGAGAACGAGGGCGACATCATCTTCGCCGCCTCCGCGGCCACGCCGGAACTGCTGGCCTTCACCGTCCGGCACAGCAGCGGCGTGATCTGCGTGCCGATGCGCGGCGAGGACCTCGACCGGCTGGGCCTGCCGCTGATGGTGCACGACAACAGGGAACGCCTGCGCACCGCGTACACGATCAGCGTGGACGCGCGCGACGGGGTGAGCACCGGCATCTCCGCCGCCGACCGGGCGTTGACGATCCGCTCCCTGTGCGACCCGGAGACCGAACCGGACCACCTGGTGCGACCCGGCCACGTCTTCCCGCTGCGCTACCGCGAGGGCGGCGTGCTGGCCAGGCGCGGCCACACCGAGGCGGCCGTGGACCTGGCCCGGCTCGCCGGGCTGAGCGAGGCCGGTGTGCTCGCCGAGGTCGTCAACGACGACGGGACGATGATGCGCCTGCCGGAGCTGCGCGTCTTCTGCGACGAGCACGACCTGGCGCTGGTCTCGATCGAGCAGCTCGTGGAGTTCAGGCGCCGCAGCGAGCGGATGGTGACCAGGGTCGCCGAGACGCGGCTGCCCAACGCGTTCGGCCTCTGGCGGGCCTACGGCTTCGCCAGCGCGCTGGACGGCGGCGAGCACCTGGCCCTGGTGCTCGGCGACATCGAGGACGGCGAGAACGTCATGGTCCGCGCCCACTCCGAGTGCCTGACCGGCGACGTGTTCGGATCGCTGCGCTGCGACTGCGGGGTCCAGCTCGACCACGCCATGGAGCGCATCGCCGCCGAGGGCCGGGGCGTGATCGTCTACCTGCGCGGCCACGAGGGGCGCGGGATCGGGCTGCTGGCCAAGCTGCGGGCCTACAGCCTCCAGGACGGCGGGAGCGACACCGTCGACGCCAACCTGGAGCTCGGGCTGCCGGTGGACGCGCGGGAGTTCTCCAACGCCGGGCAGATCCTCGCCGACCTGGGCGTGAAGTCGGTCCGGCTGCTGACCAACAACCCGGCCAAGCTGCGCGGCATGGACGGCTACGGCGTCAAGGTGCTCGGCCGCGAACCCATGCCGGTGGCGGCGAACCCGTACAACGAGAAGTACCTGTCGGCCAAGCGCGACCGCCTCGGCCACGACATTCCCCGGGAGGACACATGAGCGGCACCGGACGACCGGCGGCGTCGGCCGTCGAGGCGGGCGGGCTGACCCTGGGCCTGGTCGCGGCCCGCTGGCACGGTCAGATCACCGACCAGCTCGTGGCGCGGGCCGAGCAGGCCGGGCGCGACAGCGGCGCCGAGGTGACGGTGGTCCGGGTGGCCGGGTCGCTGGAGATCCCGGTCGTGGCCCAGGCGCTGGCCCGCAGGTGCGACGCGGTCGTGGCCCTCGGCGCGGTGATCCGCGGTGAGACCGCCCACTTCGAGTACGTCTGTGACTCCGTCACCTCGGGCCTGACCCGCATCTCCCTGGACGAGGAGGTGCCGATCGGCAACGGCGTGCTGACCTGCGACTCGCTGGAGCAGGCCGTCGACCGCTCGGGCGTGCCCGGCAGCCACGAGGACAAGGGGTACGAGGCGACCGTCGCGGCGCTGGAGACGGCCGTGCTGCTGAGGGAGCTGCGCTCCCGGACCTCCGCCACGGCCGGTTTCTGACGCGCCGGGGACGACCGGAGGGGTCCCGCCGTGCCGTGTGACGGGGGCGGCGGGACCGTGCGGTAGGTTGCCATCGGCGCCGTGACCGGCCGTCGCGGCCGTCCCGGGCGTTCCCGGCCGCCGGTCCCCCGCCGAGGGCGCGGGCCCGTCGGGGGGCGCCGGTCCCGCGAAGGCACCGGTATGTCGAAGGATCGTGATCTCACAGTGAGCCCGGAGAGCGTCTCCCCGCCCCCGCTGCCCGTCGTGTGGCGGCCGAAGAACGGGCGGATCGCGGCCTACGGCTTCGCGAGCGTGATCGTCGTCGGCGCCGTGCTGATGGCGGTCTTCCTGCCCGACCCGTTCGCCCTGGCCGACAGGATCGCGATGGCCGCGCTCGGCTTCATGATCGCCGGGGTTCTCCACCTGCTGGGACGGTGCCGGGTGGAGGCCGACGAGCGGGGGATCACCGTCGTCAACCCGCTGCGGGTGCGCCGCTACGAGTGGTCACAGGTGCTGGGGGTCAGCCTGGTCGACAACGAGCCGTGGGCGAAGATCGACTTCACCGACGGGGTCACGGTCGGGGCCATGGGCATGCAGGGCTCGGAGAAGGAGCGCACCGCCCGCCAGGTCCGCGAGCTGTCGGCCCTCATCAGGGAGCACGGGGAGGCCAGGGAGGCCCCCTGAGTCCCTCCCGGGCCCCGTCCTCGTCCCGGACGGTCCCCCCGGCCGGCGGGCGACGGCTCAGGTCTCCTCGGCGAACCGTTCGGCGTTGGCCGTCTCACCCGCCACGAGCAGGATGTCGCCGTTCTGGATCAGGGTGTCGGAGGCGGCGTAGGTGAACCTGCCGTCGGATTTCTTGATCCCGACCACCGTGACCCCGTACTCGGTGCGGATCCCCAGGGCGCCCAGGGTCTTGCCGTCCGCCCAGCGCGGCGCCATGGTCTTGATCAGGGCGTACCCCTCCTCGACCTCCAGGTAGTCGAGCATCCGCCCGGTGACCAGGTGCGCGACCCGCTCGCCCATGTCGTGCTCGGGCTGCACCACGTGGTGCGCGCCGACCCGCCGCAGGATGCGGCTGTGCTGCAGGCTGATCGACTTGGCCCAGATGGAGGTCACCTCCAGGTCGGCCAGGATCGAGGTGGTCAGGATGCTCGCCTCGATGTCGGTGCCGATGCCGACCACCGCCCTGCCGAACTCGCCGATGCCGAGCTGGGCGAGGGCGTCGGGATCGGTGGAGTCGGCGCTCACCACGTGGGTCAGGCGGCCGGAGAAGTGCTGCACGTTCTTGGGGTCGTTGTCCACGCCGAGCACCTCGACGTCCCGCCCCACCAGCTCCATCGCCAGGGCGCCGCCGAACCGGCCGAGGCCGATCACCGCGACCGCTTCGTGGCGGTTTCTCTTGTCAACCAACGAGGGGACCCTCCTCCGGGTATCGGAACCGACGGGTCTGCACGTGCAGCGCCAGCGCGGCGCCCAGCGTCACCGGCCCGAGCCGTCCCACGAACATCAAAGTGGTCAGGACCAGGTGCCCCTCGGCGCCCACGTCGGCGGTGATCCCCGTCGACAGCCCGACCGTGCCGAACGCGGAGATCACCTCGAACAGTACGCGGTCGAGGTTGAACGGCGTCACCGCCATCATGACGAGGGTGCCGACGGTGACCGAGGCCACGCTCAGCAGGGCGATCGTCAGGGCCTGGCGCTGGAGCTGCTCGGGGATGCGGCGGCGGCCCGCCGTGACGTCCGGCTCGCCGCGCAGCTCGGCGAGGATCACGAACCCCAGGAGCGCGAACGTCGTCACCTTGATGCCGCCCCCGGTGCTCGCGCTGCCCGCCCCGATGAACATCAGCACGTCGCTGATCAGCCAGGAGTTCTCGTTCATCTGCGAGGTGTCCACCGAGTTCAGCCCGCCGCTGCGGGTCATCACGCTGTGGAAGAACCCGGCCATGACCCGCAGACCGGGGGAGAGGTCGCCCATCGTGCGGGGGTTGCTCCACTCGGTGGCGGTGATGGCCAGCGTGCCGCCGAACAGCAGCACGGCGGTCATCCCCAGCGTGATCTTGGCGTGCAGCGTCCAGCGCGACGGGCGGCGCCAGTGGTTCCGCAGCACGGCGTAGACGGGGAAGCCGAGACCACCGGCGATCACCGCCAGCGTGAGCGGGACGCAGATCCACGGGTCGCGGACGAACCTCATCATGCTGTCCGGCCAGAGCGCGAACCCGGCGTTGGTGAACGTCGAGATCGCGTGGAAGACCCCGTAGTAGGCGGCGCGGCCGACCGGCTCCCCGTACCCGATCACGAAGCGGGCGGCGAGCACGGTGGCGGTCAGCGCCTCGGCGACCAGCGTGACCTTGGCGACCCCCACGATGACCTGGCGCACGTCGCCGGGCCCCAGGGTCTTGGTCTCGGCCTGGGTGTTGAGACGGGCGCGCAGGCCGAGCTTGCCGGAGACGATCACCGCGAGGATCGAGGAGAGCGTCATGATCCCGAAGCCGCCGATCTGCATCAGCACCATCAGCACGACCTCGCCGAACACCGACCAGTGCGCCGCGGTGTCGTGCACGGCGAGCCCGGTCACGCACACCGCCGAGGTGGCGGTGAACAGCGCCGACGTCCACGAGGCAGACGCCCCGTCCTCGACCGCGATCGGCAGCGCGAGCAGCCCCGCCCCGGTGAGGACCGCGGCCAGGAACGCCAGCACGACGACCCTGGAGGGGGTGTTGATCTGGTCGAGCAGGTTCTTCACAGAGGGCGACAATACTTCTTCGGCGGGACAGGTAGTACGCCCGGAGCGATCCCTTTCCCGGGGATCGTCGGCCCCGCGCCCCATGCCCGCCGCCGGGGGCGGGCCGGGACGCGGCGGGCGGGCGTAGCCTGAGGTGGTGGTGAGGTGGACGATCGAGACATCCGATGTGGAATCGCCCGCGCGGCTGACCGAGCTGCTCGCGGAGCGGGCGTACCTGGCCGACGAGGGACTCGCCACGGCCGCCTTCCTGGCGCTGCGGATGGGCCGTCCGCTGCTGCTCGAGGGCGAGGCCGGTGTCGGTAAGACCGAGCTGGCCAGGACCCTGGCGGCGGTGCTCGACGCCCCGCTGATCCGCCTGCAGTGCTACGAGGGGCTGGACGCCTCCCAGGCGCTCTACGACTGGGACTTCGCCCGGCAGCTCCTGCACCTGAAGGCGGCCGAGGCGGGCGGGGTGAGCGACGCCGCCCGCCTGGAGGGAGAGGTCTACGACCGGCGGTTCCTGATCGCCAGGCCGCTGCTGAGGGCCATCGAGACACAGCCGGCGGTGCTGCTCATCGACGAGGTGGACCGGGCCGACGTGGAGTTCGAGGCCATCCTGCTGGAGGTGCTCTCGGATTTCGCGATCTCCATCCCGGAACTCGGCACGGTCCGCGCCGCCCGGCCCCCGGTGGTCGTGCTGACCTCCAACCGCACCCGAGAGGTGCACGACGCGCTCAAGCGGCGCTGCCTCTACCACTGGCTGGAGCACCCCTCCTTCGAACGGGAGGTCGCGATCCTGCGCGGGCGGCTCCCGGAGTGCTCGCGGATCCTGGCCGAGCAGGTGGCCTCGGCCACCGGGCGGCTCCGGCAGGCCGACCTGATCAAGCCGCCGGGGATCGCCGAGACCCTCGACTGGACCGAGGCCCTGATGGCCCTGGGCGCGCGCGAGCTCGACCCCGGCCTGGCCGCCGCCTCCCTGGGCGCGCTGCTCAAGCACCGCGAGGACCACGAGACGGTGCTCGGGAACGGGTTCCTCGGTGCGCCCCGCCGCTGACGGGCCCGCCGCCGGAGGCCCGGCCGGGGACCTCCCGGGGGACCCGGCCGGGGACATCGGGGGGGACCCGGCCGGGGACCTCGCGGGGACGGACCTGGTGGGGGTGATGACCGGTCTCGCCAGGACCCTGCGGGCCGCCGGGGTGCCCGCCGACCACGAACGGACCCAGGGCCTGCTGCGCGCCCTGTCGCACCTGGACGCCTCGCGTCCCGGCGACGTCTACTGGGCCGGGCGCCTCACCCTCTGCGCCTCGGCCGACGACATCCCCCGCTACGACCGGGTCTTCGCGGCCTACTTCGGCGGGCGGAGCGCGTCCCGCGCGAGGCCGGCGACGGTCACCGTCGTCCGGCACACCGCGGCCCCGCCCGGGGCCGCCCCCGAGCCGGGGGACGCCGCCGAGCCCCCCGCCCCGGCGGCGACCGCCAGCGCGACGGAGGTGCTGCGCACCCGGGACGTGGCCACGATGACCGGGCCGGAGCTGGCCGAGGCGCACCGGCTGCTCGCCCTGCTGCGGGCCGGCCGGGAACGGCGCGCGTCACGGCGGTTCAGGCCCTCGCGACGGGGTCGCCTGGACGGCAGGGCGACCGTCCGCGAGACCCTCCGCAGGGGTGGCGAGACGGCCGGGCTCCGCTACCGCGAGCACCGGACCAGGCCCCGCCGGGTCGTGCTGGTGGTCGACGTCAGCGGCTCCATGACACCGTACGCGGACACCCTGCTCCGCCTGGCCCACGCGCTGGTCAGGTCCGAGCCCCGGGCCACCGAGGTGTTCAGCGCGGGCACCCGGCTGACGCGGCTCACCGCCGAGCTGCGCCACCGCGACCCGGCGGCCGCGATGAACGCCGTCTCCCGCGCCGTCCCCGACTGGAGCGGCGGCACCCGGCTGGGCGAGGAGCTCCGCCGCCTGCTGGCGCGGAGCGACGCCGCGGGCGCCACCGTGGTGATCGCCTCCGACGGCTGGGAGCGCGGCGGCGCGGAGCTGCTGGGGGCGCAGATGGCCCGGCTCTCCCGCGTGGCGCGCCGGGTGATCTGGGTGAACCCGCACAAGGGCCGGGAGGGCTACGAGCCGCTCACGGCCGGCATGCGGGCCGCCCTGCCGTACATCGACCACTTCGTGGCCGGGCACAGCCTGGCCGCCTTCGAAGAGCTGGCGGCGCTGCTGGGAGGCACCCGTGCGTGACGTGTTGTCGCAGGTCCTGGGCTGGTGGGAGGCAGGGGAGACGTTCGGCCTGGCCACCGTGGTCGACACCTTCCGCAGCGCGCCCCGCCCGCCCGGGGCGTCCATGGCGGTGCTCGGCGAGGAGGCCGCGGGCAGCGTCTCGGGCGGCTGCGTCGAGGGAGCCGTCTACGAGCTGGCCCGGGAGGTGGTCTCCTCGGGCACCCCCGTGCTGCGACGGTACGGGGTGAGCGACGACGACGCCTTCTCCGTGGGGCTGACCTGCGGCGGCATCCTGGACGTGTTCGTCGAGCCGGTCTCCCGGCACACCTTCCCCGAGCTGGGCGCGGTCGCCGCGTCGGTGCTCGGGCACGAACCGGTGGCGGTGACGACGGTCCTGACCGGGCCGGGCGCCGTGGGCGCCCGCCGGATGATCTGGCCGGACCGCTCGGAGGGGTCGCTGGGCGTGGCCCGGCTGGACGACGCGGTGGACGACGACGCGCGGGGCATGCTGGCCCAGGGGCTGACCGGCGTGCGCAGGTACGGCGCCGAGGGGCAGCGGCGCCTCGACGAGCTGGCGGTCTTCGTCCAGTCCTTCGCGCCGCCGCCCCGGATGCTGGTCTTCGGGGCGATCGACTTCGCCGCCGCGGTCGCCAGGGTCGGGAAGTTCCTCGGCTACCACGTGGTCGTCTGCGACGCCAGGCCGGTCTTCACCACGGCCAAGCGCTTCCCCGAGGCCGACGAGGTGATCGTCAAGTGGCCGCACGACTACCTCACCACGGCGGTGGTGGACGAGCGGACCGCGATCTGCGTGCTGACCCACGACCCGAAGTTCGACGTCCCCCTGCTGGAGGTGGCCCTGCGCACCCCGGCGGGCTACGTCGGCGCGATGGGCTCGCGCCGCACGCACGAGGACCGGCTGGCCCGGCTCGCGCGGGCGGGCCTGACGGAGGCCGAGCTCGCCCGGCTCCGCTCGCCGATCGGGCTGGACCTCGGCGCGCGTACGCCCGAGGAGACCGCGATCTCCATCGCCGCGGAGCTGATCCAGCTGCGCTGGGGCGGTTCCGGCCGCCCGCTCACCGACGGCTCCGGCCGGATCCACGGGGAGGGGCCGGGGACGTGAGCGCGGCGCGGGAGACGGGCGGGCGGGGGAGCGGTGAGCCGGGGAGCGCGGCGCGGCGGACGGCAGAGCGTGCGGCAGAGCGTGGGCGCGGGGAACGGGAGGCCGGGGAACGGGAGGCCGGGGAACGGGAGGCCGGGGAACCGGTGAGCGCGGGCCTGCTGCTGGCCGCGGGGTCCGGTTCGCGGCTCGGCACGCCGAAGGCCCTGGTGGAGTTCCACGGCGAGCGGCTGGTGGACCGGGGGGTCAGGGCGCTGCGCGAGGGAGGCTGCCGCACCGTGGTCGTGGTGCTCGGGGCCGCCGGTACGCCGGTGCCGGGGGCGGTCACCGTGCACAACCCGCGCTGGAGCTCCGGGATGGGGTCCTCGCTGCGGGCCGGGCTGGCGGCGGTCCCCGCCGAGGCGGCGCACGTGGTGATCGCCCTGGTGGACCAGCCGTTCGTCGGGCCGCGGGCGGTACGGCGGCTCATCCGGGCCGCCGGGCGGGGTGCCTCGGTCGCCGTCGCCACCTACGCGGGGGAGCGGCGCAACCCGGTGCTGATCGCCGGGGAGCACTTCGCGGAGGTCGCCCGGCTCGCGACCGGCGACGCCGGTGCCCGCCCCTTCCTGAGGGCGCGCGCCGAGCTGGTCGTCGCGGTGCCCTGTGACGACGTCGCCGACCCCGCCGACATCGACACCCCGGAGGACCTGGCCGCCCTGCGCGCCCGCCTCGGCCCCGCGGTCTGAACGCGCCCGCTAGGCGGCCAGGCGCAGCGAGGCGACGGCGGCGCGGTGGTCGCTGCCCGCGGCGGGCTCGACGCTCGCGGTGGTCGCGGTCATCCCCCGGTAGAGGATGTGGTCGGGGCGGGTGACCGGGAAGGCGGCGGGCCAGGTGAAGCCGAAGCCCGTACCGGCCTCCTGCTGGGCGTCCGAGAGGGGCGGCACCAGACCGGCCCGCTTGCGGTCGGTGGTGGCGGTGTTGAGGTCGCCGAGCAGCAGCAGGTGCGGGCTGTCGTCCTTGTCGATCATCCGGCGCGCGTAGGTCAGCGTCTCGTCGCGCAGGTCCGTCTGGCCCGGCCGGGCCGAGGCCAGGTGCATCACGTAGACGGTGACCCTGCCTTCGGGGGTGACGACCACCGCGCGCAGCGCCCGCGCCCAGTCCAGGCCGATGTCGGCCTTGCGCGCCTCGGCGATCGGGAAGCGGCTCCACAGGCCGACCGTGGCGATCCGGTAGCGGTGCGGGAACCTGTCGTCGAGGGCCTCGGCCGCCGGGCCCCCCGGGGTCAGCTCCTGCACCGCGACCAGGTCGCGGCCCTTGGAGACGGACCGTATGGCGTCGGCCGAGTCACCGTTGGTGGCGCCCACGTTGAGCGTGGCGACCGACAGGTCGCTGGGACCGCCGGGCGGGGTGCGGACCAGCGCCGGGCCGAACATCACCGCCCACACCGTCGCGGGGAGCAGCGCCGCGAAGACGACCTGCCAGGAGCGGGTGACCAGCGCGCAGACGAGCAGGATCGGGACGGCCACGCCGAGCCAGGGCAGCAGGCTCTCCAGCACGGGGGTGAACCCGCCCAGCTCCGGCAGGAGCCGGTGCCCTCCGAGCGTCAGGGCCAGTGTCCCCGACGCCACGATGATCGATCGCCTCAGCACACCGCTCCTCGTCCGTTTCCGCCGGGTCCTGCCCGGTCATGCGGGTCCCGCCGGGTCGCGCCGGGGATCTCCTGCCCCGGAATGCGTAGGCTACCGGCCCGGCGACGGCCGCGTGGGGCTTGGTGCGCGGGCGGTGAGTCGATAGCCTTTGTTGCCGAGACAACGGAACAACATTCGGTTTCGCCGGGCTGCGGAAGGACGATCTCACCATGCGTATCGGTATGGCCCTGAGCTACTCAGGAGGGTTCAAGGAGACGGTGGCCGCCCTGGCCGACTACGAGAGCGCGGGCCTCGACATCGTCTTCGTCGCCGAGGCCTACAGCTTCGACGCGGTCAGCCAGATGGGTTACATCGCCGCCAAGACCGAGAGACTGCAGATCGCCTCCGGCATCCTGCCGATCTACTCGCGGACCCCGGCCCTGCTGGCCATGACCGCGGCGGGCATGGACTACGTCTCCGGCGGCAGGTTCACCCTGGGCCTGGGCGCCTCGGGGCCGCAGGTCATCGAGGGCTTCCACGGCGTCCCCTACACCGCCCCGCTCGGCCGTACCCGCGAGGTCATCGAGATCTGCCGCCAGGTCTGGCGGCGCGAGCGCCTGGCCCACGACGGCAGGCACTACACGATCCCGCTCCCGGCCGACCGGGGGACCGGCCTGGGCAAGCCGCTGAAGCTCATCAACCACCCCGTCAGGGAGCGCATCCCCATCGTCGTGGCGGCCATCGGCCCCAAGAACGTCGAGCTGTCCGCCGAGCTCGCCGAGGGCTGGGAGCCGATCTTCTACGTCCCGGAGAAGGCCGCCGACGTGTGGGGGGCCTCGCTGGCCGCGGGCAGGGCCAGGCGTGACCCGTCGCTGGGCGAGCTGGACGTGATCGCCCAGGCGTCGCTGGCCATCGGCGACGACGTCTCGGACTGGCTGGAGCTGGGCCGCCCGGTGGCCGCCCTCTACATCGGCGGGATGGGGGCCAAGGGCAAGAACTTCTACAACGACCTGGCCCGCCGGTACGGCTACGAGAAGGAGGCCGAGCAGATCCAGAACCTCTACCTCGACGGCAAGAAGGACGAGGCCGCCGCGCTCGTCCCCGACGAGCTGCTGCGCAAGACGTCCCTGATCGGCTCCGAGGGCCACGTCCGCGAGCGGCTGCAGGCCATGCGCGAGGCGGGCGTCACCACCCTCAACGTCAGCCCGCTGGCACGCACCCACGAGGAGCGCGTCCGGCTGATCGAGCGGGTCAGGGAGCTGGCCGCCTGACCCCGGCGGGCCCGCCCTCGCGCCGCCCCCGCCCGGCCGGCGTCCGCGCCACCGGACCGGGCGGACCGGGCGGACCGGGCGGACCGGGGTGGACCGGCCGGGGTGGACCGGGGGCCGGACCGGGCGGGCGGGGGACGGCCGCGGTGGCGACACCGGGCATAGCGGTCAATAGCATGCCTGTCATGACCGCTCTCCACGCCCGGCGCCGCGAGGACCTCGCCGCCCTGCTCCCCGCTCACGAGGCGGACGCGATCCTGGTCACCCACGCCGTGAACGTGTACTACCTGACCGGGCTGGCCAGCTCCAACGCCGCCGTCCTGGTCCGGGCCGACGCGAGCGCCGCCCTGGCGACCGACTCCCGCTACATCGGCGCGGCCCGGAACGTCTGCGCCGACATCGAGGTGATCGAGGAACGCGACGTGGCCGGCGCCCTGCTCGCCGGCCCCGGCGGGGGCTCCGGCGGGGCCGGCCGGACCGGTGTCGAGGCCGACCACATGTCCGTCGCCGCCTACTTCCGGCTGGGAGGCGACCTGCCCCGCCTGTCGCAGGCGGTGGAGTCGGTGCGCATGGTCAAGGACGAGGACGAGATCGCCCTCCTGCGCACCGCGTGCGAGATCACCGACCGGGCCTTCGAGGCCGTACTGCCCGAACTGCGCCCGGGGACGACCGAGAAGGAGATCGCCAGGGCGCTGGAGCGGCACATGGCCGCCCTCGGCGCGGACGCCCCCGCCTTCGAGGCGATCGTGGCGAGCGGGCCCAACGGCGCGGTCCCGCACCACGCGCCCTCGGACCGGCCGCTGGAGCGCGGCGACCTGGTCACCATGGACTTCGGGGCCCGCCACCTGGGCTACCACGCCGACATGACCAGGACCGTGGCGATCGGCGAGCCCGCCGGCTGGCAGCGCGAGCTGTACGACCTCGTCCGGGCCGCCCAGGGCGCCGGCCTCGCGGCGGCGCGGACCGGCACCGCCACGCACGAGGTGGACGCCGCCGCCCGCGACCTGATCGCCGGGGCGGGGTACGGGGAGTTCTTCAAGCACGGCCTCGGCCACGGCGTCGGGCTGGAGATCCACGAGGTGCCGTTCCTGTCCCCGCGCAAGCCCGGGCGGCCCGGGCGGCCGGAGCTTTCGGAGCTTTCGGAGCAGCCGGAGCGTGACCGGGAGCACGCTAGACTAGAGGATCGAGTTCCGATCACCGTCGAGCCCGGGGTGTACCTGCCCGGCAGGGGCGGCGTGCGCATCGAGGACACTCTCGTGGCGCGCGACGGCGGGCCGGAGCTTCTCACACGGACGACCAAAGAGCTGCTCGTCCTTTAAGAGCGGCCGTACGCAGGAGAGACTAGTGGCGACGACGAACGACCTCAAGAACGGCCTCGTGCTCAAGCTCGACGGCGGTGAGCTCTGGGCTGTCGTGGAGTTCCAGCACGTCAAGCCCGGCAAGGGCGGCGCGTTCGTCCGCACCAAGCTCAAGAACGTGATGTCGGGCAAGGTCGTCGACAAGACCTTCAACGCGGGCGTGAAGGTCGAGGTGGCCAACGTCGACAAGCGCGAGATGCAGTTCTCCTACATGGACGGCGACGACTTCGTCTTCATGGACACCGAGACCTACGACATGCTCCACGTCTCCCGGGTGGCGGTCGGCGACTCGGCCAACTACCTCCTGGAGAACATGCTCGCCACCGTGGCGATCAACGAGGGCAACGTCCTCTACGTCGACCTGCCCGCGGCCGTCGAGCTGCTCGTCTCCGAGACCGAGCCCGGCCTCCAGGGCGACCGCTCCACCGGCGGCACCAAGCCCGCCACGCTGGAGACCGGCGCCGAGATCAAGGTGCCGCTGTTCATCACCACCGGCGAGAAGGTCAAGGTCGACACCCGCACCGGCGATTATCTCGGCCGCGCCTGATGTCGGCACGGGGCAAGGCGCGCAGGCGCGCGCTGGACATCCTCTTCGAGGCCGAGGCGCGGAGCGAGGACCCCAGGAACGTCCTGGCCGAGCGCCTGGAGCGGGCCGAGCCGCCCGTGAACGAGTACACCACCACGATCGTCGAGGGCGTCTGCCGGCACCGGTCGCGCATCGACGAGCTGATCACCGCCTACGCCGAGGGCTGGACGCTGGACCGCATGCCCGCGGTCGACCGCAACCTGCTGCGCGGCGGCACCTACGAGCTGCTGTGGATGCCCGACGTCCCCGAGGGCGTCGTGATCAGCGAGTGGGTCAGCCTGGCCTCGGAGCTGTCGACCGACGAGTCGCCGCAGTTCGTCAACGGCCTGATGGCCCGCTTCAAGCAGCTCAAACCCTCCCTGACGCTCTGACCGCGCCCGGCGGGGAGCCGTTCACCCAGGCTCCCCGCCCCGCACCGGGCCGTACGCGGCGTAGGCTGGGTTCGTCACCGTAGGAGGAGGCGAACTGAAGTTGCACGCCGTAGGCATCTCACGGCAGACGGGTACCCCGGCGGTCCGCACCGCGGTCGTGTGGGAGGCCCTGAGCGCCGTGCTGGCCGAGCGGACGGCCGCGACGGGCCGTGAACGGCTGGACATCGTCGACGCCGGGGGAGGCACGGGCGGTTTCGCCGTCCCCCTGGCCGAGCTGGGCCACTCCGTGACGGTCGTCGACCCCAGCCCCGACTCGCTCGCCGCGCTGGAGCGCAGGGCCGCGGAGGCCGGGGTGAGCGTGCGCGCCCTGCAGGGTGACGCCGCCGACCTGGGAGAGCTGCTCCCGACCGGCGAGGCCGACCTGGTGCTCTGCCACAGCGTGCTGGAGTACGTGGACGACCCGGCCGGCGCGGTGACGGCCATGGCCGGGCTGCTGCGTCCCGGCGGCGTGATCAGCGTGCTCGCCGCCAACCCGCTGGCCGCGGCCCTGCACCGTTCCATCGCCGGCCGGTTCGACGAGGCCCGCGAGGCCCTCGCCGACCCCGACGGGCGCTGGGGCGAGAAGGACCCCACCCCCCGGCGCTTCACCCGGGAGAGCCTGGAGCGGCTCCTGGCCGTGACCGGCTTCACCCCCGGGGAGGTCCACGGCGTGAGGATCTTCGCCGATCTGGTGCCCAGCAGGCTGCTGGACGGCGAGCCGGGAGCGGCCCGCGCCCTGGTCGCCCTGGAGCAGGCGGCGGCGGCACACCCCGTGCTCCGCGACATCGCGACCCAGTTGCACGTCCTCGGACACCGGTGAGCGCCGCGTCGAACGCGTGTTCCCGTAGAATGACGTCGTGTCGAGAAAGCAGCAGATGCCGCGCCCGGGCCCGGAGCTGGGGTCGGACGACACCGGCTGCCCGATCCTGCACGTCGACATGGACGCCTTCTACGCCGGCGTCGAGCTGCGGACCCGCCCGGAGCTGCGCGGCAGGCCCGTCATCGTCGGCCTCTCGGCGGGCCGCGGGGTGGTGCTCAGCGCCACCTACGAGGCCAGGGAGTTCGGCGTGCACTCGGCCATGCCCATGACCCGGGCCCGGCGGCTCTGCCCCCAGGCGGTGATCCTCGCGCCCAGCCGCGACACGTACGCCGAGGTCTCCCGGCAGGTCATGGAGATCTTCCGGAGTTTCACCCCCGAGGTCGAGCCCATCGCCTCCGACGAGGCGTTCCTGGACGTCTCCGGGGCGCGCAAGCGGCTGGGCCGCCCGGCCGAGATCGCCGAGATGATCCGCGAGCGGGTCGTGAGCGAGCAGGGCGTGACCTGCTCGGTCGGGGTGGCCCCCAACAAGTTCGTGGCCAAGCTCGCCTCCCGGCACGGCAAGCCCGACGGGCTGTTCGTGGTGCCCGCCGCCAAGGTGGTCGACTTCCTGCACCCGCTGCCGGTGGCGGCGCTGTGGGGCGTGGGGGAGCGCACCGAGCGGTCCCTGGCCCGGCTCGGCATCGCGACCGTCGGCGACCTCGCCGCGGTCCCGGTGGACACCCTCAGGCGAGAGCTGGGGCAGGCGGCGGGCACGCACCTGGCCGAGCTCGCCTGGGGGCGCGACAGCCGTCCCGTCACCCCGCACACGCCGGACAAGAGCATCGGCGCCGAGGAGACGTTCGCCACCGACATCGGCGACCCGGTGCTGATCCGCCGGGAGCTGCTGCGGCTGTCTGAGCGGGTCGCGGCCAGGCTCCGGCGATCCGGCGTCGTCGGCCGCACCATCAGCGTCAAGCTGCGCCGGGCCGACTTCACCACCCTGTCCCGCTCCCGGAGCCTGCACGACCCCACCGACGTCGCCAAGATCGTGTACGACGTCGCCTGCGATCTCTACACCGCCTCCGGCCTGGAGGACGTCCCGCTGCGGCTGGTCGGCGTGCGGGTGGAGAACCTCGGCCCGGCCGAGGGAGCGGCCCGGCAGCTCGGTCTCGGCGAGCGCGAGACCGGCTGGCGCGAGGCCGAGCTGGCGATGGACCGGGCGACCCGAAGATTCGGCCGGAACGCGGTGCTCCCGGCCTCCCTTGTCCGCCCGCCGTTTGATGGAATGGAACCATGACGTCGCCTCCGGTTTGGACTACGTTGGACGTTTTCTTTCGTCTACGTCTACAGCCTCGTATTCTGGGGATAACCGACCGCGAGGTTCGGACACCCCGTGTCGTCCGTCACCGTCTTCCCCGTCCTGGGGCTGTCCTTGGGAGGCGCCGTGCCGCTCTCTGAGCACGAGCAGCGCTTGCTCGACCAGATCGAGCAGGCCCTCTACGCCGAGGACCCGAAGTGGGCCAACACCGTCAGGATCAGTGATCCACGCAGCCACTACAGGCGTCGCCTGGTGAAGGCCGGCATCGGCTTCATCGTGGGCATCGTCCTGCTGATGGTCGGCGTCGTGATCAACAACGTCCTGCTCGGCATCCCGCTCGGCGTCGGCGGCTTCGTGGTGATGCTCGCCGCCTGCCTGTGGGGCCTGTCGAGCTGGAAGCGGATGAACGGGTTCGGTGAGGCCGGTCCGGCCGCCCCGACCGATCAGCCGTCCGGCAAGACGGGCGGGCGCAGATCCGGCGGCACCCGCCAGAGCTTCATGGAACGCATGGAGGAGCGCTGGCGCCGTCGCCACGACGAGCGCTAGACCACCGGGGCCCGCCACCGTTCACGGCGGCGGATCCCGCCCCGGTGACGTTCCCCTCCGGCATGCCCTGACGCCCCCGCCGATCCCCGAGGTGACATTCCCCTTCCCCCGGTGATCCTCCGGCTTCGGGTACCCGGCCGCTCCGGTGTCTCCCTCTGTCCCCCCGTCCGTCCCCCGCCTGCCTCCCGTCCGCGCGAGGACGTCCGGCCGCTCCCCCTCCGAGGGGGAGCGGCCGGACGTCTTCCGTACCTCACCCGGCCGGACGACCGGGGCTCACCGGGCCGGCCGGGCGGGACACACCTCACCCGGCCGGGTGGCCGGGCCTCACGCGCCCTTCCTGAGCGGCCTGCGCAGCCGGATGTTCTCCAGCAGGTCGAAGCCGTCCAGCACCCGCCCGCCCATCGCCCGCATCCGCAGGAGCGTCGAGGGGGGCAGCAGCACCGCCCTGATCCGCCGGCCACGGCTCACCGTGGCCGCCAGGGCCCGCCGTACCCTCGGCAGGTCCTCGCGGAGCGAGGCGATCTCCCCGCCGCTGCGGGCGTAGAGCATCCGCTCCACCGCGGCGGCGATCCTGGTCAGGGCGGCGGCCGCCTCCGGGTCGAACGCGTACTGCCGGGTCAGCCGCCGGGCCAGCGAGCGCGGGCTCTCGCTCGGCTCCCGCGAGATCCCGTAGTCGCACAGGGCGTCGTCGAGCTCGGCCCAGGCCGCCATCACCGCGGGCTCCCGGCGGGCCTCGCCCGTCACGACCCCGGCCGTGGTGGTCCCGCCCGCCACGGGTCCGCCGGCCACGGCCGCGCCCGCCGTCCCCTCACCCGGCCCCGCGCCCCCGGCCCTGGCGCCGGGTGAGGGGACCGGCCGCGAGTAGAGCCTGCGGCGGCGGACCCGCATCTGCCACCGGACCAGGGCGGGGACCGCCGCGACCAGTAGCGCGACGGCGACCCCGATCCCGATCTTCGTGGCGACCGGCATGCCCTCCTCCGGAGCGGCCACCAGGCCGCCGAGGTCACGGTCGAGCGTCCGGTCGCGGCGGTTGGCCGAGGCCCCGCCCTGCGTCTCGGGACCGCTGGAGGCCGCCGACGGCGCCGCGCTCGGCTCGGCGCTGGGGGCCGGGGCCGCCTGCGGCCGGGTGTAGTCCGGCACCGTGGCGCTGCCCTGGCCTTCCCCGCCCGCCGGGGTCGGCTCGAAACGCAGCCACCCGGTGCCCTCGAAGTACAGCTCGGGCCAGGCGTGCGAGTCGTGGGTGCGCACCTGCCACGCCCCGGAGACGTTGCCGCCGCCGGTGTAGCCGATGGCCACCCGGGACGGGATGCCCAGGACGCGCGCCAGCACCGCCATGGAGGCGGCGAACTGCTCGCAGTACCCCGTCCGGTTGCGGATCAGGAAGTCGGTCAGCGCCGCCCCGTCGTGCCCCTGGGTCGACAGGTCGTAGGTGAACCCGCCGTCCTCGGTGAAGAACCTCTGGAGCTGGATCGCCTTCTCGTACGCGCCGGCGTCGCGCTCGGTCACCCGGGTGGCGAGCTGCCTGATCTCGCCGGGCAGGTTCTCCGGGAGCGCCAGGTAGCGCTCCGCGATCGCCGCGGACGCCGGGGCCGCCGCCTTGAGCCGCTCCGCCGTGGTCTTGGGCTCACCGGTGACCACCCGGTACGTCAGTCCCTCGGCGGTGTCGCGGGTGGAGAAGACCATGAGCGTCTCGCGGTCGGGCCGCCAGTCGCCCTCGGCCGTGACCCGGGCGGCCGGGTACGGCAGGGGCAGGAAGCTCAGCCTCCTGACCTGGTCGCTCACGGTGACGTCGAGCGTGGCCGAGGTGACCTCCAGGCTCGGGCTCTGGCCCGGCGCGGGCGGCATGGGCGCCTCGGACGTGCGGTCCTCGGGCCGTCCCTTGGGCTCCGACATCGTCCACTGCTCGCCGTCGAAGATGTCGAGCGCGTACAGCCGCAGGTAACGCGAGTCGCCGTCGCTGGGCCGGTAGGTCAGCACCGTGGAGTTCTCCGGCAGCGTGAGCTGGCCGCGCAGGTTGACGATGGGGTTGGGGATGCTGATCGAGTTGCCGCCGCCCCTGCCGTTGCCCACGCCGAAGACGAACAGCGGGTCGGGCTCCAGCGTGGGCAGCAGCGAGGGCAGCAGGATGGCCAGCGCGACCGCGGTGAAGCCGATGCGCTTGCCGGACAGCCGCAGCGGCCCGGTGTCGGAGGAGGCGGGCCGCGCGGTCGCCGACGCGGACATCCGGCGCACCAGCACCGCCCGGCCCCAGTGGCTGACCCGCTCCCGGCCGTCGGCCACGAGCAGTCCCAGGTAGCCCGCGGCCCCGGCGACGAACGCCGGCCAGCCGATCGGCTCGGCGATCACCGCCGCCGGGACGGTGAACAGCGCCAGCAACGGCAGCCCGGCGAGCGCCGCCCGGTGCAGCCGCGCGGCCAGCAGGTCGACGGTGATCGCGATCACCCCGACGCCGCCGCAGGTGAGCAGCACGATGCCGGTGCTGTCGGGCACGGGGGCGGCGAACCGCTGGATGTCGGCGAAGCCCGTGGTCAGCAGCTCGGCCAGTTCAAGCACCGAGTCCGTGGTGGGCACCACCTTGCCCCAGGCCTCGTCGGCGGTGAACGCGGCCGTCAGGTAGACCCACAGGGCCAGCACCTGCGCCGGCGGCACCGCCCAGCCGGGAAGCGCGTAGTACCCGGCGGCCGTGCCGATCCCGGCCACCACCAGGATGGCCCCCAGGCTCGCCCAGAACCAGTCACCTCCCTGGAACAGGGGGTAGAGCGCGATCGCGACCGCCCCCGTCGCCAGCCCCGAGGCGATGGGAAGTCTCATGTGTCACCTCTGCTCGCTGCGAATCTGCCGCGCTGGGCGGCCTCCTGCCAGACGCTCGCGACGGAGACGCCGGCGGCCAGGCGCACGACGCGCCAGCCCGTACCGGTGAGCACCGCCCGTGCCGCCTGGAACTCCTCGTTCTCGCCGAGTTCGGGCTGCTCCCAGCCGGCCACGTCCAGCATCACGGCCACGCCGGTCACGTTGCCCTGCCGGGCACGGGAGAGCTCCTGGGCCTGCTCCAGGTCCAGGTAGCCGAGCACCGCCACGATCAGGCCGTCGCCGCCGCCCTGGCGCAGCGCGCCGACGCCGAACTCCAGCGACCTGGCGGTGCCGGCCCGCACCACGGCCAGGGTGTCGAGCAGGGACCGGCTCAGCCCGTTGTCGGTGAGGTGCTCCGCCCCCTGGTCGGTGACCAGCCGCAGGCCGAGCCCCTCGTGGGCGAGGTGCACGCCGATGGAGGCCGCGGCCGAGACCGCGGTCTCGAACGACGAGCGCGGGCCCTCGCCGCGGTGGGCGTAACGCCGGGTGTCCAGCAGCAGCGCGCCCCTGCTCTGCCACTGCTGCTCCTCGCGCCGCACCATCAGCTCGCCGCGCCTGGCGGTGGAGCGCCAGTGGACCCGCCGCAGGTCGTCGCCCTGGCGGTACTCGCGCGGCGCGACGTCGTCGTCCCCGGCCGCGGCCACGCTGCGGGTCCGGCTGTCGCCCCCGCCGCTCCACTCCCCGGCCAGCCGCACGTGCGGCAGGGCCACCACCTGCGGCGTCACCACCAGGGTGTCGCTGATGGTGAACGACCTGGTCAGCTCGACCAGGCCGAACGGGTCGCTGATCCGGACGGCCAGCGGCCCGATGGTGAAGCGGCCGCGCAGGTCGGAGCGGACCCGGTAGTCGATCTCCCGGACGCCCCGGGCCTCCACCCGGTCCAGGACGAACCTGGGCCGGGCGCCCAGGGCGTACGGGACGGTGTCCTCGATCATCAGCAGGCCGGTCGGCAGCCGGGTGACGTTCTCCAGGCGCAGCGTCACGGTGGCCTCGCTGCCCACCTCGGACCGCGGCGGGTCCAGTCGCCGGGCGCAGCTCAGCCGGTAGCGGGTCCGGGCGACCACCATGGCCGCGAGCAGCGGCAGCGCGACGACCAGGACGCCGATCCTGAGCAGGTCGTGCTCGCCGAGGAAGAAGGCGCACAGCAGTGCCGCGACGCCGGACGCCAGGAAGGACCGGCCGCGGGCGGTGAGCGCCTTGAGGCCTGAGGTCACCGCGGCTGGGCCTCGGGAACCGGGACCCGGCGGACCAGGTCGGCGATCACCTGCTCGGGCGGGCGGCGCTGCCCCTGGGCCTCGACGCTGGGCAGCAGCCGGTGCGCCAGCACCGGCACGCACAGCTCCTGCAGGTCGTCGGGGATGACGTAGTCGCGACCGGCCAGCGCCGCGTGCGCCCGCGCGGCCCGGACGAGCTGCAGGGTCGCGCGCGGCGAGGCGCCGAGCCGCAGGTCGGGGGACTGCCGGGTGGCGGTCACCAGGTCGATCGCGTACATCTTGATCGCCTGGGAGACGTAGACCGCGCGGACCGCGTCGATCAGCGCCTTGACCTGCTCGGTGGTGGCGACCGGCTGCAGCTTGTCCAGCGGGGAGGCGGCGCCGTGCACGTCGAGCATCTCCAGCTCCGCCGACGGGGCGGGGTAGCCCATCGCGATCCGGGCGGTGAAGCGGTCGCGCTGCGCCTCGGGCAGGGGGTAGGTGCCCTCCATCTCGATGGGGTTCTGCGTCGCGATCACCATGAAGGGCGAGTCCAGCAGGTAGGTCTCCCCGTCCACGGTGACCTGGTGCTCCTCCATGCACTCCAGCAGCGCGGACTGGGTCTTCGGCGAGGCCCGGTTGATCTCGTCGCCCACCACGATGTTGGCGAAGACCGGGCCGGGCTTGAACTCGAACTCCATGGTCTGCTGGTTGTAGGCGCTCACCCCGGTGATGTCGCTGGGGAGCAGGTCGGGCGTGAACTGCACGCGGCGTACGGGACAGTCGATGGATCGCGCCAGCGCCTTGGCGAGCATCGTCTTGCCGACTCCGGGCACGTCCTCGATGAGAAGGTGGCCCTCGGCGAGCAGTACGGTCAAGGTCAGGCGGACCACGTCGCTCTTGCCCTCGATCACCGATTCGATCGACTCGCGGATCCGGTGCGCGGTGACGACGAGATCCTCGAGCTGCGGTGAGACGTCATGGGTCAATGCCACCCAGGCCTCCATGAAGGTGCGGCGGTTGCGCGCCGGGGGGTTCTGTCGCGGGATCTTTGCGATCCCCTTGCTCATTCTGTTTACCGACACTACGGCGCCACGCGGACCGGCGGCGACTTTATCTGGTCATCAGGGATGATTCCGGGTGAATGGCCACAGTGTGTCCCACGTCCGTCGCGATCATGTGCCGATGACGTGCCGGTCCCGTGACGGGCGGGGGCCCGTCCGGGGCCCCGCGGGCCCCTGTCGCTCTGTAAGCATTTCATGATCTTTGCGGTATTGGACGCGCTTTACGACACGCCCAGGGCATATGCGGGGCGGTCAACCCCCTCCACTCCACCCCACCCCATTTGAACTGCGGAAATGTCGGTGAAACCCGCCGCGAAGAGGCGTGGAATCAGTTGACGGTGGAGAGAAGTGGAGTATGGTGGTGCGCAGTGGAGGGCAGGGCTGTGACGCCTGGCGCTCCGCTGGGCACGGGAGGTGAGGCCGATGTTCCTCGGCACGCACCACCCGCGTCTCGATGACAAGGGACGGCTGTTCCTGCCGGCGAAGTACCGTGAGGAGCTGGCGGAGGGTCTGGTGATCACCAAAGGCCAGGAGCGCTGCCTCTACGTCTTTCCCGTAGAGGAGTTCCAGCGCATAACCGAGGCTCTGCGCACCGCGCCGGTGACCGCCAAGGCGGTCCGTGACTACAGCCGTGTCCTCTTCGCCAGCGCGTCCGACGAGGTCGCCGACAAGCAGGGCCGGATCACCGTCCCGCAGGCTCTGCGTGAGTACGCCAGCCTGCGCCGCGACTGCGTGGTCATCGGGGCCAACACCCGGCTGGAGATCTGGGCCGAGGATGCCTGGAGCGCCTATCTGGCCGACCAAGAGCAGGCTTTTGCCGATCTGTCGGAGGAGGTGCTGCCAGGGATTCTGTGACTCCACGGTCGACTCATCGGTGAAAACGTCGTTCGGCGAGGTCTCCACCCGCAACCACCTGTCCGTCAGCTGATGCACCTTCCCCGGTGTCAGGTGACGGGCCGAAACGCGGGTGCGGATGGGGACCTGGCCGGACGGCCCCGAGGGTAGGGGCCGGTTTCGACAGACCGGTGAGGCCCGCCGCACGTCCGCGGACGGGGCGGGAAAGAGGGGGTTGGCGCTTCATGCGCGCCGAGAACGACAGCCATGACCTTCAGACGCACGGCCATGATCTCCGGAGTGACCCCCACGTGTCGCCCGGTCATGTCCCCGTCATGCTCGACCGGGTGCTGGAGCTGCTGGCTCCCGCGCTGGCCCGGCCCGCCCCCGTGCTCGTCGACGCCAACCTCGGCCTCGGCGGCCACGCCGAGGCGCTGCTCGCCGCGCACCCCGCGCTCCACCTGATCGGGATCGACCGCGACCCCACCGCCGTCGAGCGCTCCACCGCCCGGCTCGCCCCGTACGCCGACCGGATCACGCTGGTGCGCGCGGTCTCCGACGAGCTGGCCGAGGTGCTGGCGGACGCGGGCCAGCCCCGCGTCGACGCCGCCCTGTTCGACCTGGGGGTCTCCTCCCCGCAGCTCGACGAGGCCGAGCGCGGCTTCGCCTACTCCTACGACGCGCCGCTGGACATGCGGATGGACGGCGACCAGGAGCTCACCGCCGAGGTCGTGGTCAACACCTACTCCGCCCCCGACCTCATCCGGATCCTGCGGGACTACGGAGAAGAACGATTCGCCCCGCGTGTCGCGAACCTAATCCTCAAGGAAAGGGCCAGGGAGGCCATAACGTCTACCAAGCGGCTTGCGGAGATCGTCCGGACGGCGATCCCGGCCGCGACCCGCAGGACCGGGGGCAACCCCGCCAAAAGGACTTTCCAGGCGTTGCGAATCGAGGTGAACGCGGAGTTGACGGCGCTGGAACGCGCGCTCCCCGCCGCGCTCGACGCACTGACGCTGGGCGGGCGCGTCGTCGTGCTCGCCTACCACTCCCTCGAGGACCGGCTGACCAAGCAGGTCATCACCGCGCGGACCAGGGACACCGGCCCCCCCGGGCTTCCCGTCCCCCTGCCGGCTCACCAGCCGCGTTTCGCGCTCCTGACGAGGGGGGCCGAGCTTCCGAGTGAAGAGGAGGTGGCCCGCAACCCGCGGGCGGCCTCCGCCCGGTGCCGGGCGGCAGAGAGGATCCGTGAGGCAGTTGACGAGGAGTGAGACAGAGGTCCGGCGCACCGCGCCCGGCCGAGGCACCCGTCCCGCGCGCGCCCCTCGCGCGACACCGCGCGGACGGCGGCCGATACCGGCGGCGGCCGGTCCCGCCGCCCGGACCGCACCGGCCCAGGCGGTCCAGCCGGTCCAGTCGGCGCCCGCCGCCCGTCGCTCGCGGGCGCCGAGGGCGCCCTTCGTGCTGCTCGTGGTCGGCCTGCTCTGCGGCGGCCTGGTCAGCCTGCTGCTGCTGAGCGCCGTGCTGGCCCAGGACTCCTACCGGGTCCGGGAACTGAACAACGACCTCATCGACCTGCGCGCCGCCAGGGAGAGCAAGAAGGTCGAGAACATGCGGCAGGACACGCCCGAGGCGATCGCGCGGAACAACGATCTCCAGGGCCAGCACAAGGACTGGGACACCGCGCGCGTCATCATCCCCGGCGGCTCCACGGGCGCCGGCGACGGCGGGACACCCGCCGGGCGGGAACGAGTGCCGGGCACGGGCCGGTGACCGAGACCGGCGGACGGAATCCCCGGCCGGGGCGCGACGACGCCCGGGGCGGGGCGGCGGGAGGGGCCGGCCGCCGGGCCGCCGGCACGGGCCGTCCGGGCCGTACGCCGGGAACCTCGGGCGCGACCGGCTCCGGTGCCCCCCGTCCGGCCGGGGAGCCGTCGGGCCCGGCCCCCACGGGGCGCGGCAGGACGCCCGCGAGGCCCGACAGGGCCGCCGCGGGGCCGGACAGGACGTCCGCCGGCCGGACGGGCAAGGCCGGCCCGGCCGCCCGGCCCCCGGCGCCACCGGCCGCCGAGGACCGGTCGGCGCGGCCGCCCGCCTCCGGGGGCTCGGGCAGGGGATCCACCCCGCCGGGTCCCGCCAGGACGGGCTCGCCCGCGTCCCCGGGCGGCCCGCGCGTGCCCGGAAGATCCGAGAAGTCCGAGAAATCGGGAAAGCCGGGCTCGTCGGGCAGGTCACCGGCGCCGGGGCCGGGCCCGGCCGGGAGGGGATCGGGCCCGGCGGGCAGGACCGCGTCGGGACCGGCCACACCGGGCGGGTCCGGCAGACCGGCCTCCACGGGCGGCGGCAGACCGGCCTCCACGGGCGGGTCCGGCAGATCGGGCGGGTCCGGCGGGCACCCCGCCACGAGCGGGCCCGGCCCCGCCGGCAGGCCCGGCCCCGCCGGAAGGAAGGTCCCTCCCGGACGGCAGGGACCGGCCGCGAGGCCGCCCGCCTCCGGTTCGCCGGGCAGGGCCGGACGGCCGGAGGGCCGTCCCGGAGCGCGCCCCGACCGGAGCGGCACGTCCGGGAGCGCCGACAGACCCGACAGACCCGGCAGGCCCGGCAGGCCCGACAGGCCGGTCAGGCCGTCCGGACCCCCGGGCAGACCGGCGGGCACCGAGGCGACCGGCGGACCCGGCAGGCCCGGCGACCCCGGGACGAGCCGCGGGCCCGGCAGGCCCGGCGACCCCGGGACGAGCCGCGGGCCCGGCAGGCCCGGCGACC
>NZ_JBFABE010000024.1:57373-104098 GCF_040640155.1 Streptosporangium sp. NPDC023615
CCCGCCGCGACGCGCGGGCCGGGGGAGCGCGGGGCGGCGCGCGGCCCCGGTGCCCCCGCGACGGCCGGGACGACCCGCAGGCCGCCCGGAGCCGAGCGGCCGCGCGGGCCGTCGGGTTCCCCGCGCGCGGGCGGGCCGCCCGGCGTGGCGCGTCCCTTCTGGCGCCGCGGCGCCGGACCCCCCGGGGAGCGCGCGGGCACGGGCCGGCGCGGTGGCGGCGGCAGGCCGCCCCGCCCCCCGGCGCGCCCCGTCGCGGTGCTGCGCCTGGGAAACCCCCGCCGCCGCATCGGCATCGGCCTGATGGCGATGACCTTCGTGCTCTCCATCTTCGCCGGGCGGCTGATCCAGTTGCAGGGCCTGGACTCGAAGGTCTACACGGCCGAGGCGGCCAAGCAGCGCGTCCAGGGCGAGAAGCTTCCCGCCAGACGGGGATCGATCACCGACGTCAACGGCCACGAGCTCGCGCTGACCCTGGAGGCGCGCGAGATCTTCGTGGACCCCGCGGAGATCGCCGCCGACAAGCGCGACCAGGTGGCCACGATCCTGGCCAGGGAGCTGAACACGGCCAAGGAGACGATCCTGACCAAGCTGGCCGACGGGACCAGCCGCTACGAGCAGATCGCCGCCGCCGTCGACCCGGCGGTCGCCCAGCGGATCATGGCGCGCGACCTCAAGGGCGTGGGCAGCAAGCACCGGTACCGCCGCGACTACCCGGGCGGCGACCTGGCGGGCACCCTGCTGGGCTTCGTCGGCACCGACGGCACCGGGCTGGCCGGGCTGGAGAGCACCTACGACAGGCTGCTCGCCGGACGCGACGGCCAGCAGATCATGGAGACGGGCCGCAACGGGCAGCGCATCCCGATGACCCGCAGCGTCGTGCAGGCTCCCGTCGAGGGCAGGGACGTGCGGCTGACCATCCACCGCGACGTCCAGTGGGCCGCGCAGGAGGCGATCGCCGAACAGGTCAAGGCCACCGGCGCCCGTACCGGCAGCGTCATCGTGATGAACGCGCGGAGCGGGCAGGTCGTCGCCATGGCCAACGCTCCCGAGCTCGACCTGGGCAACTGGACGGCCACCTCCGAGGAGAACCGGGTCAACCGGTCGGTCACCGACGTGTTCGAGCCGGGCAGCACCAACAAGGTCATCACCGCCGCGGCGGCGCTGGAGTCGGGGGCGGTGCGGCCCGAGACCCTGTTCACGGTCCCCGACCAGATCAGGTGCGCCGACCGCGTGCTCAAGGACTCCCACCCGCACCCCGTCGAGCGGCTGACCTTCTCCGGCGTCGTGGCGACCTCCAGCAACGTGGGGACCATCCTCGCCACCCAGCGGATCGGCGACGAGAAGCTCCACTCGATGCTGCAGCGCTTCGGGTTCGGTGCCAGGCCCGGCACCGGCCTGCCCGGGGAGGAGGCCGGGCTCCTGCCCGACTGGAAGGACTGGTCGGGCAGCCAGCGCTGCACGATCTCCTACGGCCAGGGCGTCTCGGTGACCGCGCTGCAGACGGCCAGCGTCTACCAGACCATCGCCAACGGCGGGACGCGCATCGCGCCCCAGGTGGTCGCCAGCACCACCGACGCCGGCGGCGCCTTCGTGGCGTCCCCGCCGGCGAAGCGGACCCGGGTGATCAGCGAGCGTACGGCACGGGAGGTCTCGGCGATGCTGGAGGCCGCGGTGAGCGAGAGCGGCACCGGCAACCTCGCCGCGATCGACGGCTACCGGGTGGCGGGCAAGACGGGCACCGCCATGCGCTACGACACCCGATGCCAGGGCTACTGCGGCTACACCTCGACGTTCGTCGGGTTCGCCCCGGCCGACAAGCCCGAACTGGTCGTCCTGGCGGTCCTGCAGGACCCCCAGGAGGGCTACTACGGCGGCGAGATCGCCGCCCCGGTCTTCAAGAAGGTGATGACGTTCGCATTGAAGAGCGGGAAGATCCCGCCGACCGGAACCCGGCCGTCCCCGGTGCGGATACGCGCCGGGGAGTGACGAGTGAAGGTACGCTCTCGCCGTGCGTCCCCCGTCGTCCATGCGACCCTCAAACAGTTCACCCCGCCCGCTCTCGGGGCTGGCGAGCCTCATCGGCGCGCCGTCGGGCACGTCGCGAGCGCCGCTCGCCGCGGTCCGCGGGGTCACCATCGACTCCCGCCGGGTGTGCCGCGGAGACCTCTACGTCGCGCTGCCTGGGGCCACGGCCCACGGCGCCGACTTCTCCGCGCAGGCCCTCGCCGCGGGTGCCGCCGCGATCCTGACCGACGCGACCGGCCGGGCGGCCGCCGTCGCGACCGGGCTGCCGGTGCTCGTCGTGCCCGATCCCCGCGCCGTGCTCGGCCAGGTCTCGGCCTGGGTGTACGGCAACCCCGCCGCCGACGTGACCGTCATCGGCGTCACCGGGACCAGCGGCAAGTCCACCACCGGCTTCCTGCTGGAGGCCGGGCTGCGGGCCGCCGGGCACCGGGCGGGCCTGATCGGCGGCGTCGAGATCCACGTCGGCGAGCTGCACCTGCCGCCCGGCCTCACCACGCCCGAGGCCAGCGACCTGCACGGCCTGTTCGCGCTGATGCGCGAGCGGGGCGTCACGGCCGCGGCCATGGAGGTCTCCAGCCACGCGCTGGCACTGGGCCGGGTCGACGGCGTCCTGTACGACGTGTCGCTGTTCACCAACCTGTCCCAGGACCACCTCGACTTCCACCGCGACCTCGCCGACTACTTCGCGGCCAAGGCGCGGCTGTTCACCGCCGGGCTGAGCCGGGCGGGCGTGACCAACGTCGACGACGCCCACGGCCGCGCGCTGCTGGACGTCGCCACGATCCCGATGACCACCTTCTCGGCCCGGGGAGCCCCCGAGGCCGACTGGCGGGCCACGGACGTGCACCTGGGCCCCGAGGGGAGTGTCTTCCACGTGGTGGGCCCCGGCGGCGTCGAGGAGACCGTCTCGATCAACCTGCCGGGCCCCTTCAACGTGGCCAACGCGCTGGGCGCGATCGTCGCGCTGGTGGAGGCGGGGGTGCCGCTGCGGGCCGCGGTGGCCGGCGTCGGGACGCTCGCGGGCGTTCCCGGCCGGATGGAGCGGGTCGCCTCCGGCGAGGACTTCCAGGTCATCGTCGACTACTCGCACAAGCCCGGCGCGGTCGAGTCGGTGCTGCGCTCGCTGCGTGAGATCACCAAGGGCAGGCTCATCGTGGTGCTCGGCTGCGGCGGGGACCGCGACCGTGGTAAACGCCCAATGATGGGAGAAGCCGCCGCAAGACTGGCAGATGTGGCTATTCTCACCAGCGACAACCCGCGCTCGGAGGACCCGCTGCGGATCCTGGCCGAGATGATGGACGGAGTTCTCGGCGTGCCCCAGGACGGGCGCGCACATGTGATCATTGAGCCGGACCGCACCGCGGCCATCGACCTGGCCGTCGGCCGGGCGGGCTTCGGGGACGTCGTCATCGTGGCCGGCAAGGGCCACGAACAGGGCCAGTACGTCGGCGACCAGGTGCTCCCCTTCGACGACAGGCAGGTCGTGGCCGACGCGATCGTCAGGCGCAGGAACCGCACCGGGCGCCGAAGCACGTATGGAGAGTAGGGAAGAAGCATCATGATCCCGTTGCCGCTGGCGAGGATCGCCGAGATCACCTCGGGGGCCCTCGCGGGCACGGCCGACCCACGCGCGGTGGTGCGCGGCCCGGTCGTCATCGACTCCCGCGCCGTCGAACCCGGGGCGCTGTTCGTCGCCATCAAGGGGGAACGGGCCGACGGGCACGACTTCGCCGCGCGGGCCGTCGAGGCCGGAGCGGTCGCCGTGCTGGCGTCCCGGCCGGTCGGCGTCCCGGCCGTCGTCGTCGCCGACACCGTGACGGCCATGGCCTCCCTGGCCACCGCCGTCCACACGGCGCTGCCGGCCGTCACCGTCGTCGGCGTCACCGGCTCGGCGGGCAAGACCACCACCAAGGACCTGCTGGCCAGGCTCGCCGCCAGGATGGGCCCGACGGTCGCGCCGGTGGAGTCGTTCAACAACGAGATCGGCCACCCGCTGACCGTGCTCAAGGCGGGCGAGGAGACCCGGTACCTGGTGCTGGAGCTCAGCGCCAGGGACACCGGGCACATCGCCCACCTGGCCCGCATCGCCCCGCCGCGCATCGGCGTGGTCCTCAACGTCGGCACCGCCCACCTGGGCGTCTTCGGCAGCAGGGAGGCGATCGCCCGCGCCAAGGGCGAGCTGGTCGAGGCGCTGCCCGCCGACGGCGTGGCCGTGCTCAACGCCGACGACCCGCTGGTGGCCGCGATGGCCGGGCGCACCGACGCCCGGGTGACCTGGTACGGCCGGGGCGAGGGCGCGGCCGTACGGGCCGAGAACGTGACCGTCGACGAGCGGGGCCGCGCCTCCTTCAGGTTGCGCACCCCCTCCGGTGCCGCCCCGGTCGCGCTGCGGCTGTACGGCGAGCACGCCGTGCAGAACGCGCTGGCCGCCGCCGCGGCCGCCTACGAGCTCGGGCTGCCGGTCGCGACCATCGCCGAGGAGCTGTCGGAGGCCGAGCCGCGCAGCCGCTGGCGGATGGAGGTCACCGACCGCGCCGACGGCGTGACCGTGGTCAACGACGCCTACAACGCCAACCCCGACTCCATGCGCGCGGCCTTCGCCGCCCTGGACGCGCTCGCGGGCGGGCGCCGCCGCTTCGCCGTCGTCGCCGCCCTGCGCGAGCTGGGCGAGGAGAGCGCCGCGCTCAACGAGGAGCTGGGCCGCCTGGCCGGCGGCGCGGGCCTGGCCGGCCTGCTGGTGGTCGGCTCCGGCGCCGAGCCGGTCCTGGCGGGCGCCCGGGCCGCCGTACGGGACGCCGGGACGGACACCCGGGTCGCGCACGCGGCCGACGTGGGGCGCGCGGGCGAGGAACTGGCCGCGCTGCTGGCCCCCGGTGACGTCGTGCTGGTCAAGGGGCCGCGCGCGGCCGGGCTGGAACGGGTGGCCGCGGCCCTGCTGGGAGGTGACCGCCGATGAGGGAGATCCTCGTCGCGGCCGCGGTCAGCCTGCTGCTGTCCATGCTGGGCACGCCGCTGGCGATCCGGCTGTTCTCCCGGCGCGGCTACGGGCAGAGCATCCGGGAGGAGGGGCCCTCGGGCCACCACGACAAGCGGGGCACCCCCACCATGGGCGGCACGGTGATCGTGATCGCCTCGCTGGTCGGCTTCGCCTGCGCCCACCTGTACAGCTTCACGCCGCCCACGGCCTCGGCGGTGCTGGTGCTGTTCCTGATGACCGGGCTGGGCGCGGTCGGCTTCCTCGACGACTTCATCAAGATCTACAAGCAGCGCAGCCTCGGCCTGCGCAGCGGCGCCAAGGCGCTGGGCCAGCTCGTCGTCGGCGCGGTCTTCGCGGTCCTGGTGACCCGCTTCCCCAACGAGTACCAGATCACCCCGGCCGAGACGCGGCTGTCGTTCCTGAGGGACTTCGGCCCCTCCATCACCATCGTCGGGTTCACCATCTGGGTGCTGATCATGATCGTCGGCTTCTCCAACGCGGTGAACCTCACCGACGGGCTGGACGGCCTGGCCAGCGGCGCCACCGGCGTGGTGCTGGGCTCGTACGTGCTGATCGGCAACTGGCAGCTGCGCAACAGCTGCACGACCCAGCTCGGCCCCAACTGCTACTGGGTGCGCGACCCGCTGGACGTGGCCGTGGTGGCCGCGGCCGTGCTCGGCGCGCTGGTCGGCTTCCTGTGGTGGAACGCCCCGCCCGCGAAGATCTTCATGGGCGACACCGGATCGCTGGCCCTGGGCGGCGTGCTCGCCGGGCTGGCCATCACCACCCGGACCCAGCTCCTGCTGATCATCCTCGCCGGCCTGTGCGTGCTGATCACGATGTCGGTGATCATCCAGGTGGGCTTCTTCAAGATGACCGGGAAACGGGTCTTCAGGATGGCACCGCTGCAGCACCACTTCGAGTTATCCGGCTGGGCCGAGACGACCATCGTGGTCCGCTTCTGGCTGATCGCCGGCCTGTGCGCCGCCGCCGGGCTGGGCCTGTTCTACGTGGAATGGATGCCCAGGCTGTGAGCCCCGCCCCTGTGACGAACCCCGCCCCCGCAGGTCGTGCTCCCGCGCGCCGTGCCCCCGTGGGCCGGGTTCCCGCGCGCCGTGATCCCGCGGGCCGTACCCCTGTGAAACGTGCCCCTGTGAACCGTGCTCCCGCGGGTCGTGTCCTTTCGGACGGTGCCCCGCCACCGGGCGCCCGACCGGACGGCGTTCCGGCGCGCGCGGTGCGGGGGACCACGTGATCTGCGTCGCCGGCCTGGGCGTCTCGGGCGTCGCCGCCGCCCGCGTGATGGCCGCCCGGGGCGAGAAGGTGGTCGTCCTGGAGGGCAGGGACGGCGAGCGGGCCAGGGCGGCCGCCGCCGAGCTCGCCGCGCTCGGCGTCGAGGTCCGCTTCGGCGAGCCGGCCGAACCCCCGCCGGGCACCACGACGATCGTCACCACCGGCTGGCCCCCGCACCATCCCATGCTCGCCGCCGCCGTGGCGGCCGGGATCGAGGTGATCGGCGAGGTCGAGCTGGCCTGGCGCGTCCGCCCCGAGGCGGCCGCCCCCTGGCTGGCGCTGACCGGGACCAACGGCAAGACCACCGCGGTGCGGATGCTCACCTCGATGCTGCTGGCCGCCGGTCATCGGGCGCTGGCCGTCGGCAACGTCGGGACCCCGGTGGTGGAGGCCGTCGGAGGCCCCGCGGAGGTGCTGGCGGTGGAGCTGTCCAGCTTCCAGCTGCACCGCTCGCCCAGCATCGCCCCGCGGGTCGCCGCGGTGCTCAACGTCGCGCCCGACCACCTGGACTGGCACGGCTCCATGGAGGAGTACGCCCGCGCCAAGGGAGAGATCTTCGCCCGTGCCGGGACGGTCGTGTACAACGCCGACGACGAGTGGGCGGCCCGCCTGGCCGCGCCCTACCTGGACGGCTCCGGCGGCGCCGCGGGAGCGCCCGCGGGCACCGGCGGTCCCGTGAGCGCCGACGGGTCCGCGCCTGAGCCGGGGACGACGGCGGCGGGGACGTCCGCGAGGGCGCGGGTCGTGGGGTTCACCCTCGGTGTGCCGCGTCCGGGACAGATCGGCGTGGTCGAGGACCTGCTGGTGGACCGGGCCTTCACCGCCGATCCGGTGACCGGCGCCGAGGAGCTGGCCTCCTTCGACGACGTCCGCCCGTTCGCGCCGCACAACGTGGCCAACGCGCTCGCCGCCGCCACCCTGGCCAGGGCCTACGGCGTGCCCCCCGCCGCGGTCCGGCGCGGCCTGCTGGACTTCGTGCCCGACCCGCACCGGATCGCGCACGTGGCCAGGGTCGCCGAGGTCGACTACGTGGACGACTCCAAGGCCACCAACCCGCACGCGGCCGCCGCGTCGCTGGCCGCCTACCCCTCGGTCGTCTGGGTCGCCGGCGGGCAGCTCAAGGGCGCCGACGTCGACGAACTGGTACGCCGGGCCGCGCCCCGGCTGCGCGGCGCCGTGCTCCTGGGCGTCGACCGCGGGCGAATTCGCGAGGCTCTGGCGCGACACGCCGGGAATGTTCCGGTGGTTGAGGTGGCCGGGCAAGACACTGGGGTCATGGATCGCGTCGTCACCGAAGCCGCCAGGCTCGCCGCCCCCGGAGACACCGTGCTGCTGGCCCCGGCCGGCGCCTCCTGGGACATGTTCACCGGCTACCCCGCCCGAGGGGAGGCGTTCGCCCGGGCCGTGCACCGCCTCGCCGAGCCGGACGGCGGCGCGACGGCGTGAGCACGACCGCGCACGAGGGCGTCGCCGGCCGTCCCAAGGGCGCCCCGGGCCGCCCCGACGGCGTCCCGGGCCGCCCCGACGGGTTCCGCGAGCACCTGCTCGCCCTGCGCGAGATGCTCAACCGGCCGCTGACCTCGTACTACCTGATCCTGGGGTGCAGCGGGCTGCTGCTGGTGCTGGGCCTGATGATGGTGCTGTCGGCCTCCAGCATCAAGGGCCTGCAGGAGGTGGGCGACCCCTTCTACTGGTTCTTCAAGCAGTCGATCTCGGCCGCGCTCGGCCTGCCCCTGATGTGGGTCTGCGCGCAGCTGCCGCCGAGGTTCTTCCGGCTCGCCGGGTACCCGCTGATGGTGCTCTCCCTGCTCGCCCTGGTGCTGGTGCTGTTCGTCGGCACCTCCCAGCTCGGCGCCCAGCGCTGGATCGACCTGGGCCCGATCTACCTGCAGCCGTCGGAGCCGGCCAAGCTCGGGCTGGTGCTGTGGGGGGCCGACCTGCTCGCCCGCAGGGCGCGGGGCGGCCTGATCGAGTGGCGCAGCCTGTTCATCCCGCTGATGCCGGGCACCGCGCTCCTGGCCGTCATGGTCATGCTGGGAAGCGACCTGGGCACCACCCTGGTGCTGATGATGATCTTCCTGTCGCTGCTGTGGGTGGTGGGGGCGCCGCTGAGACTGTTCGGCGGCATCCTCGCGGTGGCGGTGCTCGCCACCATCGTCATGATCACCACGGAGGGCTACCGCTCGGCGCGGATCACCGGCTGGCTCGACCCGTGGGGCAACGCGCAGACCTCGGGCTTCCAGGCCGTGCAGGGGCAGATCGCCATCGGCAGCGGCGGCTGGTTCGGACTCGGCCTGGGCTCCAGCAGGCAGAAGTGGAGCTGGATCCCGCACGCCGAGAGCGACTTCATCTTCTCCATCCTCGGCGAGGAGCTCGGCCTGATGGGCACCCTCGTCGTGGTCGCGCTGTTCGGGCTGCTCGGCTACGCCGGGCTGCGGGTCGCCACGCGGGTCAAGGACCCGTTCATCCGGCTCGCCTCCGTCGCCGCGGTCGCCTGGATCGTCGGCCAGGCCATCGTCAACATCGGCGCGGTCATCGGCGTGTTCCCCATCACCGGCATCCCGCTGCCGCTGGTCTCCTACGGCGGGTCGGCCCTGCTGCCCACGCTGGCCGCGCTCGGCATGCTGCTGTCGTTCGCCAAGCAGGAACCCGGCGCCCGCGAGGCGCTCGCCGCCCATGGCCCCGGACCGGTGGCGCGGGGCCTAAGCTGGCTTGGCCTGGGTGGTCCGGCCCGCAGACTGTGGCCGGGCCGCGGAAGACGATGAGCGAAAGGACCGAAATGAGGGTGGTCCTCGCCGGTGGCGGGACGGCCGGTCACATCGAACCGGCGCTGGCCCTGGCCGACGCGCTGCGCAGACTCGACCCCGACATCGCCATCACCTGCCTCGGCACCGAGCGCGGCCTGGAGACGCGGCTGGTGCCGGACCGGGGATACGCGCTGGAGCTGGTCCCCGCGGTGCCGCTGCCGCGTTCGCTGACCCCCAGCCTGCTGAGCGTGCCGGGCCGCCTGGCGGGCGCGGTCAACGCGGCCGCCGCCGTCATGGAACGTTTCCGGGCCGACGTGCTGGTCGGCTTCGGCGGCTACGTGGCGACCCCCGCCTACCTCGGGGCGCGCCGCCGCGGCGTGCCGATCGTGGTGCACGAGGCCAACCCGCGCCCCGGCCTGGCCAACCGGCTGGGCGCGCGCCTCACCGAGCACGTGTTCACCGGCCACCCCGGCACCCCGCTGAGCGGCGCCGAGTACGTCGGCATCCCGCTGCGCCGCCAGATCGCCGACCTGGACCGGCTCTCCATGGGCGACAAGGCGCGCTCGTGGTTCGGCCTGGAGGCCGACCTGCCCACCCTGCTGGTCACCGGCGGCTCCCAGGGGGCGCGCTCGCTCAACCACGCCGCCCTGGCGGCCGCCCCGGCGCTGCGCCGCGCCGGCGTGCAGGTGCTGCACGTCATCGGCCCGAAGAACACGCTGGAGCACGAGCCGCCGCCGGGCGACCCGCAGTACGTCGTGCTGCAGTACGTCGACCGGATGGACCTGGCCTACGCCGCCGCCGACTTCGCCCTGTGCCGCAGCGGCGCCATGACCTGCGCCGAGATGACGGCGGTCGGCCTGCCGGCCGTGTACGTGCCGCTGCCGCACGGCAACGGCGAGCAGCGGCTCAACGCCGCCCCGATCGTGCAGGGCGGCGGCGGCCTGATGGTCGACGACGCCGAGCTGTCGCCGGAGTGGATCCTGAACAACGTGCTGCCCGTCCTGTCCGATCCCGAGCGGGTCGTCGCCATGTCGGAGGCGGCCTCCAGGATGGGCAGGAAGGACGCGGACACGACGCTGGCGCACCGGGTGCTGCGCGTCGCGCGAGGAGGAGTGAGCGGCCGATGAGCCTGGTCAAGCTGGTGGATCCGGTCGCGGCCGGCGATCTGGGACGGGTCCACTTCATCGGGATCGGCGGTTCCGGGATGTCCGGGATCGCGCGCATCCTGCTCAAGCGCGGCGTGCCGGTCTCCGGCAGCGACGCGCGTGGTTCCGAGATGGTGACCGAGCTGCGGGAGCTGGGGGCCAGGATCCACATCGGCCACGCCGCCTCGCACATCAGGCAGGTCGACACCGTGGTGGTCTCCACCGCGATCCGCGACTCCAACCCCGAGCTGGGCGAGGCGCTGCGCCAGGGCCTGCGGGTCATCCCCAGGGCCGCCGCGCTCGCCTCGGTCATGGCGGGCAGGACCGGGGTGGCGCTGGCCGGGACCCACGGCAAGACCACCACCACCTCGATGCTCACCGTGGCCCTGCAGAAGTGCGGCGCCGACCCCTCGTACTGCGTGGGCGGGCAGCTCGTGACGACGGGGCTGGGCGCCGACGAGGGCTCGGGCGGGGTGTTCGTCGCCGAGGCCGACGAGAGCGACGGCTCGTTCCTGATGCTGGCCCCCGACATCGCCGTGGTGACGAACGTCGAGCCCGACCACCTGGACAACTACGGCGACCCGCGCGCGGTCCACGACGGCTTCGCCCGGTTCGTCGAGCGCGTCACCACCACGATGGTGCTCTGCGCCGACGACCCCGGCTCGGCCGCGCTGATCCCGATCGCCCGCTCCCGCGGGCTGAAGGTGATCACGTACGGCGAGGCGGAGGACGCCGACCTGAGGGTCGGCGACATCGCCCCCGAGGGGCTGGGCCTGACCTTCACGCTTCACGGTCACGGTGAGGTCAGGCTCGCCGTGCCCGGCCGCCACAACGCGCTCAACGCCGCCTCCGCGATCGCGGTGGCCGCGGAGCTGGGCGTCTCCTTCGAGGAGATCCGCGACGGCCTGGCGCTGTTCACCGGCGCCAAGCGCCGCTTCGAGGCCAAGGGCGAGGCGGGCGGGGTGGCGGTCTTCGACAGCTACGCCCACCACCCCACCGAGCTCGCCGCCGACCTGCGCGCGGCCCGGGACGTGGTCGCGTCCTTCTCCTCCGGCGACGGCCGGGTCATCGCGGTCTTCCAGCCGCACCTGTACTCGCGCACCAGGTTCTTCGCCGACGAGTTCGGCACCGCGCTCGGCCTGGCCGACGAGGCCATCGTGCTGGACGTCTACGGCGCCCGCGAGGACCCCGAGCCAGGCGTGTCGGGGGCGCTGGTGGCGGGCAAGGTGGCGCTGCCGGCCGAGCGGGTGGCCTACGCCCCCGACCGGAACGGGGTGCCCGCCCTGGTCGCGGCCCGTGCCCGGCCCGGCGACATCGTCCTGACCATGGGCGCGGGCGACGTGACCGAGCTCGGGCCCAGGATCGTGGCGGAGCTGGCCGCGCGGTGACGCGCGCCGGCCGGTTCGGGTCATCGCGGAGGGGGCGGCGATGAGCAGGGTGTGGAGACCCGCCGTGCTGTTCCTGCTCACCGTGGCCGTGGTGGGCATCGCCGCCTGGCTGGTGTTCTTCTCCCCGGTGCTGGGGGTGCGGGAGATCCAGGTCGCGGGCAACGCGGGCCTGTCGGCGGAGCAGGTACGGCGGGCGGCGCAGGTGGTCGGCGGCATGCCGCTGGCCACGGTCGACGTGGCCGAGGTCAGGGCCAGGGTCGCCGCCATCCCCCAGGTCGAGTCGGTGAAGGTCAGCCGCACCTGGCCGGACACGCTGCGGGTGGAGATCGTCGAGCGTGAGCCGGTGGCGACCGTGCCGACCGGCGGGCGGTCGGCGCTGATGGACCGGCACGGGGTGGTGATCGAGGTCAGGGACGTCGCCCCGCCGATCCTGCCCGTGCTGCGGGTGGTCCGGCCCGGACCCCGGGACCCGGCGACGATGGCCGGGCTCACCGTGATCACCGCACTGCCGGGCGATCTGGCGCGCCGGGTCGCCGAGGTGCTCGCCCCCTCGGCCGAGACGGTCTCGCTCCGCCTCAAGGACGGCCGCTCGATCGTCTGGGGCGGCGGCGACCGGCCCGCCGACAAGGCGAAGATCCTTGTTACGCTGCTCGAACGCCGGGCCGACAGCTATGACGTCAGTTCGCCTGACGTGGTGACCGTCAAGTGATCTCATCGGAGGGCGGGCCTCCCCGGGAAAGGGTGGCCCGCGACACGCTTGGCGCGCTTGCGGCGCGGTTAGTTGACCCGCCAGGAGCGCAACTCCTACTGTCCGTATCACTCCTCAGGTTGACATAAAGCTAAATCTCAACTTGAGGGTGAGGGTTTCGAAAACGACGGCACGGGCCCCGTGCCGCATGAAATTGCAAGTCAACGAGCGGAAAGGCCCCTCGTCGTGGCAGCACCGCAGAACTACCTCGCGGTCATCAAGGTTGTAGGAATCGGCGGAGGCGGAGTCAACGCCGTCAACCGGATGATCGAGGAGGGACTCAAGGGCGTCGAGTTCATCGCCATCAATACCGACGCCCAGGCGCTGCTGATGAGTGACGCCGACGTCAAGCTCGACGTCGGTCGCGAGCTCACCCGCGGCCTCGGCGCGGGCGCCAACCCCGAGGTCGGGCGCAAGGCGGCCGAGGACCACCGCGAGGAGATCGAGGAGGTGCTCAAGGGCGCCGACATGGTCTTCGTCACCGCCGGTGAGGGCGGCGGCACCGGCACGGGCGGCGCCCCTGTGGTGGCCAACATCGCCCGCACGCTGGGCGCGCTGACCATCGGCGTGGTGACCCGCCCCTTCAGCTTCGAGGGCCGTCGCAGGGCGATGCAGGCCGACGCCGGCATCGAGACCCTCCGCGAGGAGGTCGACACCCTCATCGTGATCCCGAACGACCGGCTGCTGTCGATCTCCGACCGGCAGGTGAGCGTGCTGGACGCCTTCAAGGCGGCCGACCAGGTGCTGCTCTCCGGCGTCCAGGGCATCACCGACCTGATCACCACCCCCGGCCTGATCAACCTCGACTTCGCCGACGTGAAGTCCGTCATGTCCGGGGCCGGTTCGGCCCTGATGGGCATCGGTCACGCGCGCGGCGACGACCGCTCGGTCGCCGCGGCGGAGATGGCCGTCTCCAGCCCGCTGCTGGAGGCCAGCATCGACGGCGCGCACGGCGTGCTGCTCTCCATCGCCGGCGGCTCCGACCTCGGCCTTTTCGAGATCAACGAGGCGGCCCAGCTCGTCTCCACCGCCGCGGCGCCGGACGCCAACATCATCTTCGGTACGGTCATCGACGACGCCCTCGGCGACGAGGTGCGCGTCACCGTGATCGCGGCCGGGTTCGACGAGCCCGAGCCCGCGCCCAAGCCGGTCGCGCAGCCGGCCGCGCGTCCCCAGCAGGCCGCGCGCCAGGCCCCGGCCCCGGCGGCAGCCGCGCCGGTCCGCCCGCTGGCCCCCACGGTCAAGAACGAGCCGCGCTCCGAGTTCAGGCACGAGCCCCGCCACGAACCGCGGCACGAGGCCCGCCACGAGGCCAGGCCCGAGCCCAGGGTGGAGCACAGGGCCGAGCCCAGGGTGGAGCACGCCCCGCCGCCGGTGCGCCCGGTCGTCGCGCCGGTGGAGCAGGTCTCCCACCAGCAGGCGCACCCGGTCCAGCAGCCGTCCTCCTCCGACGAGGGCGGCGAGCCGCACCGGGCGGAGGAGCCGCACACCCCGCCGCTGTCGATCCCGCGCCCCGCGCCCGAGCCGTCCCAGCCCACGCCGATCTCCGCGCGGGTCCCGGACCCGGCCCGACGCCGGCCGGTGATCTTCGAGGAGCAGGAGGAGGAGCTGGACGTCCCCGACTTCCTCAAGTGAGACCGGTCACCGCGGCCGCTGGCGACGACCGCCCGGCCGTGCGGGTCGTTCCGGTCGGCCCGGCGGGGGCACCGGCGGAGATGACGGGGACGGCGGCGATGACGGGGACGGCCGGGACGGACCCGCCGGGGACGGCGGGAACGACGGCGGTGACGGCCTCGCCGGCAGGCCGGCGTCGAGCGGCGGAGATGTGACGGAAACGACACGACGTGACGAGATCGCGGCCGGCCTGGCCCGGGTCGAGGCGGAGATCGCCGAGGCCTGCCGGGCGGCCGGACGCCCCCGCGAGGAGCTGACGCTCGTCGCGGTGAGCAAGACCTACCCCGCCTCCGACGTGCGGCTGCTGGCCGGGCTCGGGATCACCGACGTGGGGGAGAACCGCGACCAGGAGGCCTCGGCCAAGGCGCGCGACTGCGCCGGGCTCGGCCTGCGCTGGCACTTCATCGGCCAGTTGCAGACCAACAAGGTCCGCTCGGTGGTCGGCTACGCCGACGTCGTCCACTCGGTCGACCGCCCGCGCCTGGTCGCCGCGCTCAGCCGGGAGGCGCTCGCGGCGGGACGCCGCGTCACCTGCCTGGTACAGGTGGCCCTGGACGGCGACCCGGCCAGGGGCGGCGCGCGACCGGAGGAGGTCGAGGCGCTGGCGGACGCCGTCGCCGGTGCCGGGGGGCTCGCGCTGGGCGGGGTGATGGCGGTCGCGCCTCTGGGGGAGGACCCGGGCAGGGCGTTCGCCAGGTTGAGGGAGATCGCCCGATCCGTCCGTGACGCCCACCCCGAGGCCGGGGTCGTTTCGGCCGGAATGAGCGGTGACATGTCCCAGGCGATTGCCAACGGCGCGACACACCTGCGTGTTGGTACGGCGTTGCTCGGTCGCAGGAAGCCCTTCGTCAGGTAATGTCCCTTCAAGTGGACCTTGGCGTTCACGTATCCGGACAGCGGTCGAACGGTGGTGAGCTCAAGGCGGTCGGCCGGCCCCTCGGGCGCATCGAGGTAAGACGGAGGAAGAAGTAGCGATGGCCGGCGCGATGCGCAAGATGGCGGTCTACCTCGGTCTTGTTGAGGACGACCGCTACGAGAGATACGACAGCTACCCCGACGACGAGTACGAGGAGTTCGACGACACGCGCCGTGAGGGCGAGGATCGTCCTGGCACGGTCCACGACCTCCCGGACGACACCGACCCGGCCGTGCCCGCCGTCAGGCCCGCGACGGCCGTCCTGGAGCGCCGCACGACCGACCTGGCGCGCATCACGACCCTCCACCCCCGCACGTACAACGAGGCGCGGACCATCGGGGAGCACTTCCGGGACGGCACGCCGGTCATCATGAACCTGACCGAGATGGTTGACAGTGACGCAAAGCGCCTCGTTGATTTCGCGGCAGGTCTGGTCTTTGGCCTACATGGCAGCATTGAACGTGTTACCAACAAGGTGTTCCTGTTGTCCCCAGCCAATGTCGAGGTGACCGCCGAGGACAAGGCCCGAATCGCGGAACGCGGATTCTTCAACCAGAGCTAGAGTTCCATCATGAACAGTGACCGGCCCGACGTGTCCCGACGGGACAGGGGACGGCGGAACGAAGTGGAGGCGGGGACGGACCGTGGAGATCGTTGGCGGGATCTTGGTCTTTGTCCTGTCCATCTACCTCGTTCTGCTGATCGGCAGAATGATCTTGGAGACGGTGCAGGCGTTCGCGCGCCAGTGGCGCCCCACCGGCATCGTCCTGGTGCTGGCGGAGCTCGTATACACGGTGACCGACCCACCTCTCAAGTTCCTCCGCCGTTTCATTCCACCACTCCGGTTGGGTACGGTGGCCTTTGACCTAAGCTTCACCTTGCTGTTCATCTTGGTCGTGCTCTTGATCCAACTCGTGTCCGCGCGTCTTTGATCGGGTACCTTCCCCCGGGACAGACTCCAAGCGCGCCAAGGAGACCGAAATGCCGTTGACGCCCGCCGACGTGCGGAACAAGCAGTTCAGTACGACCCGCCTCAGGCCGGGTTACGACGAGGAAGAGGTGGACGCCTTCCTCGACGAGGTCGAGTCCGAGTTGGACCGTCTCATCCAGGAGAACGAGGAGCTCCGCGCCAAGCTGGCGGAGTGCCTGCGCGGCAAGGTGCCCGGCGGGATGGGGATGGCCATGGCGCCGGCCCCCATCGCCGAGCCCAAGCCCGAGATGATGATGCAGCAGCCCGAGCCGATGCGCGCGCCCGAGCCGGTGCAGCACCAGCAGCCCGTCCCGGTCAACATGGGGATGCCCCCGGCCGAGGACAACATGGACACCGCCGCGCGCGTGCTCGCGCTCGCGCAGCAGACCGCGGACCAGGCCATCGCGGACGCCCGCCGGGAGGCGGACGAGACCGTGACCCGCGCGCGCCGCGAGGCCGACGACATCCTCGGCAAGGCGCGCCGCCAGGCCGAGCAGGTCATCGGCGACGCCCGTGCCCGCGCCGAGACGCTGGAGCGCGACGCGCAGGAGCGGCACCGTCAGGCCATGGGCTCGCTGGTGCAGACCCGCGACGAGCTGGAGCGCAAGGTCGAGGAGCTGCGCAGCTTCGAGCGCGAGTACCGCAGCCGCCTGAAGCTGTACCTGGAGAACCAGCTCTCCGAGCTGAACGTGGCGGCCGAGGGCAGCGGCGGGTTCCCGATCGTGAGCGGGCCTCCGGCCATGTCCCACGCGGTGGCTCCCGGCGGTCAGCCGACCCTGCAGGGCGCTCCCAACCCGTTCGGGGGCGAGCCGTCGCAGCATTCGGGTGCCTTCCAGGGCGTTGACGGTCCTCACAACGACCGCCGCTAAGGTTTCGGGTCATTACTCTTGACCCGCATCCGGGAGTCTCTCTGTGATCCTCATCAGCGCCGGTCTGGTACTCACGGCCATCATCCTGCTCATAGCGGGGTTCGTGATGGCCGAGCTGTACCTGGTCGTATGGTCGATCGCGGTCAGCATGCTGTCCGCCGTCTTCCTGGTGATCGGGGCGTTGTTGCGCCGCCACGAGTTGTTCCCCGGCGGACGTGCCGGGGCCTCCAAGCCCTCTGACCCGCAGGGGCCGTCGCCGGTCGGGCCGATGCCCGTACCGCACGGCATGCCGGGTCAGCCCCCCACGGCGCCCCACCTGGCGACGCAGCACGGAACGCGGGCGCAGGTGCCCGTCGCCCCGGGCCGGCCGCACAGCGGCCCGGTGACAGGTCCGGCGACAGCCTCGCCGGCAGGGCCGGCGGCGAGGCCGGCCACCGCCGCGACGGCGAGACGGGGCGCCCTGCCCGCCGACGCGATCGTCCTGGTCGTCCCGGGGCGCAAGCGCTACCACGTCGCGGGATGCCGTCAGCTCGCCGGCAGGGAGCACGAGGAGCTCACCCACGAGGAGGCGCGCGAGGAGGGCTTCACGCCCTGCACCACGTGCCTGCCCGACCCGGTCGCCGGGACGCGACCGCAGGACGGCCCCTCCGGGGCACGGGAGTCCTCCGGTCCGAGCGCCCACCGCGAGTCCGGTCCGGCCGAGAGGCCGCGCGAGCCCGGCACCGAGAGCCCGCTCGAGCCCGCCTCCCGCGAGACCGCCGCACGCTTCCCCTCCCCGTACGGATCCGCGACACCGGCCGCCGGGCAGGGGGCCGCCGCACGTGCTCCCGAGGCCTCCTGGCGCGGAACGGGAGCTCCGGCGGACAGGGACGGAGCCCCGTCCACCGGCGGGGAGAGCGCCGCGACCCGGGAGAGCACCGCGTCATCGAGGGCCGAGGCGCCATCGAGGGGCGACACGGCCCGCGAGACGTCCGCGGCCCGGGAGACCGCCGTGTTCCGCCAGGAGGGCGCGCGGCCCCCGCAGGAGCCCGCAGGCCCGGTTCGGCCCTACCTCCACTCCTCGGAACCGCAGGGACGCTCCTCCGAGCCCCAGGGGCGGCCCACCGGCCCGCAGGGAAGGCCGCAGGAGGCGCCGAGGACCCCCTCCCCGGCGTCCCCGGCCGTGAACGCGCCGACTCCCGCGCTGCCGATCCGGCTGCCCAGGATCCCCGAGATCCCGCACGCCGAGTCCGAGGCGACCAGCTGGTTCAGCCGCGACGCGGTCGCCCGGACGTCCGAGCCGAACAGCCAGGCCGAGCCGGAGAGCCCGGCCGAACCGAAGGCGCAGCCCGGACCGAAGGCGCAGGCCCGGCCGGAAAGCCCGGCCGGGCAGAAGACGCAGGCCGGGCCGGAGAGTTCGGCCGAGCAGGAGAGGCAGGCGCGGGCCCACGAGGCCGAGCCCGCCGCCCCCGGGGGCGGCGCCCCGGTGAAGGGCGCCGGAGAAGCCGACGCCGGGGCCGAGCCCGTCGAGCACGAGGCCTCCGCTTCGGGGACCTCCGGCCAGGCCCGCCCCGCCGGGACAGAGTCCGCTTCCGCCGGCCAGGACGCCTCCCGGGCGCCCTCCGGCCCGGGCCGGGAGCCGGGCGCCGATGACGGCGGCCCCGAGCCGGAGGAGCCGGTGGGGCCGGCCGAGACGGCACCCGGGCGCGCCGGGACGCAGACCGCGGCCGGGACGGCCTCGGGGGACGGTCCCACCGCCGAGGAACCTGCCGCGACGTCCGTGACCGAGAGGCCCGTGACCGAGAGGCCCGCGACCGAGAGGCCCGCGACCGGGACGGGCGAGACCACGGCTCCCGAGGCCGGGACCGTGGCGTCCGGGACCGAGACCGCCGGCACCACGGCGGTTACCGAGACGACCGGGACCGGGACGTCCGAGGACGGGGCCGCCGGAGCCGCCGGGACCGGTACGGCCGAGGCCGAAGCGGCCGGGACCGGGCCGTCCGGGTCGTCCGGGTCCGGTGACGCGGCGTCCAGGAGCACGACGTCCGGGGGGGCGACGTCCGGGGGTGTGACCTCACCCGGGGACGAGGATGGTTCCTCCGAGCGGGACGATGAAGACACCTCTCCCCGAGGCATCCCCGTGATCAAGGACGAGTCGCCTTCCTCGGGCCGGAAGGAGGAGGCCGACCAGGCCACCGTCAAGGTCGGGGCCACCGTCAAGGTCATCGTCGGCACCCGACGCTTCCACGCCCCGGCCTGCCCTCTCGTCAAGGGCGTGGGTGAGAGCGGGGTCGAGTCCATGACGCTCGGCGAGGCCGAGAAGGCCGGGCTGAGCGGCTGCTCCGTCTGCCTGAGCGACACCGGTTCCTGACCAGGCCGATTCCGGACCGGCCGGTACCGGGTCGATCCCAAGCCGGTTCCAGGCCGGGTCCGTGTGGGGTCCGTGCCGATTCCGAGCCGGGACCAGGCCGGGTCCGTGTGGGGTCCGTGCCGGTTCCGGGCCGCTCGCCCGGTCACGGGTGGTGAGCTCGTCCCCGGCCCGTCTCCCGCCCCCTCGGCGGGCGGGAGACGGGCCGGGGGGGCGGGAGCCGGTCAGGAACCGACGCGGCGGAGCTGGAAGGTCAGGCCCAGCTCGGCGTCCCGGTGGACGGGAACGTCCTCGGCGCCCCCCTCGGTGAGGGAGACGGCCAGCACCTCGGCGGACACGGTCCGGCCCTCGGCCCGCAGCGCCTCGGCCAGGTCGGCGTCGTCGGTGGACCACCACACGTCGATCCGGTCGGAGATCGCCAGGCCGGTGGACTTGCGGGTGTCCTGCAACAGGCGGACGACGTCGCGGATCAGGCCCGAACGGCGCAGCTCGTCGGTGATGGTCAGGTCCAGGGCGACGGTCTCCCCGGCTCCGCTCTCCACCGCCCAGCCCGACCTCGGCTGCTCGGTGACGATCACGTCGTCGGGGCCGAGCTCCACCACGCCAAGCTCGCCCGTCTCCACCGCGACCGGCGCGCCGGTACGGAGCGCGGCGGCCAGCCAGGCGGGTTCGGCGGAGGTGACGGCCGCGGCGACCAGCTTGGTCTGCGAGCCGAACCGCTTGCCCAGCGCCCGGAAGTTGGGCTTGATCGTGAAGGAGACCAGGTCGGCGCCGATCCCGGACAGGTCCTCCAGGCCCTTCACGTTGAGCTCGTCGGCGACCAGCTCGCGCAGCTCCACCGGCAGCGCTCCCCAGCCCGGGGCGCCGACCAGGGCGCGGCCGAGCGGCTGGCGGGTCTTCACCCCGCTGGAGGCGCGGGCCGAGCGGCCCAGCTCGACCAGGCGGCGGACCAGGGCCATCCGCTCCGACAGCTCCGCGTCCAGCAGCGCGTCGTTCACCTCGGGCCAGGTGGCCAGGTGCACCGAGGCGGGGGTGCCGGTGTCGCGGAGCACGTCCCAGACGTAGTCGGTGGTGAAGGGCACCACCGGCGCCATCAGCCGGGTGACGGTCTCCAGGCACTCGTACAGCGTGGCGAAGGCCGCGGTGTCCCCGGCCCAGAACCGGCGGCGGGAGCGCCGCACGTACCAGTTGGACAGGTCGTCGAGGAACTCGGCGAGCCGGCGCCCCACCCGGGCGGTGTCGAAGACGTCCATCGACGCGGTGACCTCGGCCACCGTCCGGTGCAGCTCGGCCAGGGCCCAGCGGTCGATCAGCGGGCGCTCGGCGTACGCGGGCGCCTCGGCCAGGCGCGCCGGCGACCAGGACTCGGCGTTGGCGTACAGGGTGAAGAAGGAGGCGGTGTTCCAGTACGTGAGCAGGACCTTGCGGACGATCTCCTCCAGAGCGCCGTGCCCGACCCTGCGGGCGGCCCAGGGGGAGCCGGAGCAGGCCATGTACCAGCGCAGCGCGTCGGCGCCGTGCCGGTCCATCAGCGGCATCGGCTGGAGCACGTTGCCCAGGTGCTTGCTCATCTTGCGGCCGTCCTCGGCCAGGATCAGGCCCAGGCAGAGCACGTTCTCGTAGGAGGACCGGTCGAAGACGAGCGTGCCGACCGCCATCAGCGAGTAGAACCAGCCGCGGGTCTGGTCGGTGGCCTCGCAGATGAACTGCGCCGGGTAGGCCTTGTCCAGCATCTCGGCGTTGCGGTACGGCGCGCCCCACTGGGCGAACGGCATCGAGCCCGAGTCGTACCAGGCGTCGATCACGTCCGGCACCCGGCGCGCCTCGTTGCCGCAGGTGGGACACGGCAGCGTGACGTCGTCCACGTAGGGGCGGTGCGGGTCGAGCGCGGAGACGTCCTGTCCCGACAGCCGGCCCAGCTCCTCCAGCGAGCCGACGCAGGTGACGTGCGACTCGTCGGCGGTGCAGACCCACAGGGGCAGCGGGGTGCCCCAGTAGCGCGAGCGCGACAGCGACCAGTCGACGTTGTTGCGCAGCCACTCGCCGAAGCGGCCCCACTTGATCGTCTCGGGGTACCAGCCGGTCCTCTCGTTCTCGGCGAGCATCCGGTCCTTGATCGCGGTGGTGCGGATGTACCAGGCGGGCAGGGCGTAGTACAGCAGCGCGGTGTGGCAGCGCCAGCAGTGCGGGTAGCTGTGCTCGAAGTGGCCGCCCCGGTACAGCAGGCCGCGCTCGCGCAGGTCGGCGGTGAGGTCCTCGTCGGCGTCCTTGAAGAACCGGCCGCCGACCTGCGGCACGGTGTCGAGGAAGCGGCCGTCGGGGCCGATCGGGTTGACCACGGGCAGCCCGTAGCGCTTGCAGGTCGTCATGTCGTCGGCGCCGAAGGCGGGGGCCTGGTGGACCAGGCCGGTGCCGTCCTCGGTGGTGACGTAGTAGCCGAGCACCACGTAGTGCGCGCCGGGGATGTCGACCAGGTCGAAGGGGCGCGTGTAGGTGGTGTGCTCCAGCTCGGCGCCGGTGAAGGAGGCCAGCACCTCGGCGCCCTCGCCCAGCGCGGCCGCCAGCAGCGGCTCGGCCACCACCAGGACCTCGTCGGAGCCGGCCGGGCGGGCCGCCACGTAGGTCACGTCGGGGTGCACGGCCACCGCGGTGTTGGAGACCAGCGTCCAGGGCGTGGTGGTCCAGATCAGCAGCGAGGCGCCCAGCTCGGCCAGCGGGCCGGAGGTGGCGCGCATGCGGACGTACACCGAGGGGCTGGTGACGGTCTCGTAGCCGCCCGGCTGGCCCAGCTCGTGGTCGGACAGGCCGGTGCCGCAGCGGGGGCAGTACGGGGTGATCCGGAAGTCGCGGAAGAGCAGGTCCTTGTCGAAGATGACCTTGAGCGACCACCAGACGGACTCCACGTAGTCGGGGTCCATCGTGCGGTAGGCCTGGGACAGGTCGATCCAGTAGCCCATCCGCTCGGTCATCTGCTCGAAGGCGTCCACGTGCTTCAGCACCGACTCGCGGCACCTGTCGTTGAACGCGGCGATGCCGTACTCCTCGATCGCCTTCTTGCCCGACAGGCCGAGCGTCTTCTCGACGGCCACCTCGACGGGCAGGCCGTGGCAGTCCCAGCCGGCCTTGCGCGGCACGCTGTAGCCCCGCATCGACTTGTAGCGGGGGAAGACGTCCTTGAAGACGCGGGCCTCGACGTGGTGGACGCCGGGCATGCCGTTGGCGGTGGGCGGGCCCTCGTAGAAGACCCAGGTGGGGGCGCCCGCGTTCTGCTCGACCGAGCGCTCGAAGATCTTGCCGTCCTGCCAGCGGCCGAGCACCTCGTGCTCGATCGCGGGAAGATCGACCTGCGCGGGAAGGGAGCGGAAATAGGCGGACATGATGGACGGGACCTCCACGCTGGAACGGCTGTGGCGTGGAGGGACGAGGCCGTCTGGCCCCGCGGTACCACCCTCCTTGACCCCTCCGCACGCGGAAAGGCCCTCTTCCTTGGGTCTGCTGCCGGTTCTACCGGGCCGCCCGGGACCCCTGTCGAGGTCACCGCGGCCGTTCTTCCGGCGGCTCCGGGGTGATCTTCCCACCGCGCCTCGCCCCGGGCTCACACCGTCCCCGGGTCGCTCGTGCGAGGGGATGCGGAGGTGGCTGTCCCCATCAACGCCCTGCAGGTTCACACGATAACGCACCCGCCGGGCACGGGCTTCCCGGTGTCCGGGCGCGGGCTTTCCGATTTCGGGGGCCGCCGGGCGGAATCAGGGGGAAGCGACCGGATGTTACTGGAGTGGTAAACATCACGGCGGGTCGTTTGCCGTTCTGTTATGGGAGACCTAAGCTGCCCGCACCGTTTACCACACCGGATACGGTCCATCGAACAAGGAGGCCGCCATGGCCGCGACCGTGCGCGCAGACAACAGCGCGGTGGCGTCGTCTAAGGACGGCACCGTCGTCACCTGGTCGGCCGAGGAGCTCGCGGAGGTCCGCGGGCAGCTTGCCGAGGAGGTCCGGGAGCTCACCGAGGAGATCGCCAGGTCCGAGACCGAGATCGCGTCGAGCGACGTCACGGACGGGGCGGGTGACGACCAGGCGGACGCCGGGGCCCGGACGTATGAACGCGAGCGTGAAATCGCCCTTACCCTGAACTCGCGCGATCTGGTCGCGCAGAACGAGCGAGCGATCGCCCGGATCGACGCGGGGACCTACGGAGTGTGCGAATCGTGCCATCAGCCGATCGGAAAGGAGCGCCTTCAGGCGTTTCCGAGGGCGACGCTCTGCGTGGCCTGCAAGCAGCGGGAGGAGCGCCGCTGACCGGCGACACCGGCGGTACCGGTGACACCGGCGGCACCGCCGGCATCGGTGACACCGCGGGCGGGACGGCCCCGGCCGCTCCGCCCGCTCCGGCCGCGAGGCGGCGGATCGCCGTGCTCGCGGTGATCGCCCCGATCGTCTACCTCCTCGACCTCGCCACCAAGACCCTGGTGCTGAGGACCCTGGAGGGCCGGGAACCCCTCGTGGTCGTCCCGGGACTGCTCCAGTTCCGGGTGATCTTCAATTCCGGGGCCGCCTTCGGGCTCGGCACCGGAATGACGATCGTCTTCACCTGTGTGGCCGCGGCCGTCGTGGTGGCGATCCTGCGCACCGCGCGCAACCTGCGCAGCCTGCCCTGGGCGATCACGCTGAGCCTGCTGCTCGGCGGGGCGCTCGGCAACCTCACCGACCGGCTCTTCCGGTTCCCCTCGGGGTTCGGCCCCGGGCGGCCCTCCCCGCTCCAGGGGCACGTGGTCGACTTCGTGGAGACCTTCCCCGGGCACTTCCCGGTCTGGAACGTGGCCGACTCGGCGATCGTCTGCGGCGGGATCCTGGCGGTCGTGCTCGCCTGGCGGGGGTACCAGATCGACGGCACCCGCGACACCGGGACCGGTGGACACGCGAAGGAGGGCGACGATGTCTGACCGGCGAAGCCTCCCGGTGCCCGACGGCCTTGAGGGCGAGCGGCTCGACGCCGCCCTGTCGCGCCTGTTCGGCCTCTCCCGCACCCGCGCGGCCGAGCTGATCGTCGCCGGTGAGGTGCTGGTGGACGGCTCGACCGCGTCGAAGTCCGACCGGCTGCACGGCGGGGCGTGGCTGGAGGTGACGCTCCCGCCGCCGCCCAGCGCGCCGGTGCCGGTGGCCGAGCCGGTGCCCGGCATGCAGATCGTGTACGAGGACGACGACATCGTCGTGGTCAACAAGCCCATCGGCGTGGCCGCCCACCCGACCACCGGCTGGACCGGCCCCACCGTGATCGGCGGCCTGCTCGGCACCGGCCACCGGGTGGCCACCAGCGGCGCGGCAGAACGCCAGGGCATCGTGCACCGGCTGGACGCCAACACCACCGGCGCCATGGTCGTCGCCAAGAGCGAGCACGCCTACTCCCACCTGAAGCGGGCCTTCAAGGAACGTACGGTCGACAAGCGCTACCACGCGCTGGTGCAGGGCCACCCCGACCCGCACCGGGGCACCGTGGACGCGCCGATCGACCGCCACCCGGTCGGGGACGGCCGCTGGGCGGTCGTGGCCGGAGGCAAGGACTCGGTCACCCACTACGACACGATCGAGGCGTTCCGGGCGGCGTCCCTGCTGGACATCAAGCTGGAGACGGGACGGACCCACCAGATCCGGGTCCACATGTCGGCGCTGCGCCACCCGTGCGTCGGCGACATGCTGTACGGGGCCGATCCGACGCTGGCCGCGCGCCTGGGCGTGAGCCGTCAGTGGCTGCACGCGGTCTCCCTGGCCTTCGAGCACCCCACCACGGGTGAGTGGGTCTCCTTCACCACCGCCTACCCCGACGACCTGGCGCGCGCGCTGGAGGCCGTCTCCTCGGATTCCTAGGCCGGCGTCGCCGAGGGGCGGCCAGGGAGCACCTGGGGCACCGGGGGCGTGAACGCGCGTGACCCCGGGATTCCCGGACCGGGCGTCACGGTCACGCCCCGGGCCGGCCCGCCCCCGGGTCCGGGGCCGGGCCGGGTCACACTCCGGTCCGGACGGTCCCGGGCGGCCGATTCCTCACCGTTGTCCTCACCGTTGTCCTGACCGTTGCGGCCCGCCCGGCTTCCCGTCCGCCGTCACCCGGCGGCCACGGTCCCGGCGGCGGCTTCGGCCGCGGCCTTCTCGGCCCTCTCGGAGGCCTGGGGATCGAGGGCGCCCGCGTTGGGGTCCACCTGGTCGGAGGAGTCGCCCTGCTGCTCCTCGCCGGAGGAGTCGTCCTGGCCCGAACCCTCGCCGCCGCCGTCGCCGGATCCGCCGGAGTCCCCGGAACCGTCGTCCCCGCCGCCCTGGTCCTGGTCCTGCCCCGGCTCGTCGGCGGGGTCCTCCGATCCCCGCCCGTCGTCCTGGGAGGGTTCGGCCGAGGGCTTCGGCGACGGCTTGCCCGTCGGGGTCCGGGGGGTCGGCTCGTCGTAGCGGGGCGTGTCCTGGGACGGCCGGGAGGGGGCCTCGTCCCCGGAGGAGCCCTCGCCGGACGGCACCTTGGCCTGCTCGGCCTCGCTCGTCGGCTTCTTCTCGGAGGGCGGAACGCTGGCCGAGGTCGTCGGTTCCTTCGAGGGGGTCTCCGGCGAGTTGGCGGCGACCCAGATCATCCCCCCGGAGGTCAGCACGACGGCCACGGCCACCGCGGCCGCCCCGATCAGGGCCGGGCGTCGCCGGCGGGGAGCGGGGGCCGCCACGGGCGTGGGCCCGGACGGATCCACCGGGGGCGGCACGGCACCCGCCGCACCCACCGCACCCACCGCACCCATCGCACCGACGGCGCCCACGGCACCCGGGGCGGTCATCGCCGGTATGCCGCCCGGCGTGGTGACGGACGCCGCGGAGGCGGCGAGGGGTGGCCCGGTGGGCGGCCCGGTGGGCGGCCCGGCGAGCGGATCGACGGGCAGCTCGATGGGCACGGTCGGCTGGGGGGCGGTCCCGTTGACCAGGGAGGCCAGGTGGCCCTGCACCTCCTGGGCGGTCATGCGGTCGGCCGGGTCCTTGCGGAGCAGGCCGAAGATCACCGGGGCGAGCGGGCCGGCGAGCCGCAGCGGCTCCGGCTCCTGGTGCATGACGGCGCTGAGCGTCGCCAGCGGGTGTGCCCGCTCGAAGGGGGAGCGCCCCTCGACCGCCACGTGCAGCGTCACGCCGAGCGACCACAGGTCCGAGGCGAAGTCGGCCGGGCCGCCGGCGGCCCGTTCCGGCGCGATGAACGCCGGGGTGCCGATGAGCGAGCCGGTCCTGGTGATCGAGGAGTCGCCCTCCAGCACCGCGATGCCGAAGTCGGTGAGCACGGCCCGCCCGTCCCTGGCCAGCAGCACGTTGTCAGGCTTCACGTCCCGGTGCAGGACACCCGCGTGGTGGGCGGCGACCAGCGCGTTGAGCACCTCCAGGCCGATGCGCGCGACCCGCATCGGCGGCAGCGGCCCGTCCTCCCTGACGACCGCCCCGAGGGTGCGGGAGTCGACGAGCTGCATGACGATCCAGGGGCGGCCCTCCTCCTCGATCACGTCGTAGACGGTCGCCACCCCCGGATGCCCGACCCTCCCCGCGGCCCTGGCCTCCCTGAGCGTGCGCACGGTGAAGATCTCGCGTTCGGGGCCGGTGAGGTCGGGGGAGGGGATGACCTCCTTGACCGCCACGTCACGGCCGAGCACCTCGTCCCGGGCTCGCCAGACCGTCCCCATGCCCCCTCGGCCGATGCGTTCGAGCAGGCGGTAGCGGCCTCCGATGATGCCCTGAGAATCGGTCATGCGCTGGCGCCTACCCCGGATTTCTCCCGGCATTCAGGATAGGTACCGCGGACCCTCCCAGAGCGTTTCTTTACCCGCGAAGCCATCCGGGTTCTCGGTCTCTTCGCCGGCGAACCCGCCCGAGCCGCCCCCTGTCCTCACCGGACGGGCCTGCCTCGCCCGTGTCCTCACCGGACGCGCCTGCCCCGCGCCGGGACGCCGCCCGCCCGCCTCAGCCCAGGACGTACCGGAGCGCGGCGGTGACGACGGCGGCCACCGCGAGCACGACCAGGAACGGGGCGCGCAGCAGCAGCGCCACCACGGCCGCGCCCATCCCCGCGGTCCGTGGCCAGTCGAGGTGCAGCGCCTGCCCGTCCGCGAAGGTCTGCACGGCGATCAGCGCCGCCAGCAGGGCCACCGGGACCAGGGTCGCGAAGCGCTGCACGCCAGGGTGGTCGAGGATCCGGCGCGGTGCCGACAGCCCGGCGAACTTGAGCGCGTAACAGGCCACGCAGGTGACGGCGATCGCCCACCAGACGCTCATCGGGTCCTCCTGAGCAGCAGCGCGAGCACGACCACCGCGGCGAGCAGCACGGGCACGCCGGGCGGGGTGAACGGGGTCGCGGCCAGCGCGACCGCCGCCCCGCCCGCCGCGATCGGGCGCAGGCGGCGGGCCTCGGGGTCCTCGCCGGTGAGGCGGGGCCACAGGATGGCCAGGAACGTGGCGGGACCGACCACGTCCAGGCCGAGCACGGCGGGGTCGGCCAGCGCGGAGGTGCCCAGCGCGCCGGCCAGGGTGGTGGCGTTCCAGATCAGGTAGAGGGTGACGAAGGTGACCAGGAACCCCGTCCTGGCCGATCTCTCGTCCGGCTGGGCCATGGCGACCGCCGTCGTCTCGTCGATCACCCCGTGGGCCGTCGCCGGCCTGCGCCAGCCCCGGAGGTCGAGTGTCCCGGCCATGCGCAGGCCGTACAGGCCGTTTCGGGCTCCCAGCAGGACCGCTCCCGCGGTGCCCGCGACCAGGTTGCCGCCGCCGGCGACGACCCCGACCAGGGCGAACTGCGAGGCGCCGGTGAAGGCGAACAGGCTCAGCGCGCACGCCTGCGCGACGCTCAGCCCCGCGGCGGTCGCCGCGGCGCCGAAGGCGACCCCGGACAGGCCGACGGCGATTCCCACGCCCAGTCCGTCCCGTATCGCGGAGGAACGAGTGGTTGCTTCCATGAGAAGCGAGCTTATGTCCGGTTCCCGCGTCTGCTCTTGTACGTTCCTGCGCGCTGGTACGCCGCCGGGGGGACGCCCACGATCCGCTTGAAGTGCCTGCCCAGGTGGGCCTGATCGGTGAAGCCCACGTCCCCGGCCACCCGCGCGGGAGGCATGCCGGCCCGGAGCAGGCGCCGGGCCTCCATGATCCGCAGCGTGTTCAGGTAGGCGTGCGGGGGCAGCCCGGTGGCCGCCTTGAAGGCCCGCATCAGGGCGAACGGGCTCGTGCCCACCGCCCGCGCCAGGTCCTCGACGGTGGGCGGGTCGACGAGCCGCTCGTGCAGGATCTCCCGGGCCTGCAGCACCGCCGGCCGGCCGGCGCCCGTGACCGGGGCCTCGGGAGGCCGGCGGGCGGCGTGGTGCCGCAGCAGGGCGGCGAAGGCGGTACGGGCGAGGGTCGAGGAGGCGAGGTCGTCGCCCCGCTCGGCCGCGTCGTGCGCGGCCCGCAGCAGTGCGACGGTGGGCGGGTGGTGGGTGACGACCTCGGGGAAGCAGGGGGTGCCGCGCCCGGCCATCAGCTCGGCGGCGATCCCGGAGACGAACCCGACCGACGGGTACAGCACCCGGTAGGACCAGCCGCCGGGCACGCCCGGGTAACCGTCGTGCGCCTCCTCGGGGTCGAGCGTGCTCAGGCTGCCCGCGCCCGCCCGGTGGACGGCGCCCCGGTAGAAGAACTCCTCCACCCCCGACAGCACCATCGCGATCGCGTAGCCCTCGTGCGCGTGCGGGGAGAAGCGGTGGGTGACGTACCTGGCCTTGAGCAGGTCCACCCCGGGCAGGGCGGCGCTGCGCCAGAAACGTGCCCTCTCCGGGTCGCCCACGGCGGGAACGTCGCCCACGGTGGGAACGCCGCCGGCCGGTTCCTCGTTCACGGCCGGATCGCCGTTCGCGGCCCGATCGTGGCTCATGGCCGGAAGGAGCTGGTGAACGCGTCGAAGGAGGAGCGTTTCCACTCCGACTCCGGGCTCTCCCAGTAGATCGCGTACGGCTTGCCGGCGGTGGTGCGGAAGCCCCGGTCCAGGACGTGTGTGCGGACCCCGTCCCTGAGGTAGGTGAACTCCCAGTCGGCGGCCGGCACCCCCCGGTAGGTCAGCTCGGTGATCCCGATCCGCCGGTAGCCCGGCCAGACGCCGTCGGCGGTCCCGGCCTCCTCGACCTTCTCCCAGTGCCTGACCGGGTCCTTCTCGGGGTCTTCGGTCGACTCGATCCACAGGAAGGCGTCCGAGCCGGGGGCGCGGAACTCCACCCGGTCGCGTCCGGGGAACCGCTTGACCTGCCAGGTCCCGGGCACGGCGACGGAGAAGCCCATCGGGTCCCGGTGCAGCCGCCAGCCCGCCGGAACGGTGCGGCTCGGGCGCGGGGTCGCCGCCGGGGTCGGCCCTTCCGGGGCCGCGGTGGCCGTGATCGCGGGCCCGCCGGTGCCCGGGTCCGGCGTGGTGTCCCGCTCCCTGAGGAGCAGCCATCCGCCGACCCCGACCAGCACGGCGAGAGCGATCCCGCCGGCCAGCAGTACCGGCCATCTCGGCTCGGCCCGCGGCCCGGTGGGAACCTCCCCGGTGTCCGTGGGGTGCTCGTGCACCGGCCACGCGGCGGAGGAGGACGCGGAACCGTACCCCTGCCCGGGACGGCTGGAGGGGGACGGTTCCGGGCGGGTGTACGCGGAGTGGTCCTGACGGGTGCGGGGAGGGTCCGGCCAGGCGCCGGGCGGACGGTCCGGCTGCGCGGGCGCGCCCGCATGGAGCCCGTACACCGGGTCGCCGGGCCGGGCCGCCGGGCCGCCGGGCCACGGGTCCGCGGGCCGGGAGGCGGGGGACCACGGGTCCGGGGGCCACGGGGCGAGCCCGCCGGGGTCGGGAGAAGCGCCCTGGCCGAAGAGCGGCACCGGGGGCGTGTGCCCGGGAGGCGTGTGCCCGGGAGGTGGGTGCCCGGGAGAGGCGTGACCCCGGGGCAGGTGGCCCGGGAACGCGGGGTGTGACGACCCGTGTCCTGAGGGCCCGGATCCTGCGGGCGTGGGTCCCGAGGACACCGGCCCCGGGGGGGTGCGGCCGGGGAGGGCGTGGTCAGGGGGCCGGTGGCCGGGGAAGGGGCCGCCGGCGGCGGCGCGGCTCAGCAGGGCCTCCACCCGGTCGGGCCTCGTCCGGGCGGCCGGATCCCTGGCCAGCAGCCCGAGGATCGCCGTCTCCAGCGGGCCGGAACGTGCCATCGGGGTCGGTTCGCCCTGCAGGACGGCCATCATGGTGGCGGCGGCCGTGGGCCGCTCGAACGGCGGCCTGCCCTCCAGCGCCGCGTACAGGGTCGCCCCGAGCGACCAGAGGTCCGACTCGGGGGTCGCGGGCAGCCCGTGCAGCCGTTCGGGGGGCAGGAACGCGGGGGTGCCGACCATCGCGCCCGTACGGGTGATGCTCTTCTCCTGCGTCATCGAGGCGATGCCGAAGTCGGTCAGCACCACCCTGCCGTCGTCGGCGAGCAGCACGTTCTCCGGCTTGACGTCCCGGTGCAGCACGCCCGCGGCGTGCGCGGCCCGGAGCGCGCCCAGCACGTGCACCCCCACCGACGCGACCCGCTCCGGCGGCAGCGGCCCGTCGACGCGGACGATCTCGCCCAGCGACCGCGAGCGGACGAGCTGCATGACGATCCAGGGACGACCCTCCTCCTCGACCACGTCGTGCACGATGACCACGGAGGGGTGGTCCAGGCGCCCGGCGGTCCGGGCCTCACGGATGGTGCGCCGGTTCAGGTCGGCGCGGGCGGTCTCGCCCACCCCGCCGTAGCGGACCTCCTTGACGGCCACGATCCGGTCGAGGAGCTCGTCGTGGGCACGCCAGACGATGCCCATGCCGCCCTCGCCGATGTGTTCGAGCAGCCGGTAGCGGCCCGCGACCTTTCTCTCCGCCATCCTCGCCCCTTCCCGAGCTCACGATCCGCAGCCGGTAGGGATGCCGCTCACTTCTTCGAGGAGAAGGTCGCGGCGAATCCTTCGAAGAGGTGCATGTTCTTCTTCCAGTTCTTGTCCAGCGTATGCCAGTAGATCGCGTACCCGCGGCCGCCCTTGGTGATGAACCCGCGGTTGATCACTCTCGCCTTGCCCGAGCTGGTGTTCCAGGTGAACTCCCAGTCGGAGGCCTTCTTCATGTACGAGACGTTCTCGATCCGGATCAGCTTGTAGCCGGAGAACTTGCTCCGGACGGTCGGCTCGTACTCCAGCCAGTCCTGCTTGGGGTCGGGGCGCGCCTTGTCGACGTAGTCGATCATCACGAAGCTCGTCCGGTCCGGCCCGCGGAACCACACCTGGTTGCCGCGCCGCTTGTCCTGACTCCACCCCTTGGGCAGGCCGAGCGAGAAGCCGTTGGAGTCCTTGTGCATCCGCCAGCCGGCGGGCAGGGGGGACTTCTTCTCCGTCTTGGTGGGGGACGGGCTCGGCGCCGGCGGGGAGGGCGAGGCCGACGAGGGCGACGAGGACGCCGGCGAGGAGGACGAGGGGGCCGACGCCTCCGGCGACCCCTTCGAGGGGTCGTACACCGCGCCGCCAGTCGGGCCGTCCGACGCGCCGGACGTGCTCGGCGCGCCGGGCCCGGCCTGCGGGGTCCCCTCGTTCTTGCGGCTGTTCATGCCGAGCCAGCCGGCGACCACCCCGACGACCAGCAGCACCGGCAGCAGCACCAGCAGGCCCCGCTTCGTCTGGGAGCCGCCCGACCCCCCGGAGACCGACGTGACCTCGTCCTGCCGGTGCCCGGCGTGGGCGGAGGCCTGCTCCGGCGTCCGGCCGGCGACCTGCCCGGCCGCGGCCGGGGGGACGGGTTTCCGGGAGGGGGCCGGGGCGCCGTCCCGGGCCGCCGCGGCCACCGGCGGGAAGGGGTTGGGCCGAGGGGCCGGGACCGGCCTCGGGCGTGCGGGGGCGCTCTCGCGGCCCGCACCGGAGGCGCTCGCGTCCCTGTCCCGTCGCGCGGCGTCCCCGGAGACGGCACCCCGCGCTGAGGCCGGGGTCGACGGGGAGGCGCTGCCACGGGCGGCGGGCCTTCCGGCGCCCGGACCCCCTCGCGGGGCCGGGACGTCCTCGGCCGGGACCGCGTCCACCTCGTCCACAGCGCCCGTCGCAGCGCCCGCGGACTTCCTCCCCACCGCGGGGGACGCGTCGTCTCCTCGCGACGGCGTGGCCCCGCGCCCGGGGACGGCCCTGGACGCGGCCGCGTCCTCGGGGTCCGAGGGGGTCGAGGGGGTCGAGGGGGCGGGGACGGCCTTGCCGGGTGCGGCACCCGACGCGGAGACGGCCCCCGCCCGAGCCGCCGGGCCGCCCTTCGCGCCGGGAGCGTCCTTCGCGCCGGGAACGGCCCCGGCGCTCGACGCCGCCCCGCCCTCGGCGACCCCGTCCCTGTCCTTCGCGTCCTTCGCGTCCTTCGAGGCCGTGTCCTTCGCGGGCCTGGCCTCCGGCACGGCGCGAGGGCTCGCCGCGCCCGCGGCGCCGGGCGTCCCGGGCCTCGCCGCGGAACCGTCCTGGCGCCGGCCGCCCCCGCCCTGCGGCGGGACGGGCTCGGGCCACTCCTCGCGGCGTGTGGGAGTGGGCGGCGCGCCCGCCGCACCGGCCGCGCCGGCAGGCGGTGCGGCGCCCAGCTTCGCGCCCGTCTGCGGGACGTCCCCGGTGCGGAAGCGGAGGCCCGGGTCGGTGTCGGCCGAGGGGTCGGTGCCGTCCGCGCGGCCCGCGGCCGGCATGACGGCGGTCCTGGCGGGCCGTTCGCCCGCGCCCTCGGACACCGCGCGCAGCAGCCGCGCGGCCTCCTTGTAGGGCATGCGCAGCGCGGGGTCCTTGCGGAGCAGCCCCTCCAGCACCGGAGCCAGCGGCCCGGCGTTCACCGGCGGCTCGGGCTCGTCGTTCAGGATGGCGTGCATGGTCGGCAGCGCCCCGCCCCGGTCGTGCGGGGGCCTGCCCTCGACGGCGGCGTACAGGGTCGCGCCGAGCGACCACAGGTCCGACTCGCGCTGCGCGCTGCCGCCCTTGATGCGCTCCGGCGGGATGAAGGCGGGGGTGCCCGCGATGCCGGTCATGGTCAGCGCGGTCTCGGCCTCCAGGGTGGCGATGCCGAAGTCGGTCAGCACCACCCGGCCGTCGTCGGCGAGCAGCACGTTCTCGGGCTTGACGTCCCGGTGCAGGACCCCCTGGGCGTGGGCGGCGCGCAGCGCCTCCAGCAGCGCCAGGCCGATCTCCGCGACCCGCCGCGGCGGCAGCGGCCCGTCCTGGCGCAGCACCTTGCCGAGGGAGCGCGACTCCACCAGCTGCATGACGATCCAGGGACGCCCGTCCTCCTCGACGACGTCGTGGACGACCACCACGTTGGGGTGCGTCAGCCGCCCGGCGGCACGCGCCTCGCGCTTGGTGCGCCGGTTGAAGTCCTCCTGGTTGTCCTCGCCGAGCGTGTCGGCGTAGCGGACCTCCTTGATCGCGACCTCACGGTCCAGGAGCTCGTCGTGGGCCCGCCACACGATGCCCATGCCACCCCGGCCGATGGCTTCGAGCAGGTGGTAGCGAGAGGCGATACGGCGCCCCTCGGGCTGTGCTTCGGCCATCAACCGGCTTACCTCCTTCGGAACCCCCGAATACTCTCATAGCCCGGTAAAGTGATCGACTCACCCGCCGCGCAGAAGTCCGTATCCTGAGACGTGCCGTCCGGTCCGTGGCGTGCGCCGGAGGGATGACCTAAGATTGTGCATGTGACCTGTTATTTCGCGTTTATCGAGCCGGCTCCGGAGAGCCGGTCGTGACAGCGTGACCTGACGACCAGCCGGAGCCGGCACCGAGGCGGAGACGTGAAGTCTCTGCCTTTTTCTGTTTCCGACATCTCTTACGAACGGCCGCCGGCTCGCGGGACGCGTGCCGGCCGAGCATGGGAGAGCCTCATGTCGTCGACCGTACACAGGAAACGCGTGCCGGTGCGGGTGGGCGCGCTCACCGTGGGGGCCGGGCCGGCCGTCGTGATCGGCGGCCCGGGAGCGGACGCCCGCTGGATCGGTCCGCGGGATCGTCCGGCCGGGCTCTCCGTGGCGGAGGCGGTGGCCGCGGCCCGCGCGCGATGGCAGGGACCGGTCCTGGTGGAGCCGTCCTGCGCGGCGGACCTGCCGGTGATCGCCGGATGCGCCGACGGCGTGGTGGCCGGGGCGGTGGACGGCGCGGCCTGGATGCGGGACGCGGCCCTGGTGCGGGCCGTCGCCCGGCTCGGCCTGCCGGTGCTCCTGCGGCGGGCGCCCTCGGCGACGCTGCGGGAGTGGCTGGCGGCCGCCGCGGACTGCGCGGCGGAGGGCAACGACCGGGTGGTGCTCTGCGAGAGCGGTGACGGCACCGTCCGGGGCGGCCTCGTCCTCGACCTCGCCCTGATGCGCGCCGCGCGCGAGCTGTCGGGCCGTCCGGTCCTGGCCGACCTCGGCGCTCACCTGGGGGACGGAAGCGCCCACGAGGACGGAAACGGTGAGGAGAACGGAGCCGGTCACGGGGACGGGGACGGGGACGGGGACGGGAACGGGCCCGCGCTGGCCGCCGCGGCGGTGGCGGCGGGCGCCGACGGCCTGCTCCTGCCTCCCGGCTCCGCCGAGCGGGAGGCGCTGGCCGTACGGGAGGCCGCGAGGATCATCGGCGCGGTCACCCGCCGGGAGGTCCCGGCCTCGGTCCCCGACGCCCGGGAGGCCATCGACCGCGTGGACGCGGCCCTGGCCGTCCTCCTGGAGCGCCGGGCCGAGCTCGCCGTGACCGTCCAGCGCCTCAAGCCGGTCGGCGGATTCGCCGGCCGCGACGCCGACCGCGAGCGCCGCCTGGTCGCCGAGATGGCCCGCCGGGCCCCCGTCCTGGGCGAGACCCGGCTCGCCCCGATCATGAACGCGGTCATCGAGGCGGGCCTGCACCTCGCCGAGGAACGCCGCTCGTCACCCCGGCGGTGATCCCGGGCCCCGCCGGATCCCGTGGAACCCGGCGGGCCCCGCCCCTGGACCCCGGGGGCCCTGCTCCTGGACCTCGGCGGACCTCGGCGGACCCCGGTGGACCCCGGTGGACCCCGGTGGACCCCGGTGGACCCCGGCGGACCCCGGCGGGGCCCGGCGCGTCCGGGTCGATCCGGTCATCCGGGACACCGGCCCCGGACGCGGAAAAATCATGGTCGTGAGACCGGCGACGCGAGGCGCAGGAGTCCCTCCCGCATCCCTTGTTTGGGTACTCTTGCCCCGCCGACGGTGGGACCAGGGGAGGACGAAGCCGCATGTCAGACTCGTTTGTGCATCTGCACGTTCACACGGAGTACTCCATGCTGGACGGCGCCGCCCGGCTGAAGCAGATGTTCAAGCAGGTCGGCGATCTGGGCATGCCCGCCATCGCGATCACCGACCACGGCAACATGCACGGCGCCTACGACTTCTACAAGCAGGCGACCGGGGCCGGGATCAAGCCGATCATCGGCATCGAGGCCTACGTCGCCCCCGCCTCGCGGCACCAGAAGAAGCCGGTCCTGTGGGGGGAGCCGCACCAGAAGCGCGACGACGTCTCGGCGGGCGGCTACTACACCCACATGACCATCTGGGCGAAGAACGCCACGGGTCTGGGCAACCTGATGAAGCTCTCCTCGCGCGCCTACACCGAGGGCTTCGTGCGCAAGTGGGCCCGGATGGACGCCGAGATCCTCGCCGAGCACGCCGACGGGCTGATGGCCACCACCGGCTGCCCGTCCGGCGAGGTGCAGACCCGCCTGCGGCTGGGCCAGTACGACGAGGCGCTGGCGGCGGCGGCCCGGTTCCAGGAGCTGTTCGGCAAGGAGAACTACTACCTGGAGATCATGGACCACGGGCTGGAGATCGAGCGCCGGGTCCGCGACGGCCTGACCCGCATCTCCCGCGAGCTGAACATCCCGCCGCTGGTCACCAACGACTCCCACTACACCTACGAGTCGGACGCCACCTCCCACGACGCGCTGCTGTGCATCCAGACCGGCAAGCAGCTCTCCGACCCCGACCGCTTCCGCTTCGACGGCAGCGGCTACTACATCAAGAACGCCGACGAGATGCGCGCCGTCGACTCCTCCGACCTGTGGGCCGAGGGCTGCCGCAACACCCTGCTGGTCGCCGAGAAGGTCGACCCGAGCGGCATGTTCGGGTTCAAGAACCTGATGCCGACCTTCCCGCTGCCCGAGGGGGAGACCGAGGAGAGCTGGTTCCGCAAGGAGATCTGGAAGGGTATGGAGCGTCGCTTCCCCGAGGGGATCGACTCCGAGCACCGCGACCAGATCGAGTTCGAGATGAACGTCATCCTGCAGATGGGGTTCCCCTCCTACTTCCTCGTGGTGGCCGACTTCATCATGTGGGCCAAGAACAACGGCATCCGCGTCGGTCCCGGCCGAGGCTCGGCCGCGGGCTCGCTGGCGGCGTACGCGCTGGGCATCACCGACCTCGACCCGCTGCCGCACGGCCTGATCTTCGAGCGGTTCCTCAACCCCGACCGCGTCTCCATGCCCGACGTCGACATCGACTTCGACGAGCGCCGGCGCGGTGACGTGATCCGCTACGTGACGGAGAAGTACGGCGCCGACAAGGTCGCCATGATCGCCACCTTCGGCACCATCAAGGCGAAGGCGGCCATCAAGGACGCGGCCCGCGTCCTGGGCTACCCGTACGCGCTGGGCGACAAGGTCTCCAAGGCGTTCCCGCCCGCGGTGATGGGCAAGGACATCCCGCTGTCGGGGATCTTCGACTCCGACCACCCGCGCTACAACGAGGCCGGTGAGCTGCGCAAGCTGTACGAGGAGGACGTCGACGTCAAGGCGGCGATGGACCTGGGCAGGGGCCTGGAGGGCCTGATCCGCCAGACCGGCGTGCACGCCGCCGGGGTGATCATGTCGGCGGAGGTGCTGACCGACTACATCCCGATCATGCGCCGCGACTCCGACGGTGTGATCATCACGCAGTTCGACTACCCGACCTGCGAGACGCTCGGCCTGCTGAAGATGGACTTCCTGGGCCTGCGCAACCTCACGATCATCGACGACTGCCTGAAGATGATCGAGGCCAACACCGGCGAGGCCATCGACCTGCTCAAGCTGCCGCTGGACGACCGCAAGACCTACGAGCTGCTCGGCCGGGGCGACACCCTGGGCGTGTTCCAGCTGGACGGCGGCGGCATGCGGTCGCTGCTGCGGCTGATGAAGCCCGACAACTTCGAGGACATCTCCGCCGTCGGCGCGCTCTACCGGCCCGGCCCGATGGGCGCCAACTCCCACACCAACTACGCGCTGCGCAAGAACGGCCTGCAGGAGATCGTCCCGATCCACCCGGAGTTCGAGGAGTCGCTGCAGGAGATCCTCGGCACCACCCACGGCCTGATCGTGTACCAGGAGCAGGTCATGGCCATCGCGCAGAAGGTCGCCGGGTTCTCGCTCGGCAAGGCCGACCTGTTGCGCCGCGCGATGGGCAAGAAGAAGAAGTCCGAGCTGGACAAGCAGTTCGAGTCGTTCGAACAGGGCATGAAGGACAACGGCTACTCGGCGGCCGCGATCAAGACGCTCTGGGACATCCTGCTGCCGTTCTCCGACTACGCCTTCAACAAGGCGCACAGCGCCGCCTACGGCCTGGTCTCCTACTGGACGGCCTACCTCAAGGCCAACTACCCGGCCGAGTACATGGCCGGGCTGCTGAGCTCGGTCAAGGACGACAAGGACAAGTCCGCCCTCTACCTCAACGAGTGCCGGCGGATGGGCATCAAGGTGCTGCCGCCGGACGTCAACGACTCCGACTTCGACTTCACCCCGCGCGGCACCGACATCCGCTTCGGCCTGTCGGCCATCCGCAACGTCGGCGGCAACGTGGTCGACGGGATCATCTCCGCGCGCAAGGACAAGGGCCGCTTCGCCGACTTCAAGGACTTCCTGCGCAAGGTCCCCATGGTCGTCTGCAACAAGCGGGTCATCGAGTCGCTGGTCAAGGCCGGGGCCTTCGACTCGTTCGGGCACGTGCGCAAGGGCCTGGTGATGGTCCACGAGCAGGCCGTCGACGGCATCATCGGGATCAAGAAGAACGAGGCCCAGGGGCAGGACTCCCTGTTCGGCGCGATCGAGGGCGCCGAGGACCAGACCTTCGACGTGCAGATCCCGGCGGGGGAGTGGGACAAGAACACCCTGCTGCAGTTCGAGCGGGAGATGCTCGGCCTGTACGTCTCCGACCACCCCCTGTTCGGCGTGGAGCACATCCTCGCCTCCGGCGCCGACTGCTCGGTCGGCTCGCTCCAGGACGAGCACCGCCCGGACGGCCAGATCGTCACCGTCGGCGGCATCCTGAGCGGCCTCCAGCGCAAGGTCACCAAGAAGGGCGACACCTGGGTGCTGACCCAGCTGGAGGACCTGGCGGGCTCCATCGAGGTGATGATCTTCCCGTCGGCGTACCAGCTCTGCGCGACGATCCTCGCCGAGGACGCCATCGTCTTCGTCAAGGGCCGCCTGGACAAGCGCGAGGACGTCGGGAAGATCATCGCGATGGAGGTGACGGCCCCCGACCTGACCCGGGAGGCCGGGGGGCCGCTGGCGGTCAGCCTCACCCTGGCCCGGTGCACCCCGCCGGTGGTCGGCCGGCTCAAGGAGGTCCTGACCGCCCACCCCGGCACCACCGAGGTCCACCTGCAGCTCCACAACGGACCCAGGACCACCGTCATGCGCCTCGACGACCGCCTGCGGGTCTCGCCGTCCCCGGCGCTGATGGGCGACCTGAAGCAGCTCCTCGGCCCCGCCTGCCTGGGAGCCTGACGGGGCCTGCCCGCTCCCGCATGAATTCATCCGGTACGGGCGGCGGACGGCCCGTTCGTCGGGTGAGGTCGGGGAACGGGCCGTTCGCCGGGGCCGGAGAGGCGCGGGTCATCCGTTCGGAGCGGGCGAACCTCATCCGGTGAGAGGAGGACGGTTCCGGGTGGATTTGGGATGATCATCCTGTTGTTTTTCCGGAATCAGAGGAGATGACAGTTGATGACCCTCGCGGGACTCCCTCACCGCGGACGGATCCACCGCGGACGGACGATCGCCGGGCTCGGGCTGAGCGCGGTGCTGCTGACCTGCGCCGCCGCGCCCCCGGCGTCCGCCGCGCCCGGACCCGCGGCGTCCGCCGCGCCGACCGGATCCGAACCCGCCCCGACGACGGGTCCGGCGACCGCCCCGACCGCCCCGACGACCGGTCCGGCGACCGCGCCGTCCGATGAGACCGGGCGGGCGGCCCTCGACCGTGAGGCACTGCGGGCCACCGTCCGGGCGGTCCACGAGGCCGGTATGTACGGCTCCTACTCCGCGGTGCGCGACGGCGGCGAGCGGTGGACCGGCGCGGCCGGCGTCGCCGACGTGCGGACCCGGCGGCCCGTGCACCCGGGGATGCTGCACCGGGTGGGCAGCATCACCAAGACGTTCACTGCGGTGGCGGTCCTCCAGCAGGTGGCGCGGGGCCGCGTCGAGCTGGACGCGCCGGTCGCGCGGTACCTGCCCGGCCTGCTGCCGGAGGACCTGGCCGGCACGGTCACGGTGCGGATGCTGCTCAACCACACCAGCGGCATCGGCGACTACGTCGCGGGCGCCTTCCCCTCCTTCGTCCAGCTCTCCTCGCGGAGCCTCGACGAGCACCGGTTCCGCAGGATCGCCCCCCGGGAGCTGGTGAGGCTCGGGCTGGCGGCGCCGCGCACGGGCGAGCCGGGACAGAACTGGTCGTACTCCAACACCAACTACGCGATCGCCGGGCTGTTGCTGGAGAAGGTGACCGGCACCGGCGCCGAGCGGTACATCACCCGCGAGGTGATCCGCAGGGCCGGGCTGCGCGACACCTCCTTCCCGCGCACCCCGTTCGTCCCCGGCCCGCACTCCAAGGCCTACGAGGCGCTGTACGGCTACATCGACCCGCCGCGCGACTACAGCGTCTACGACATGTCGTGGGGGACCACCGCGGGCGCGGTCGTCTCCACGATGGACGACCTCAACCGGTTCTACCGCCTCCTGCTCGGCGGCGGGCTGCTGCCCCCGGCCCAGCTCGACCAGATGAGGACCACCGTGGCGGTCCCCGACGGCCAGGGCGGCGTCGCGATGCACTACGGCCTGGGGATCTACGCCCAGGACACCCCCTGCGGCCGGTTCTGGGGGCACGACGGGGCCGTGTTCGGCATGGGGACGGTCTCGCTGTCCAGCCCGGACGGCCGTCGCCAGATCTCCTACGGCTTCAACCTCATGAAGTACCAGAGGCTGAACGAGAACGGCTACCCGATGCCGCACGCGATCGACGCGGCCATGGGGGCGCACTTCGAGCAGGCGCTCTGCGGCTCGGCCGCGACGACCGCGCGCCGCGCCGGATGGCCGTCGCTCCTGCCGACCCAGCAGGTCCTGGTCAAGCGCTGACCACGGCCGGGCGGGTGACCTCGGCCGGGCGCCGATCCCGGCCGGGCGCCGACCGCGGCCGAGCGCCGACCACGCTCGATCGGTGACTCGGCCGATCGTTGACCTCGGTCGATCGTTGACCTCGGCCCGGCGCCGGCCGGTGGCCGGGCGCCGGTGGTTCAGCGGTCGCGGTTGCGCCACCACGCCGGGGCGCGCTCGGCCGGGCGGGCGCCGGGCCCGCCCCGCGCGCGACGGCCGCCGTACCCCCGGGGCTCCCGGTACGCCCACGGCTCCCGGTAGCCCCGGGGTTCCCCGTACCCGCGGGGTTCCCCGTATCCCCGCGGCGACCGGTAGGCCCGGTGACCGTAGGCGTCCGGGCCGCCCCGGGTGCGGTAGCCGCGGTGACCCCGCCGGTAGCCGGGCGCGCCGGCGTTGCGGCGCTCGCCGTCCCGCCCGGCCTCGCGCTCGGCCGCCAGGGCCTCGGCCATCCCGGGGGTGAAACCGCCGCCGAAGCGGCCCATGTCGGGACGGTGGAACGAGGTCTCGGAGGTCCCCTCCAGCGCCGCCGACATCGACGCGACCCAGATCGGCCCCGGCAGGGAGGCGCCCTGGACCGAGCCGTAGTACTCGCCGCCGATCTCGACGTCGCGCAGCGGGTAGCGGTAGGAACCGCGGATGTCGCCCACGCTGACCGCCGCGGCCAGGTCCGGGGTGTAGCCGGCGAACCAGGCCGAGGTGTAGCCGTTGTTCGTCCCGGTCTTGCCGGCGGCCGGGCGGCCGATGCCCTGGCCGGTCATGGTGCCCTTGGTGAACACCCCCGACAGCAGGTGGTTGACCGCGTCGGCCACGGCCCGCTCGATCGCCTGCGCGCAGCTCGGCGGGACGCGCAGGCGCTCGCCGTCCCGCTCGACGATCTCGACGATCGCCATCGGGCGGCAGTAGCGGCCCCGCGCGCCGAACGCGGCGAACGAGGCGGCCACGGTCACCGGGTCCATCTCGTTCACGCCCAGGGTGAAGGTCGGCACCTCCCGCAGCGGGGCGCCGTCGGCGCGGACGATCCCCAGCGCCCGCGCGGTCCGCACCACCGGGCACAGGCCCATCCGCTGCTCCAGCATCATGTAGAAGACGTTCACCGACTTCCAGGTGCCGGTGGACAGGCTCTGCGGGCCGCCCTTGCCCTCCCCGCTCGCGTTGAAGATCTTCGCGCGCGGGTCGTTGACCCTGCGGCCGGCGCAGTCGGTGAAGCCCCTGTCGGGCACGAAGCTGCCGGGCGTCCTGAAGCCCTGGTCGAACCGCCAGCCCCGCGCCAGCGCGGTCGCCAGCGTGAACACCTTGAACGTCGACCCCGCCTGGAAGCCCTGCCCGCCGCCGTGCGCGGTGTCGGCGGGCAGGTTGTAGGTGGTGCGGGGGCCGATGGCGGAACGGCCGTCGCCGCCGGCGTTGCGGCCGTACCTCTTGCTGGCGGCCATGGCCCTGATGCGGCCGGTGCCCGGCTCGACCATGGCCTCGGCGGCGACCTCGGTGTCGCGGGCGGAGACCCGCGCGGAGACGGCGCGCTCGGCGGCGCGCTGGACCTTCGGCGCGAGCGTGGTGCGCAGCACGATGCCGCCCCTGGCCAGGCGGCGCTCGCGATCCGCGCGGGTGTGACCGAAGACGGGGTTGGTCAGCAGCTCCCGGTGCACGTACAGGCAGAAGTAGGGGTAGTCGCTCCCGTTGCAGCCGCCCGGCTCGGGCCGCAGGCGGATGGCCAGCGGCTTCCTCGCCGCCGCCTCGGCCTGGGCGCGGGAGACGTAGGAAAGCTGCGCCATCCGTTCCAGCACGAGGTCGCGGCGCTCACGCAGCCGCTCGCGCCGCCTGGCGTCCAGCGAGGGGTCGGTGGCGTACGGCGTGCGGACCGCGCCGGCCAGCGTCGCCGCCTGCGGCAGGGTCAGCCGGGCGGCCGGCACCGAGAAGAACCGCTGCGCGGCGGCCTCCACCCCGAAGGCGCCCGCGCCGAAGTAGGCGATGTTGAGGTAGCGCTCCAGGATCTCGGCCTTGGTGTACCGGCGTTCCATGGCCAGCGCGTACCGCAGCTCGGTGATCTTGCGTTGGATGTTGGGCGCGCGGGCCTGGGCGCGTTCGGCCTCGCTCTCGGCGTTCTCGACCAGGATGTTCTTCACGAGCTGCTGGGTGAGCGAGGAGCCGCCCTGGCGCACCCCGCCCGCCTGGGTGTTGGTCACCAGGGCGCGCAGGGTGCCCTTGACGTCCAGGCCGGCGTGCTCGTAGAAGCGCGAATCCTCGATCGCCACGATCGCCTGCCGCATGACCGGGGCGATCCGCTCCAGCGGCACCACCGTCCGGTTCTGCGTGTAGAACTGGGCGAACCGCTTGCCGTTCCTGTCCAGCAGCACGGTGCGCTGGGCGAGCGGGTTCTCGCGGGGGCCGTCCGGCAGGTCGACGAGGGTCCGGCTGACCGTGTTGACGCCCACCCCGGCCGTGCCGACCAGCGGCAGCGCCGCCAGCGCGGCCAGCAGCCCGCCCAGCACGCCGCACGCCGCCAGGCCGCGCAGGCAGGCGGCGAGGTCGCGTCTCGGCTCCGGGCGGGGTGTCACGCATAGTAACGTGCGACCGAATGATCACCTACAAACGGCGATCGCCCAATCCTTACTGGTTCTGCACCTTTTCTCGACGGATCTTCAGCCCGAGCGAGGCGAACTGCTCGAACGGCCGGTGGTAGCCCCGCTCGATGTGGTGCACCCCGCGCAGCGTGGAGGTCCCCTCGGCGGCGGCGGCGGCCAGCACCGCGGAGAACCCGGCGCGGATGTCGGGCAGCGTCACGTCGGCGCCGCTCAGCTTGGACACGCCGCGCACGACCGCCGAGTGCTTGGCGTTGGTGTCGTGGTAGCGGCAGGCCGGGCCGCCCAGGCACACGTCGAACACCTCGATCTCGCAGCCCATCCTCTGCAGCGCGGGCACGTAGACCAGGCGGTTCTCGAACACCGTCTCGTGCAGCACCGACATGCCCTGGGCCTGGGTGAACAGCACCATCAGCGGCGTCTGCCAGTCGGTCATGAAGCCCGGGTGCGTGTCGGTCTGCACCGCCGCCGCCCGCAGCCCGCGCGGCGCCGACGCCGACAGGTAGTCGTCGGTGATGTCGACCTCGGCGCCCATCCGGGCCAGCGTGGTGATCGCGGTGACCAGCCGGTCCTGCGGGCAGCCGTGCACCCGCACCTGCCCGCCGGTGATCAGGCCGGCCGCCAGGTAGGAGAACGCCTCGATGCGGTCGCCGTTGAGCCAGGTGGAGGCGCCGTGCAGCCGCTCCACGCCCTCGATCACGATGCGCCGGTCCGGGCTCAGCTCGATGCGGGCGCCCATCCGCTGCAGGAACAGGGCGAGTTCCACCACCTCGGGCTCCATCGCCGCGCCCTTGAGCACGGTCTTGCCCTCGGCCAGCACCGCCGACATCAGGATCGTCTCGGTGGCGCCGACGCTGGGGTAGGGCAGCTCGATCCGGGTGCCGCGCAGCCGCTTGGCCTTGGCGTACACGCCGGTGTCGCTCACCTCGACCTCGGCGCCCATCGCGCGCAGCGCCTCGACGTGGAAGTCGACCGGGCGGCGGCCGATCGGGTCGCCGCCGACCAGCGGCACGAACGCCTCGCCCGCCAGGTGGAGCAGCGGGCCCAGCATGAGGATCGGGATCCGGTTCAGGCCGGTGAACGCCGCGGGGACGTGCGGGTTGATCTGCGCTCCCGGGGCGATGCCGATCTCCCCGGCGGAGATCTCCACGTCGATGCCCAGGGCCTTGAGCATCTGGGCGGTGATGCCTACCTCGCCCACGTCGGGGGCGTTCTGGATGGTGCTCTCACCGGAGCCGAGCATCGCGGCGACCATGTGCTTGGAGACGCCGTTCTTGGAACCGCGTACCTCGACGTCACCGCGGAGCGGTCCGGAGGGCTCGATCAGCCATGCCTCTTCGTTCACCCCGCCAGAGTAACGGGGTTCGCATCACGCGCTCGGGTGGCACCGGGCGGACGGGTGGGTAACATCGGGCACATCGGCACAGAGGGTGAGGGAGCCATGGTGCGCGACGTGCGCGACTTCGTGATCACCGTGCTGGCGATCGCCGTCGCCGGGGTCCTCGCCGGGCCGCTGTGGTCGCTGGCCGCTCCGCGCCCCCCCTACGTCGTGACGCGGGAGGGGCCGCTGCTGGCCGATCCCTCCACGCAGGCGCTGATCGCCGCCGACGGGTGGTTCGCGGTGATCACCGGAGGGCTCGGGCTGGTCTGCGGGGCCGTCGGCCACGCCGTGTCGCGGCGCGGCCGCCCGGTGCCGGTGGTGCTGGGCCTGGCGGCGGGCGGGCTGCTGGGCGCGCACCTCGCGCTGACGGTGGGGCAGGCGGTCAACCTGGGCGCGGCGAGCGTCACCGCCTCCGCGGCGTCCGCCTCGCTGGTCGCCGGCCCGCTGGAGCTGACCGCCAGGGGCGTGCTGTACGTGTGGCCGACCCTGGCCGCGGGGGTGTTCTTCGGCCTGGAGGCCGTCGCGGGCTACCGCGAGTCCCCGCTGCGCCGCCCCTTCGGCGGGGACGACCCCTACGCGCCTCGGTCGTCGTACGACATCAGCGACCGGTAGGGCGGCGCCGGCGGGGGGCGCCGGTGTGATCGCGCGGCCGATGGCGGGGCCGCCGGCGCGGGTGGCGGGGCCGGCGGGACGGGTGGCGGCGTCAGCGTGGCGGGCGGCGCGAGCCGTGGCCGGTGGCCCGCTCGAACGCGTGGGCCAGCCGCAGCACCGCCATGTCCGCGAAGGGGCGCCCGACGATCTGCACCCCCACCGGCAGCCCGTCCGGGGTGAACCCGCACGGCACCGACGCCGCCGGGGCGTGCAGCACGCTGATCCAGTAGGCCGAGCGCATCCACGCCAGGTAGTCGGGGAGCCTCTCGCCGTTGATCTCCGAGACGTACGGCGCGTCCACCGGGAACGGCGGCGCCTGGCTGACCGGGGCGACGAGGAAGTCGTAGGTGTCGAAGAAGTCGTCCATCCGGCGGTAGAGCCCGCTGCGCAGCCGCTCCGCGCGGGCCAGGTCCGCCCCGGTCACCTCGAGGCCCCGGTCGACGTTCCAGCGGACGTTCGCCCCCAGGCTCTCGCGCGGCAGGTCGCCGTAGGACAGGGCGTAGTACCAGGCGCGGTAGATCCGGAACGCGTCCTCGGCGTCGGACAGGTCCACGTCCACCCGCTCCACCCGGGCGCCCAGCGCGGCGAGCACGGCGGGGGCGTCCGCGGTGACCTGGGCCGTCCCGGCGTCGATCGGCAGCCCGCCCAGGTCCGGGCTCCAGGCCACCCGGATCCCGGTCAGGTCCATCTCCAGCGGTGCGGTGAACACGTCGCCGCCCTCGGTGATCGACAGGGGGGAGGCGGCGTCGAACCCGGCGACCACGCTCATCAGCAGCGCCAGGTCCTCGGCGGTACGGGCCATCGGCCCCGGCACGCCGAGGGTGAACCAGGCCGCCGCGGCCGACGGCGCGGGCACCCGGCCGGGCGTGGGCCGCAGCCCCGCCACGTTGCAGAAGGAGGCCGGGTTGCGCAGCGAGCCGCCCATGTCCGAGCCGTCGGCCAGCGCCACCATGCCGGTCGCCAGCGCGGCGGCGGCCCCCCCGCTGCTGCCCCCGGCCGACCTGGACGGGTCGTAGGGGTTGCGGGTGGCGCCGAAGATCTCGTTCACCGTGTGCGAGCCGGTGCCGAACTCGGGGGTGTTGGTCTTGCCCACCGTGATCGCCCCGGCCTCGCGCATCCGCCGCACGATCGGCGCGTCGGCGCCGGGCACGTGGTCGGCGAAGAGCGGCGAGCCGTACGTGGTGCGGATCCCCGCGGTGTCGGTCAGGTCCTTGTGCGCGACCGGCAGCCCGTGCAGCGGCCCACGCCACCGGCCGCGGGCCAGGTCCCGGTCGGCCTCCTCTGCCTCCCGCCTGGCGCGGTCGGCCACCAGCGTGACGATCGCGTTGATCTCCGGGTTGACCTCCTCGATCCGCCGCAGGTGCGCGTCGAGCAACTCGACCGCGCTGACCTGCCCGGACCGCAGGAGCCGGGTCATCTCGGTAGCGGTCAGGTAGTGCATCTGTCCCCCGATCGGATACGGCCGTCGCGGACGAGTCTGGCCGATCGGCGGGGTGGGGCGCGTCGTCAACCTTCGACAGCGGGACCGGCACGGCGCTGGGGAAACGTCACCGATCTCGCGGCGCCGTGGTCGCGGGCAGCCTCCTTGCCGCACCCGAGGCACCGCTTTTCTCACCGGATGCCCGCTGGG
>NZ_JBFABE010000025.1:0-62687 GCF_040640155.1 Streptosporangium sp. NPDC023615
CGGCCGGGAGCGCGCGCCGAGGCCCGCCGGACGGCGACCCGCGCTCAGGAGACCCTGTTGCGGAGCGGGACGTTGCGGATGAGCGGCCAGGTCATCGCCAGGCCGAGCACGAGACAGCCGAGGCCGGCCAGCAGGGCTGTCGGGACGCTCGGAGCGAGGCCGAAGTCCAGTGCCGAGCTGAAGAACGGCAGCCTCAGGTTCCCGCCGATGGCCGACTCGCCCAGCACGACCAGCGCGACGCCGAGCGGCAGGGAGACAATCCCGCCGGCCTGCCAGCGGTAGAACGCCGCCGCCATGAAGACCCCGGCGGACATCCAGGCCAGCCCCTGGACGAGGTACTCGGTGAAGATCAGCGGCACCTGTGTCGGCGAGGAGAACAGGTGGGTGTTCATCAGCGTCTGCGGCCGGTCGAGCAGGTTGTACAGCAGGGACTCCAGCAGATAGCCCAGGGTCATCAGGGCGGAGAACCCCGGCGCGTACAGCGCGACGGTCACTGCGGCCTGCGCGCCGAACTCCCGTCGGGTCTGCCCGTGCGCGATGTAGAGCGGGAGGAACTCCTTGATGAGGGAGACCCCGACGAACAGGGCGAGCCAGCGGGGGATCTGCGCGGCGACCTCCCACCCGCTGATCCTCAGCGTTCCGAACAACGCCACGCCGGTCGTGAGCAGGGCGACGAACACGTAGAACCCCGCCCACATGAGGGCGGTGTAGATCAGGGGGGCGCCCAGAAGGCGGCTCGGGAATCTCATCGGACCTCTCCGGCGGGCTCGGCGGGGACGGGGGCGGGGAGTACGGGGTCGGAGTCGGGGTCGGTGAGGTGGACGAACAGGTCCTGCATGGCGATCGGGCCGAGTTCGAGCCCGGCCTCACGGGCCCCCGCGCGCGAGGCGGCGTCGAGATCGCCGTAGACCATGGCGGCCTTGGTCGGGCCCAGGGTGCTGGTGTTCAGCACCGTGAGACCGGAGGTGAAGGCGTCGACCCGGGCGACCGGCCCGGTGACCGAGGTGCCGCGCGCGAGCAGCGTCTCGCTCTGCTCGTGCAGGAGCAGCCTGCCCTGCTTGATGATCAGGACCTCCTCGAACAGCGAGCCGACCTCCTCGATCAGGTGGGTGGAGAGGATGATCGTGCGCGGGTGCTCCATGTAGTCGGCGAGCAGGGCGTCGTAGAAGGCGTAGCGGGAGGGGGCGTCCATCCCGATGTAGGACTCGTCGAACATGGTCAGCGGCGCCCGTGCGGCCAGCCCCACCACCACTCCCAGCGCCGACCGCTGCCCCTTGGACATGGCCTTGACGTTCGCGCTCCGCTTCAGCTTGAACCTGTCCATCAGCGTGCCGGCGTACTCGGCGTCCCAGTTCGGGCGGAGCCACTCGGCGAAGTCGAGCGCGTCCGCGGCGGTGCCGATGTCGACCGTCTCGCCCGCGTCGCGGATCAGGCAGACGTCACGGGTGACGGCCGCGTTCTCGAACACCGGGCGGCCACCGATCCGCACCGTTCCGCCCGACTCCTTGCGGAAGGCGGCCAGCACCGACAGCAGGCTGGTCTTGCCCGATCCGTTGCGTCCCAGGAGTCCGTAGATCTTGCCGCCGTCGAGGGAGAACGTGACGTCGTCGACCGCCCTGACGGTTCCGTAGTTCACTCGCAGGCCGTCGGCCACGATGTTCATGCCTGCTCCTCGAGCTCGTTGATCTTCTTGACGATGTCGGTCAGGGGGATGCCGATCACCCTCGCCTCGGCGACCATCGGTGCGACCACCTCGGCGAAGAAGCTCTCCCGCCGCTGGGTCCTGAGCGCCTCCGGGGCGTCCGGACTGACGAACATGCCGATGCCTCGTTTCTTGTAGAGAACGCCCTCGTCGACCAGTTGCTGGAACGCCTTGGCCGCCGTGGCCGGATTGATCCGGTAGAAGACGGCGTACCGGTTGGTCGACATGACCTGGTCGTCGCCGTTCAGCGTGCCGTTCAGCACCTCTGTCTTGATGCGATCGGCGATCTGCCGATAGATCGGGCTCTGATCATCGAACATGAACACCCGCTTAGCTGGTTCATTACTCTTGTAATGAACCATAGGAGCGAAGAGGCTCATCGTCAACACCGCCTCCGTGACGGAGCCGAGGGGACGGCAGACCCCCGCGGGACACGACAGGAGGGCACACCCGCACCGCAAGGGCGGGGGGCGGGGGTGGAGGAGATCGCCGCGGATCGGGAGCCCCGGGCCGCACGCGCCCCCCAGTGATCTGTGGGAACTTTGCGAGCCCCTCCCCCGCGCGACCGTGTCGGCGGACGAGCCTGCGACAGGGACCGGTGACGCCGGGTCACCGACCGCTCCCCTCCGTCACCGGCCGGTCATCCCCCTCCCCCGAGGCTTTGGGGTCCGATGGCCGACTCCGACCGGCCCTCGTGCCTACCGTGGAGACAGGTCCCGCGCCGTACTCGCGCCATCCTCGATGCCGGTACGGCGCTCCGTCGGCTCGGGCCACCAGCCCGGGGCGCCACCGATTCGACATGGGGTGGTCCGCCATGACCAGACTCAGCAACGTCCTCGCCGCCGGGATGATGACGGCCTCCGCCCTCGTCGCGCCCGTCACCCTGCCGGCCTCACCCGCCGTCGCGGACACCGTGGCCGTGACCGACTCCTCCGCACCGGTCTCCGCCCAGAAGCCGTGCAGCAAGAAGAAGAACCCCGCCAAGTGCCGCGCCAAGCGCGGCCAGGACGGTGGCGGCGGCGGTGGCCGTCGTGGCACGGGACCCGGGAGCGGCACGGGAACCGGCATCGGCGCCGGTGGCATCAGCGACGGCATCACGCCCGGCCGCGGTCCGGCCGGGGGGATCAACAACTGACGGAGGCCGGGGCCCGGCCGGTCCGGCCGGGCCCGCCACGTCCCCGGCCCACCCTGCGAGTCACCGCGTCTTCGGGCCCGAACAATGTTCGCGCGGAGGCGAGTACCCAAAAGACGACACAATATCTCTTTTTATGCCAAAATAGCCAATAAGCCATAAAGGCGAAACTGCCCGATGAGAGATTGCCGCATACGTCACCAAATAGCGCCTATCGGGAATTTAAGGCCTTACCGAATAGCGCTCGGAAGAGCCCGTGCGCAACTTTTCTCGTTATGCACCTTTTTCCGGAAATACGCAATGCATCCGGCTACCGTGTGAGGCTCGTGTCCTTCTTCCGGCACGGAACCGCTCGTTCTCCCGGAGAGCCCATGCATCCCCCCGATGTCCCGAACGACCCGGCCGACCAGCCCTCTCGTTCCCGCCCCCCCATGAACAACTCCACCCGCTACCTGTGCGCGGGCGCCTATCTCGACGACCGATTTCGTCACCGCGTGCTGCGCGAGATCCTCGACGACCCCTACCGGGCGGTCGCGCCCTCGCACGGCGGGTTCGACCTGCTCCCGGTGGTGTTGCACTGCCTTCGGGCCGAGCGCCTGCTGCAGATCCGCAACGCGGCCATCTCCATCCTGCTGGCGGGCATCTGCCTGCTGTCCCCGCTCGTCGGCGGCATCATGCTGATCCTGTCGCTGCTGGCGGCCCCGTTCACCCACTCCCGGATCCGCCGGATGCCGCTGGTACAGCGTGTGATGTCCGCGTTCTGCCTTTGTTTCCTCACCTTCGTGCCACTGACCCTGGTGTTCTCCATCATGGCGATCGACCAATCCATCTCCACCCTTTTCGGGCGCGGCCCGACCGGAGATGACACGGGCACGCAGATCATCGGCGAACCCCGGTTGTCCCTGCTGCTGCTCCTGTGCGCCTTCGCCGCCGCCCTGGGGTACCGAGTGTCGTGGTACCTCACACTGCGTGTCACGCTCAGGCCCGGTGCCACCGCCGGCAATATCGAGGACGCGCCCCGGTTCGCCGACCGGCTGGCCTACGCCGACCGGGCACAGCGGGGCAACATCACGCTCTACGGGAACGAATATCCCTTCATAGGCGCGGGCGACGTACATCAATCATGGTCGATCGTGGTCGAACTGGACCGGCTCAAGAGCGAGAAGGCCGATCCGCGCCGGGGAACACGCCCCCGCGCCGACCTGGACCCGGTCGACCTGCACGCGTTCGTGAGGACACGGTTGCTGGAGATGCGCGACGCCGTCGAGTTCCCCGGCGAGCGCGTCGAACGGCTGCACATCAGCGACCAGCTCGCCGCCCGCGGCGTCTTCACCCGCACCGAGTGGCCGAACGCCAGCGGTCCTCGCAGCTGGAAGGACCAGGGCCACCCGCTCATCGACCCCGGCACCGGGCTGCCGCGGTTCAGCGCGGACGAGGAGACGGTGAACACGGTCATCAGGAACCCCCAGGGCGGGATCCGGCACTACCAGCGGGTCACGGTGACCGCTGAGGCCCCGGAGATCCGCAACGGCGATTTCCAGCTCGCGCCCGCCGAGGACCAGGAGGTGGTCGTCTCGGCCTTCATCCACCTGGCCGTGGAGGGACGAATGCTCTACACCCAGTGCGTGGTGACCGTGCTCCCGCCGGTGAGGGACGACTTCCAGATCGACCGCCTCTTCTTCCTCAGCGACTCCGCGCTGGTCGCGGCGGTGTTCAAGCACGCCGGGCTGAAGCTGGTGGCCGACGTGATGTTCGCCCCCGGCCGGCTGGCCCGGTCGATCTACCAGGCCACGCGTCGCGACCGCGTCGCGACCAATCCCGCGACCTTCCTGCTCTATCCGTTCGGCACCCGCCTCAGCGTGCGGGAACTCGGTGCCTCCCACCGCACCGACCGGTTCATGCAGCTGCTCGACACCGTCAAGTACTCCAGGATCATCGAGCAACGCCTGACCGAGGCGGTCGTCGACTACCTGGATTCGCTCGGCGTCGACACCGGTGGCTACCGGCGGCAGGCCGCATCCGTGATCAACCAGAGCATCAAACTCGACAACGGCAGCAGCATCAACGGGCCGGTCGCCATGGGCGACAGCGCCAAGGCCACCCAGAATCGAAAAGGAGAGAGCCAGTGAACGTCCCCGGCCAGAGCATCAACATCAGCGGCGGCACCGTCAACGGGCCGATGGCGGTGGGTACGGGATCGCGGGCCGTGCAGAACATCGGCACACCGGTCGCCACCATGGACCGCGACCACGCCGACGAACTGCTCGCGTCGATCCGGGAGCTTGCCCGGCGGCACGACGACGTGCTCGGTGACCCCGCCCCGATCCTGCGCGACACCGCCGCGATCGAGGCCCAGATCCACTCCGAGAGGCCGGACCGGACCGTACTGTCCGAGACGCTGGAACGGCTGACCGTCCGCGTGGCGGCGGTGACCGGGCTGGTCGAGGCCGTCACCGCACTGGGCGGGCTGATCCTCGGCGGCTGACGACCAGGATGCCCGCCTCGGTGCGGCCTTTCCGTCGTACGCGGCGACGATTCGATTCCAGCCGTTCAGGACCGTCCTGGCGCCGCCGGCCCGGGTGGAGTACCTCTCGCCGTGCCTGAAGTCCGGGTCCCACTTGCCCGTTCGCGCAACCGCGACGGGCCCGGATCAGGAGAGACAGGTCCCGGCCGTGGAAATCGCCGTCGCGCGGCCCGGCAGTTCCGGGTCCTGGCACGGCGGAGAGTTCCGGCGGCGGAATCATCGTTTCGCCGGGCACCCGTGCGGGTGCCCGGCGAAACGGTGGCCGGACGGAGCACCGCGCGCCCCGGTATGGCGCGGAGCCACGATCCGGCCCGTCCGTCACGAAGCCGTCGTCCGGTCCGTCACCGAAGCAGGGGAGAACCGGCCTCGTGGGCGTCGACCAGCCGCTTGGGCGCCGTCAGGCACCAGGCCTCGGTGACGAGCTCCAGCAGCTCGTCCGCGTCGATCTTCTCAAGGTGCACCACGACCCAGCCGAACTGGCCCGCGGTGAACTGGGCCTCGAACACCTCGGGCCGCTCCGCGACCAGCGCGACCTGCTCCTGGATCGTCGCCTTGAGCCCGACCGTCTCGGTCTTCTCCCACAGGTAGCCGAAGCCCTTGTCGTGCACCTTCAGGGAGACCCACTCACCCCCGTCGCTCTGCACGACCTCGGGGAGCGTGTCCAGCATCTCCAGGAACTCACCGACACTCACAGCCATGGCCAACTTCTACCAGGACGCCCCGACATTTTCCGCCGTCCACCCGTCCACCCGTCCACCCGTCCACCCGTCCACCCGTCCACCCGTCTCCCCGCTCGATCGCCCGCCGATCGCCGTCCGGAACGGCGACGACGGCGTGGACGCGTTCCTCCTATGACGTGCGCGTACCTGCACCGGGAGACCCGGAGGAATCGGCTCGACCATGAATGGAGAGATCGTGGCCTGACGCGCCGGGCTTCTCACCCATGGCCGCCGATCGTGACCTCCCCGCCCTGACGCCCGGCGGTTGCCCACTCCGCCAGGGTGGGCCGTGTGGTGCGGGTCAAGGACCGGCATCCGTCCGGAGCGGCGGCGGGATCGCGTGGAGGGTCCTTTTCTCACCCAGCCATTCGCGGTCGATGAACCGTCCGCTCACACGCCCGGCGAGGAGGAGGTAGGTCTCCAGGCAGACCCGTCCGTGGTAGTCGGGTTCGACGTCCCAGGATCCGGAGCGCACAGCCTCCGGGCATTCCGGTCGGCCGACTTCCCGAAGGTAGGGATCGAGCATGGAACCGGGTTCGGCGATGACCTCCCCGTACCACCGTTGGGTCACCCAGCCGGTCGTGAAGCCGTCGCCGTAGAAGAGATCGTAGACGTTGGCGTCCACGGTGCGGATCTGGAGGAAACGCAGGCCCGCCTCCGTCAGGCCGGTGGTCACCGGGGGCGGGCCGCTGATGCTCAGGACATGAGTCCAGCCATCGGAGTGGGGGCCGGCCCAGACGCGTTCGGTGAAGGCCATCGGCCGGTAGTGAATCATGGCGGTTGCGAGGTCGCAGTCCTGGCGGGAGGCGAGATCCGCGCCGAGCAGGGTGGCCACGGCATCGGTGTCGCCCGATTCCACCCAGGTACCGGTGAACCCGCGTCCCATTCCCGCTTCGAGCAGGAGTTCCCACTCCTCATTCATGGCTCCACGCCCCTTCCGGAATGCGGCAGAGCAACCCTGGTGTGGTGAACCAGGTGTCGTCGATGAACCTGCCGGTCGTGTATGCCAAGGCGGCGAGGTAGAAGTTCATCTCCTGGGCCTTGTCGGAGGAACCCACGAGATCCGCCCCCTCCTGCCTGAGACGCTCCCAATGATCCACGGGGAGCTCCTCCCACTCGACCTCGCCGACCGTGGTGTCACAGGACAGGCTGAAGACCCGGCCACCCGGCTCCGGGAGCGCGTAGAGAGCGGGCCACCACATGGACCATCCAGATAACGTGAACACCCTGACCCAGCCAGGGTCCTGCTCGGCCACCCACACGATGTCCTCTGCCGCGTAGGGGATATGCCATCGCCCCGCGTGGTTCAGGTCACAGGCGAGCGTCTCCTCCTCCACTCTCAGCGCGGTGACCACCGTCCTCAGGTCAGGGGCCTCAACCCATGAGCATGCGAACTTGTCTGCCAGGCCTCGTTCCTCGAAGTACGACCACTGGTCGAATTTATTACAACTTGCCACAATGCTCCAATTGCGAGATATCGGACGTCAAAGGTGACCGTCGAACGAAACGAATGATCACCGATCGCATCGCATTTCTGGAAAATGATCTTACATCAGAAGCCTTCGCCTGATATCAGCCGTTGCTCGTCGTATCACGCCTCGAGCTCGCCGCCGCGAGACCTGCTTCGGGATCCCGATGACGACAAGACCGGGGCGACGATATGCGGTCAGCGGTCCGGACACTGAAGGCGCCGGAGCTGAAGGTGCAATTCTCGTTCGCGCTTCAGGCGCCGCTGCCGATGGCGTAGTTCCGCCTCCTCGGCGGCCTCCTCGTCCCAGCGGGTCTGGATCCTGCGGACCTCGTGCAGGACGACGCGGGAGACCCCCATCAGGCCGATCGCGACGGCCATGGGCACGGTCATGTGGCCGGAGAACAGCAGCACGAACCCGATGACGAAACACATCCAGAACACGGTCTTGGCGGCGATTTCTATCACTTCGATGTGTTTTTCGAACAGCGACATCCGTTACTCCGATGCTCGCGGGTGAAGTGGCCGTTCAAATATGAGGGGAACGACCGGAATATAAGTTTCCTCCGCTCGTGTGGCCGGGAACGTGACGGTGGAGGCGTGATGCCGGGCGGGTACGGGGCTTGCCGATTCAGACGATCAATACCTACTCTGGTATGCGACTTTTTCCTTCATCGCGGGGTCCTGGAAAGGACGGGGGTTGCGTGGCCGAGCGGATGGTACCCAATCCCCGGCACGAGCGGCTGAGGCAATTGCTCGCCGAGGCCGTCGACAGGGCTCACGAGGTGCGGCAGGCATACCAGGGCGCCTTCTCGGCGATGCGGTCGGGACAGGTCTGGACGGGGCCGACGGCAACCACCTGGACCACCGACCTGGAGGACCGGCACCACCGGCTGGGATGGCTCGCCCAGAGCGTGGTGGACGCGGTCGAGGAGGAGTTGCGCCGCCAGCCTCCGCTGGTGACCGAGACCGAGGCGAACGCCGTGCGCCGGGAGATGGCCGGGCGCACGTGACCGTCACGACCGTGAAGGGGAACGCTCCATGGCACCCACCCCCGAGTTCTGCGGCATCGCCCCCGACGGGATGGGTGCGCTCGCCACCTCCCTGCGCGGCGCGGCCGACCGGCTGACCGCCTTCAGCCGGGAGTTCGAGGGAAGGCTCCGCCAGAACGGGATCGATACCCCCGCGCTCCGGGAGATCAGGGAGATCGCGCACTGGGGCGGGCTCCAGGTCTCCATGCTCCGCCGCCGGATCGAGCTGATCAACGCCCTGGGCGCGGGCGCCCCGGAGCTGGGCGGAACGGCCGGTACGACCTCGACGGCGGCGGGCGGACAGGGGCTCGTCCGCCTCCCCGACGAGCTGAAGGACTTCGACAGAGCCCAGGAGCTGGTCAAGCTGTACAACGAGGCGCTCCTCGTGAGCCACCACGGCGACCCGCAGGCCAGGCGCGCCCACTCGTACGCCGAGGAGGTCGCCGAGCTCGCCGGCAACCCCCAGGCCGCCGCCGCCTTCTTCGTGCTCCTCTCCCCCAAGGTCCGCGACGGCCTGCCCAACCTGATCGCGAACACCGGCAGCAAGACCGCCAAGCAGGACCTGGCCGCCTTCGGCAAGGCCCTCGGCGCGGCCCTGCGCGCCCCCGCCCTCGTCCCGGCCTTCGCCAAGGTCAGGGACGATCTGGTGAGACCGGCCGACAACAAGCCCGCCGCGTGGAATCGGCTCGCGCTGCTCAAGGCCGCGAACGCTCCCTCCTCCGTCCGCAGCGCGGCGGCCCGCACACTGGTCCTGGACGACTTCGCGAAGAATCCCCGGCAGGACTGGCGGGCCGGCGGCCCCGCCGAGACGAAGAAGTACGGCCTGCCCACCGACCTGGTCGCCATGGGCCTGGAGGTGCTCGACGGGGACGGCGCCGCCGTGCGGGACGCGTTCTCCAAAATGGGCGGGGCCGGCGTCACGCTCAGCCAGGCCGACAAGATGAAGCTGTTCCTCGACCACGCCAAACGGGCAGGAACCGGGGACGAGGTGGCCGGCGCCTTCGGCCGGGCGCTGGAGGCGGGCACCGAGGCCACGACCGAGAAGGCCGGACAGCACAGCCAGGAGGCCGCAGCCTTCGCCTTCGACGCCATCCGCACCGCCGCCGCCTTCGGCACCGATTTGCCGATACCGGCGAAGGATTCTATGGGAGTGATCGCGCAGTCGTACGTCCACGAGGTGGTCTCGGGCGGGCGCTTCGACAGAGCCGCCGACCGTGTCTCTAGCATGAGCCCTCCTGAGCACTGGAAATCCCTTCCCGGCGTTACTCCCGCGTTCTATCTCAGCCCTGAAGACACCTCTCAATTCACGAAAACCTTTGTCGGCGAAGACAAGGCCTCCAACGCGTTCAACTCGGCGGTGGCACGGTTCCGCCATGACACCTTGCTGAGCACCGCTCGTCTGGACGCCCGGAGCGATGACAACCACTTCCGTGACATCTCGATGATGTTCGGTGACTTCAGCAGTATCGCGTTCAGAGCGACTGTAGACGTGCTCGGCGAGAAGGACGCTATCGCCGATCTGGCCCGTGACTTCACTAAGAACACCGCAGGCCTCATGCTCGGCGGAGTTGCCTTCGTGCAGCCAGCCGCCGATATGGGCTGGGAACTCGCGCAGGCATACATTTTCAGCTCTGCCTCGGACCTCTGGGCCGACAGTTTCAAGACGCAGGTCGAGGCGGTCACCGAGGAACGTATTGATCTTGTCAAACGCATGAAGTATGAGATGGCATCCCTTCTTCACGGTGGCGGCTACCCAGCTAGCGAACCGCCTGAGGAGCTCGTCAGTACGGCCACCGGCGTCCTCAAGACGTATGACGAGTTCGTGGCTGAAGCCAAGCGCGAGGCCGCCGGAGACAAGAAGTGGGAACAGGTACTTCAGAAGAAGCTGGACGTCTACGAAAACTGGATGGACAGCAACGAGAAGCTTGATTCGAAGATCGAAAACTCTTCACGGGTCCAGACAAGCGACCTGGCCGAAAATCTCCTGAAAGCCCGATCCCGGGAATAGCAACGCCAGGTTTCTCAACGTGGCAGGCAGGCGGTCTGCGCATGCAACCGCCAGGTCGGAGCCTCTGGCGCTACATACACGTTCACAATAATTCCTAGCTCCTTACTTCCATACATGAACCGCCCCTCCGGGGCATCCGCCTGACTGATGTCGTATTCCATCCTGTAACCCAGAATCTTGGAAAGGGTGTTTTCCATAATCCTCTGGGCTCCGTCCAAGTGAGAGTCCAGCTCTTCTTCCTTGCCACGTTGATAGTCAGCCGTTGCCCGCAACACTCGCTTGAAGCCGTCTTTGGCACAGGAAATATCTTTGTCTGGACGCTGCAGGATGCTTAGCTTATTTGAAGGACTCTTAAATACGTCGTCGCTTTCCAGCCGCTGCGTGTCTTTCTGCAGCTCCGCCACCGCGTCTTTCAAGGAGGGCTCGGAAGCACATCCCGATGATCCCACCATCAGTGCCAGACCGACGGCAAGCAACCGAGTGGAGCGCATTCAGAACCTCCGAGAGTGGCGGTGGACCGCGAGACGTGTTAATCCTTACCCACTCGGCACGTCGCCGCCACATCCTTTCCATATCTGTCTGTGACCGGTGATCGGCACCGGAGCCGATGCATCGATTCGGCTGACAAAGCCTTCCCGCGTCCGAGAGGTCGGCCCCCTCGGGCTGAGCGTGCCGTCGGCGAGTGGAGTCCGAACGTCCGACAGGGACGGTGTTTTCGTCGCCACGAGGATGACCTGTGGCTGATTTTCGACATTCGTGGTTGAGGAACGAAACAACGACGCCGTATTCATAAACGAGCCAGCATCTCCACCTGAGCAGGTTATAGGTTTCTTTCTTTGTCGCACCGCCATGACGGGAATTCCTGTGCTTAGAATGCCTTCCCGGAAGTTGGTCGGTGACGGGTTCGACAATCCAGGTCAGGGCGGGCTATGACAGTCGCCGGTATGACCGCCCGGTTACACGACGCCGATTGAAAGAAATGTCCGCTTTTCCTAATTCAGGAGGAAATGAGATGGACGAGGTGACGCCTCTCGATCCCGGCTCTCCCCGTATGCGATTCGGTGCCGAGATGCGCCGACTTCGAGAGGCGGCGCAGCTCTCGCAGTCCTCCGTGGCCGCCCGACTGGGGTGCACGCAGACGCAGGTCAGCCGCCTGGAGGGTGCCAGCCGCACACCGTCGAAGTCCGACGCCGAGAGGCTGGACCGGTTGTTCAAGACGGCCAACGGCAATGCCTTCACCCGTCTTCGGGAACGCATCCTCGCCCAGCCCGGTGGCCCGATATGGTTCCAGAGCTGGGTCGAGGAGATCGAGCCGACCGCCCTCGTCCTACGCTCCTGGGACCCCCTCCTCATCCCTGGCCTTCTCCAGACAGAGTCCTATGCTCGGCACATCTTCAGCCAGGAGCCCCAGGCGACCTCGGAGGAGATTGAGAGAAGAGTCCAAAACCGCATACAGCGGCAGCAAATCCTTGATCGGGACACCCCCTTCTCACTCCTCATGCTTATCGACGCAGGTGTGCTACGCCGCAAGGTTGGCGAAGCCAAGGTGATGTACGAACAACTCGGTTATCTACTGGAAATCACCCAGAGGCCAACCGTATCCGTCCAGATCGTCAGCCCGGAATGCCTTACCGGCCTGATGGGCGCATTCATGATCGCAGAGCTTCCTCATGAGCAACCAGACGCTGTCCACGTGGACTCATCAGACGCAGGACATGTCACGACCGATCGTAAGTCTGTGACCGCGATTTGGAAGCGCTATGAGATGATCCGACTCTGGGCCTATCCTGAGCACATGTCCCTCAAAATGATCGAGGATGTGAGGCAGGAATGGACCTGAGCGCTGCGATATGGCGAAAGTCATCGCGCTCCGGTGGGAACGGCGGCCAGTGTGTCGAGGTGGCTGCCAACCTGCCCGGGGTGATCGCCGTTCGTGACAGCAAGAACCCGGATGGAGCCCAGCTGCTCTTCGCCCCGGCCGAGTGGAAGTCGTTCATCGGCGGCGTCAAGACCGGCGAGTTCGACTTCCTGACCTGACCTTTTACCCCGGTTCATTAAGTGTCGCGTCTCCAGGCTGTGAGCCGGCGACCGGGACGTTCGACGTGACAATGGTCGCTCGTCCCGGCCGGAGGCATCGGAGCAAGACGTCAGAAGAGAGCGTCGCCGGGGAACAGGCCGTCGTCGAGTGAGGAGTCGGTTCTCCTCGTCGCCGGGTTCGGGCTTCGCGCACCGCTCGCGGCCGGTGAGCCGGAGCCTGTCGTGGTAGAGCTCGTCCGACCGGGCTTCTTGCCCGTTGTGATCAGGTGAAGACCGCATCGGCTCCGGGGAAACCCCACACCACCGGTGTCGCCGCCGGACCGTCCAGCCGGTATCCGTTCCCATGCGCCCCGTACCTCTCGCGCAACGACCCCGCACCCGCCCATTCCTGCATCCATGAGGGCTGCGACCGGGCGTTCTCGTCGAGGACGTGCGGCGGTCACTCCTCCGCGAAGTGCGCGGAACGATGGAATCACGCGGCGCAGAAGAACGGGTCGGAAAAGATTTCACATATCCCGTCGATCTTGGGCATCTCCGGCTCGTGATCGGGTAGGAGGTCCCGCCTCCGGCGTCGCCGAAGAACCGGATCCGGGGGGTTCCGGGTGGGCGGCAGGGGGCTCCGAATACGCGCCGGGCAGGGGTGAAGGCCTCGGCGATCGGTCGGTTCGGTGCCCGCTGACATGCCGGAGCGGCAGGTCCGAACGCGTCGTTGACCTGTCGTGGACGGGGAGCCCGTCGCGGGCGGGGAGGGGGACGGGACTCGCCTTTGGCGATCTTCACTCGGCGGTGGCTCATGAATCTGGACGATGCGTGCCCCAGTGAACTCCGGGGATCGCTTTGGCGTGAATGTAAAGCAAATTACGCCGATTTATGTCTAAGACATACCAAAGTTAGGTCTTGTGAACATACAGAAGTGGTGTTCTGATGCATCGCGTACGTAACACGCGGCGGCAGTTAGGAAGATCCATGCGACGGTGGACGGGAAGGGCGAGGGCGGTGGCGGCCTGCGTGGCCGTCACGCTGGCGGCGGGACTGGTGTCCGGCTGCGGCGCCCAGGGCAGAAGTGCTCCGGACAACCGGATCACGGTCTGGAGCCTGGAGAACCTCACCCCGCGCATGGAGGTGACCAAGAAGATCGTCGCGGCGTTCCAGCGGGAGACCGGTGTCCAGGTCGAGCTGGTCGGGATCGACGAGGGCCAGCTCCCCCAGCTGATCATGTCCGCGGCCGCGGCGGGGACCCTGCCCGACGTCATCGGCAGCGTCCCGCTCGCCCCGGTCTGGCAGATGTACACCAACGGCCTGCTCGACACCGCCGCCGCGGGCAGGATCGTCGAGGGGCTCGGCGCCGGGACCTTCAACCGCAACGCGCTGGAGCTGACCGGCGACAAGACGAACCGGCTCAGCGTCCCCAGCGACGCCTGGATGCAGATCCTCGTCTACCGCAAGGACCTGTTCGCCAAGGCCGGGCTCGCCGCCCCCGACTCCTACGACACCATGCTCAAGGCCGCCAAGGCCCTGCACGGCGGCACGACCACCGGCATGTCGCTCGCCACCGACCCGAGCGACGTCTTCACCCAGCAGAGCTTCGAGGACCTGGCCCTGGCCAACGACTGCCGCCTCGTCGGCGCCGACGGGAGGATCGGCCTGGACAGCCCGCAGTGTGTCCAGGCCTTCACCGCCTACCACCAGCTCGCCGCCGACTACGGCGCCCCCGGCACCCAGAGCGTGGACTCCACCCGCGCCACCTACTTCGCCGGCCGGTCGGCGATGATCGTCTGGTCCACGTTCCTGCTGGACGAGCTGGCCGGCCTGCGCGCCGACGCCCTGCCCAGCTGCGAGCAGTGCGGCGCCGACCCGCGGTTCCTGTCCGCCAACAGCGGGATCGTCACCGCCCTGAAGGGCTCGGCCGGCGCGCAGCCCGCGCAGTTCGGGGAGATCTCCTCCTGGGTGGTCACCCGCACCGCCGAGACCGCCCCCGCGGAGAGGTTCGTCTCGTACATGATGAGCGGCGGGTACGAGGACTGGTTCGGCATGGCCGCCGAGGGCAAGATCCCGGTCCGCAACGGCACCGCCGAGGAGCCCGACAGGTACCGCAAGGCCTGGCGGGCCAGCGACATCGGCGTCGACACCAAGAAGCCCATGGAGTCGGTCTTCCCGGCCGAGCTCCTCGACGCGCTCGCCGCCGGCGTCAGCGACATGAAGCGGTGGGGCATCACCGAGGGTCAGGGCGCGCTGGTCGGCGCGACCATCGGCGAGCTGCCCATCCCCAAGGCGGTCGGCGCCATGACCTCCGGCCAGACCTCCCCCGGCGAGGCCGCCAAGGAGGCCGCCGAGGAAGTCAGGGCCCTGCAGAAGTCCCTCCAGTGAGCCGTCCCCGGCCCTGTCCCCCTAGGAAGCCGTGATGAGCACCGTGCACGACGCCGAGCAGCGTCCCTCCCCCGCGCCGGACCCCGTCCCGCGGCCCGGGCCGCGCCGGGTCCTCACCCTCGCCCAGCGTGAGAACCGGGCCGGGATGACCTTCGTCTCCCCCACCGTCCTGGTGGTCGCGGTCGTGGTCATCCTGCCCATCGCCTGGACCGTGCTGCTCGCCTTCCAGCGCGCGCGGCTGGTCGACATCCAGGGCATGGGACTGCTGTCCAACTGGACCCTGGACAACTTCGCCGAGGTCTTCACCTCGCCCGGCTTCTGGACCTCGCTGTGGACCACCCTGGTCTACACGGTGGGCAGCACCGCCGGCTCGATCCTGGTCGGGCTGGTCGCCGCCCTGGCCCTGCGGCGGCCCTTCCGCGGCCGGGCCCTGTTCCGCGGCTCGATGCTGCTGCCCTACGTCGCGCCCGTGGTGGCGGTGACGTTCGTCTGGGAGATCGCGCTCAGCCCGCAGTTCGGCATCGTCAACGAGTGGGGCACCAGGCTCTTCGGCTGGGACGAGCCGCTGGCCTTCCTGTCGACCCGCTCGCACGAGGTCTCCGTCCTGGGCTGGCAGTTCGAGGTCCCGCTCGCGCTGCTGACCGTCATCGCCTTCGAGATCTGGCGCTACTTCCCGTTCGCCTTCCTGTTCCTGCTGGCCCGGCTGCAGGCCGTGCCCGCCGGGCTGGAGGAGGCCGCCACCGTGGACGGCGCCACGCACACCCAGCGCTTCCGGCACATCCTGCTGCCGCAGCTCATGCCGGTGATCGCGCTGCTGTCGGTGTTGCGCTTCATCATGACGTTCAACAAGTTCGACGACGTCTACCTCCTCACCGGCGGCGGTTCGGGCACCGACGTCGTCGCGGTGCGGGTCTACGACTTCCTCACTGCCCGCTACGACGTGGGGGCGGCGGCCGCGCAGGCCCTGGTCCTGGCGGTCATCCTCGCCGGACTGCTCGGCATCTACTTCACATTCTTCGCCAAGAGGGTTCAGGAGGAGGCGTCATGAGCCGCGCACGGACCGAGCAGAGGATCTTCGGCGTCCTGCGCTGGATCGTGATCGCCGTCCTCGCGGTCGTCACCCTGTTCCCCTTCTACTACATGCTCGTGCTCTCGGTGAAGCCGATCGACGAGCTGCTGCTCGACCCGGGCCGCGTCTGGGTGAACCTGTCCGAGCTCACGTTCAGCACGTACCAGGACGTCCTGCGGTCGGTCGAGGAGGGCGGCCAGGGGTTTTTGAGGATGCTCGGCAACTCCGCGCTCGTGGCCGTGGCGACCGTGGCGCTGACGCTGCTGGCGTCGATCCCCGGCGCCTACGCCGTCAGCCGGATGCGGTTCTTCGGCGGGCGCCAGGTCAGCGCGGTGTTCCTGGCCGTCTACCTGTTCCCGGCCACCCTGCTGGCTGTCCCGCTGTTCGTGATGTTCGCGAAGATGGGCCTGCAGGGCAGCCTGTTCGGGCTGGTCATCGTCTACATCGCGCAGACCGTGCCGGTCTCCATCTACATGCTGAAGAACTACTTCGTCACCATCCCGAGAAGCGTCGAGGAGGCCGCCGCGCTGGACGGCTGCTCGCGGCTGCAGACCGTGCGCAGGATCGTGCTGCCGCTCGCCGCGCCCTCCCTCATGGCGACCGGCCTGTACGTCTTCATGATCGCCTGGAACGAGTTCCTGTTCGCCCTGCTCTTCCTGGCCGCCGTCCCCGACAGCTGGACGGTCTCGCTGGGCCTGCAGCAGCTCGCCAACGGCATCGAGGTGCCCAAGACGGTGCTGATGGCCGGGTCGGTGGTCCTCACCATCCCCGTGGTACTTCTTTTCTACGCCGCCGAACGGCTCCTCACCGAGGGCCTCACCAGCGGGGCGGACAAGAGCTGAGGCTGGGAGGGACGTAGCGGATGGCAACCCCCCGGAGCAGCGCGGGCCATCTCCTGGAACTGATCCGCACGGGGCGGGCGCGGACCCGGGGGGAGCTCCAGCGCGTGACCGGCCTGTCCCGGTCCACGGTCGGCCAGCGGCTGGACCAGCTCTTCGCCGCCGGCTGGCTGCGCGCCGTCCCTGGCAGCCACTCCGACGGGGGCCGCCCGTCCGCCCTGCTGGAGTTCGACGACCGGCACGCGGTGGTCCTCGCCGCCGACCTGGACGCCACCCGGGCCCGCGCCGCCGTCCTGGACCTGGCCGGCGGCGTGCTGGCCGGGCACTCCGAGGACCTGCCGGTCGAGGAGGGCCCCGAACGCGTCCTGGACCGGCTGGCCGTCCGGTTCGCCGGCCTGCTGGAGACGGCCGGGACCGTTCCCGAGGCGGTCTGCGGGGTGGGCCTGGCGCTGCCGGGACCGGTGGACACCTCCTCGGGGAGGGTCGTGCGCCCGCCGGTCATGCCCGGCTGGGACGGCCACCCGATCCCGGAGCGGATGCGGCACCGCCTGAACCTGCGCGCCGGCGTGGACGCCGCCGTCCCGGTCCTGCCCGGCAACGGCGCCGACCTGGCGGCCCTGGGTGAGCAGCGCGCGTCGTTCCCGGACTGCCCGGCGTTCGTGCTGGTCAAGGTCTCCGACGGGATCGGCGCGGGCGTCGTCGTGGAGGGCCGGATCTTCCGGGGGGTCGACGGCGGCGCCGGGGACCTGGGCCACATCCGGCTGCACGACCGGCCGGACGTGCGCTGCGCGTGCGGCTCGTACGGCTGCCTGGCCGCGGTCGCCGGTGGCCGCGCCCTGGCCGGGCGGCTCAGCGCGATCGGCGTGCCGGCCGCGTCCGGCGCGGACGTCCGCGCCCGGCTCGACGCGGGCTGCCCGGACGCCGGGCGCCTGGCCCGCGAGGCCGGGCGGCGCTGCGGCGAGGTGCTCGTCACCGTGGTCACCCTGCTCAACCCGGGCGTCCTGATGATCGCCGGGGACCTGGCCGAGACGCACTTCGTCACCGGGGTCCGCGAGCTGCTGTACCGGCGGGCGCCGCCCCGGGTCACCCGCGACCTCCAGATCGTCACCTCCGGCCTGGGCGGGCACGCCGCGCTCGCCGGGGCCGCCACGACGGTGGTCGAGCACGTGTACGCCCCCGACCAGGCCGACGCCCGTCTGGCGGCCCGTCCCCGTCCGGTCACCGGGGGCGGCGCGTGACCACCCGCGGAAAAGGATTTGCGGTCCGCGAGCCGGTGCTGTGATGCTGGCCGCGTGATGATCAGGACGGCCACCGCGGACGACTGGCCGGCGATCTGGCCCTTTCTGCGCGAGATCGTCGCGGCGGGCGAGACCTTCACCTGGGATCGCGACACCGGCGAGGAGCGGGCCCGCGGGATGTGGCTGCAGGCCCCTCCGGGGCACACGGTCGTCGCGGTCGACGCCGCCGGGACCGTGCTGGGCAGCGCCAAGATGAACCCCAACCACATGGGCGGCGCGTCGCACATCTCCAGCGCGAGCTTCATGGTCGACCCCGTCCACTCCGGCCGCGGCGTCGGGCGGGCCCTCGGCGAGCACGCGCTGGACTGGGCGCGCGCCCAGGGCTACCGGGCGATGCAGTTCAACGCGGTCGTGGAGACCAACACCCGGGCGGTGGCGCTGTGGACCGCGCTGGGGTTCGAGGTGGTGGCCACCCTGCCGGAGGGTTTCGAGCACCCGGCCAGGGGATTCGTGGGCCTGCACATCATGTACCGTCGTCTGTGACCTCTCCCGCCACGCGCGCTCTCCCCCTCTCCCGCCGGCACCGTTGATGCCCTCCCTGGACGTCCTCCAGTGGGTCGTGCTGGCCGTCGCCCTGTTCCTGGTGGGCTTCTCCAAGACCGGCGTCTCCGGTGCCGGGACGGTCGGGATCGCCCTGTTCGCGCTGGTGCTGCCGACCAGGGAGTCCACCGGCATGCTGCTGCCGCTGCTGCTCGTCGGCGACCTGGCCGCCGTGGTCTCCTACCGGCGTCACGCCGACTGGCCCCGGCTGGTCAGGCTCTTCCCGTGGGTCGCCGTGGGGGTGGTGATCGGTGCCGGCGTGGTACGCCAGGTCGACGACGCGCAGATGAGACGGCTGCTCGGGACGATCCTGCTGGTGATCGTCGCCGTGCACCTGTGGAACCGGCGCCGGGCGCCGGAGGACTCGCTCGCCAACCACCGCCCGGTGGCGGCGCTCGCGGGGGTGCTCGCCGGTTTCGCCACCATGACGGCCAACGCCGCGGGCCCCATCATGTCGGTCTACCTGCTGGCGGCGGGCCTGCCCGTGCTGGGCCTGCTGGGCACCGGCGCCTGGTTCTTCCTGACCGTCAACGCCTTCAAGGTGCCGTTCAGCGTCGCCCTGGGGCTGATCACGCCCTCCACCATGGTCTTCGCCGCACTGGGCGCCCCGGTCGTCCTGGCCGGGGCCGCGGCGGGACGCGCCGTCATCGGCCGCATCGACCGGACCCTCTTCGAACGGATCACGCTGGGCCTCACCGTGCTCGCCGCGGTTCGCCTGCTCCTCTGAGCCGATCGGCCTCGCCGCGGCACACCCGGCCGGTCTCGCCGCGGTATGCCTGCTCCTCTGAGCCGGCCGGCCTCGTCGCGGTACACCTGGCCGGTCAGGCCCCGCGGCTCCCGCGGATCCCGCGCAGCACGAGGTCGAGGCCGCCGCGGAACTCCTCGTCGGCGTCGACGAGGCGCGCGTGAGCCGCGGTCTCGGCCATGTACGGGAACTCCTCGCGGGGCAGTCCCGCCAGGGTGGCCGTGCCGGGCCCCGAGAGCGAGGCCAGGTGTTCGAGCTGGATCGCCCCGACCACGTAGGCCAGCAGGCCGCGAAGCGCGACGACCCGGGCACGGCCGTCCACACCCGCCTCCGCGAGGACGCCGAGCACCGCCTCCGACCAGCGGAGTATCCCGGTGGAGCGATGCCGGTGGGTCATCGTCAGCGGCACGACGCCCGGGTGGGCGCCCACGTGGTCGCGCACCCTGCCGACCAGCACCGCGACCCGTTCACGCCACGACGCCCCGGGCGGCGGCGAGACGTCGACACCGCCGAGCACCAGCTCCACGACGAGGCCCTCCAGCTCCTGGCGGTCGTCGACATAGCGGTAGAGCGCCATCGTGCTCATCGCGAGCTCCGCCGCGACCGCGCGCATCGACAGCGCGGCGAGGCCGTCGCGGTCGATGACGGCGAGGGCGGCACCGGCGATCCGGTCCCGGGTGAGCGAACGTGGTCGTGGCATGACGGCTGAAAGTGTACGACATACGCCTACAATGGTAAGCGTATGCCGTACACCTAAAAGGGAGTCCCCATGCGTCTCCAGCCCGGCTCCGTCGTCCCCCTTCGCGAACTGCCCGCCGTCACCGGCCCCGCCGTCTCCCTGCCGGACCGCACGCGCCTGGTCCACCTGCAGTTCCGGCGCTTCGCCGGGTGCCCGATCTGCAACCTGCACCTGCGCTCCTTCGTCACCGGGAACGCCGCGATCGAGGCGGCCGGCGTCCGCGAGGTGGTGGTCTTCCACTCCCCGGCCGAGGAACTGGCCGGGCACGTCACCGGCCTGCCGTTCGCCGTCGTCGCCGACCCCGGCAAGAGGCTGTACGCGGAGTTCGGCGTGGAGTCGGCCCCCCGCTCGCTGCTCGACCCCCGGGTGTGGGGAGCGATCGTCAGGGCCATCGCGCGCGGCCTGTGGACGGTCGCCCGCGGGCGGGAGCGCCTACCGGCCCGCCGGGTGCACGGCGGGCGGCTCGGCCTGCCCGCCGACTTCCTGATCGCCCCCGACGGCCGGGTGATCGCGTGCGGGTACGGCGAGCACGCCTACGACCAGTGGTCGGTCGCCGACGTGCTCTCGCTGGCGGCCCGCGAGGGCCGGAGGGAGACGGCCCCGTGACTCACCGGGTCCGGCGGCGCCGGTGGAGGCGTACCGGCGCGGGCAGCCACGGCGCGACGCCGGCCGCGACGAGGATCGACAGCAACGGCACCCGCCACCACCGTGAGACGCTCGCCGGCGGCGGGTCCGGCGGCCGCGCCACCCACGGCCGCGCCGTCTTGGACCAGGCCAGGAACGCGTCCCCGACCGGGAGCAGGCCGAAGGCGTAGCGCTTGGTCCACGGGGTGTCCACCGGAAGGCCGGCCAGCTCGCCGTACCCGGCCAGCGCCCCGGCGAGCGGCGCGTCGCCGTGGACCTGGGCCGCGCCGAGGGTGACCGCGGTCGCCGACAGGCTCACCCCCAGCGGGAGCGGTCCGGAGTCGACGTCGGCCGGGCCGTCCATGCCCTCGGGGTACTCCCGGACGGCCGGCCCCAGGCCGAGGGGGAAGGTGACGTACCGGTCCCGGAAACGCAGGTACTGCTCGGCGGCGAAGGCCGGGTCGATGTCGGGCAGGAACCGGTGGACGATGCTCTGCGAGGTCCCCCTGGCCACCTCGGCCGGCTCGCCGGTGCCGGGATCGACACGGTGCGGGATCAGCCCGGTACGCGGGTCGAGCCGGCCCCGCACCCCGGCCAGCCACCGCTCGGCCGTGCCGGCGAACCGGGGCGGCAGCAGCGTGTCGTGCAGCCGCAGCGACGCCATCGCCACGGTCGAGTCGACCGGCCACGCCTGGCCCGGGTAGGCCGCCAGGTAGGGCGACGCCGAGGCGTCGAACGCCTCGGCGAGCGCGGCGGAGTCGTCGGCGAACCGGCGTGACTCGGCCGGATCGCGCCGCCCGGCCGGCTGCAGGCTCAGCACCCCGCCGCGCAGCCAGTTGGTCCAGCCACGGTGGAAGACGCCGTACGGCGGGACGAGGTCCGGGCTGAACGGGGCGCGGCCGGAGGGCGACTCCAGCCGCTCCAGCGCCCAGCGCGCCTCCCGCAGCGCCGCCGACCGCCCGCCGGCCGGTTCGCGCGCCCCCAGCTCCACCCAGGCCAGCCCGTACAGGGCGTGCAGGAAGAAGTACCCCTCGGGGAACAGCCGCTGCGCCTCGTCCCCGGCGCCGCCGTCCAGCGCCGAGCGCAGGAACGCCAGCTGCCGCGACACCCCGGGCGGCTCGCCGGTCGTCCCGGCGGTGGCGGGCACGACCAGCCGCACCGCCCCCGCCAGCGCGCAGAGACCGATCACGACGGCGAGCGACCGCCGCGCCCACCGCGCCCACCGCGCCGTCCGGCGCCTCCCCGACGGCCCCGACGGCGGCTCGACCATCCGTCGATGGTAGCGCCGGGCGCGGCGGAGGGCGCGACGCGGACGACGGCTCCGCGATCACGCCCGGGTCACGGCGCTCCGGGGGCGCCCCGGGCCGCGTCCGTCGCCGAGCCGTCCTCATCCACCGTCCGGCCGACAGGACGATGTCCGAAAATGACGCAAAAGCATTTAACAAACAGAATCCTGGAATTAAGGAGGGCACCGAAGCGGAATTCGTGCTCCGCCGAAGATCGTCACGGTGTCGGGGCTCCGAGCGGCCGGACCGGACACCGATCTCACGGTGACCGGCGATACCACCCGGCCCCGCCCTCCTGCCCCTGGCGAGGGTACCGGCGCGACAGCAGAACCAGTGCGCAATACCAATAAAGATAGTTGTTTGTATTTACTGCATTTATTACAACCGGTAACTCCCGCCTGACAGAACGCCCACAATTCATAAGGTCAACGCTATGTGACAAATATTACAATCCACCTTAATCGCATCTTTATAATGTGATCATTGCCGATGAGTCGTCCAGTACGGGCGTATTCGTACCGATCGGAGTTCATCGGAATGCAGCTCAGGCGAAACCTGTCCCTGGCCGCCGCGTGGTGCCTCATCGCGGCGGGCCTGGTCGCCTCCCCCTCGGTGGCGTCGGCCGCCGAACCACCCCCCGACAAGAGCGGCCCCCACGTCGTGTCCGACGTCTTCCCCGGCGCCAAGCTCGGCCAGCGCGTCGGCCCCGAGGCCCTCGCGCCGAGCAAGGCCATGACGGAGGCGAAGGTCAGCCCGCAGGTGGTCGCCTGCGACGGTGACGGCACCAGCGGCAAGCGGGTCGAGGTGCTGTACGTGCGTGAGGCGTCCATGCCGAACCGCTACACGCAGTTCCTGCCCATGTTCCGCGCCTGGCTGGCCAACGCCGACGACGCGTTCAACGACGGCGCGGCCACCTCCAACCGCAGCAGGCACATCCGGTACGTCACCACGGCCGTGTCCGGTGGCTGCGCCGCCGTCGTGCGCAACCTGGTGGTCCCCGCCGGTTCGCTGGCCGACTTCAACTCCAGCATCAGCGCCGTGCAGGCCCTCGGCTACACCAGCAACGACCGGCACTACCTGATGCTCACCGAGGGCACGGCGGTCTGCGGCGTGGGCCAGATCCAGGGCGACGACCTGACGACCGGGTCCGGCAACCTCAACAACGGCCGCGCCTACGCCCGCGTGGACGCCGTCCCCGGCTGTTTCGGCGCGAACGCCATCACCCACGAGCTGGGGCACACCTTCGGGGCCGTGCAGATCAGCGCACCCCACTCCGACGGCAGCTGGCACTGCCTCGACCAGTGGGACCTCATGTGCTACGGCGGCACGCCCTCGTGGAGCTGCCTGCAGTGGAACGACTACCGGCTGCCCGACTGCAACCGGGACGACTACTACAACGCCGCCCCCACCGCCGGGAGCTACCTGGCCACCCACTGGAACACCGCCAACAGCGCCTACCTCATCGCGGGCGGCAGCGCCGACAGCGATCCGCATCCCAAGGTCGGCAACACCTACGTCATCACGAACTCCTCCACGGGAGGCGCGCTGGAGCCCATCAGCGGCTCGACCGCGCCGCTGACCGAGCTGAGTCAGCGCACCCGCGTCGACACCCCCAGCCAGAAGTGGCTGATGGGCTATACGACCGGCCTGCAGTTCATCAACGTCGGCAGCCGCCTGTGCGCCGACAGCGCCTACAGCGGCACCACGCCCGGCACGCCGCTCCTGCAGTACCCCTGCGCCGGCCAGGACGGCATGCGCTTCGCCTACCTGCCGACCGGCGGGAACACGTTCGCGATCTTCGACTGGCTGTCCGGGCTGGCCCTGACCGCGGGCGGCGCGCACCCCGCGCCCGTCACCCAGGAGACCTACACCGGCGCGGCCAACCAGAAGTGGGTGTTCAACCAGGTCACCGGCATCACGCCGACCAACAACAGCGTCTACTACCTGCAGGGCCTCGGCAGCCGCGACAACGCCGAGCCCGTGGGCGGTTCGACCGCGTCCGGCGCGCTGGTCACGCACAGCACGCCGACCACCGCCACCAGCCAGCGCTGGCAGCTCCAGGCCACCGGGTCGTACTGGAAGCTGCTGAACGTCAACAGCTCCAAGTGCCTGGACCTCGTCACGGCGAGCACCTCCAACGGCGTCCAGATCAGGCAGGCGACCTGCGGCAGCGCCAACAGCCAGCAGTGGACCCTCAAACGGGTCGCCGACGGGACGTTCTACCTGGTCAACCGGCACAGCAGCAAGGTGCTCGACCTGCCGCCCGGCAGCGGCACCACCCTTGACCAGCAGACCATCACCGGCAACACCGACTCCGGTCTCGGCATCGTCGCCGGCAACCAGATCTGGTACCTCAACCCCGTCTGATCCCCCTGCCCCGCTCTGACCTGTCCCGTACGGCCGCCCGGTATTCCTCCCGGGCGGCCGTACGGCGATGTGCGTCCTCGGGCCGGCCACGGACACACGATCGCGAACGGCACGGACTGCGGGGACGGCGCGAACGGCTGAACGGCGCGAACGGCGCGGACGACCGGGACGGCGGGGGCCGCGCGTGCCGTCAGCGGGAGGCCCGTAACCGCTCGCGCAGGAAGCGACGTTCGGCGTCGGTGGGCGCGAGGTCGAGCGCGGCGCGGTAGGCCTCGGCCGCCTCCCGTCGTGACCGTCAGTCCTCGCCGTCGGGCCAGAACGGCCGCAGCTCGATCATCCCCCTCCACGCCATCGGGTGCCTGGACGCGACGTCGATGGCCTCGACGTCCGGGACGCCGTCGTCCTGGCCGGGCGTGTACGCCGGGTCGGTGCAGACCAGCATCGGGTATCTCATCGGGTCGCTCCCGTCGTGGAACCGGTGGTGGTCGTCGCGGTGATCATGTCCGTGAGCACTCTTCTTTCCCTTTCTTCACCCGGATGACGAACGGGGAGGGCTCTCCACTACAGGTGACGTCAAGATTTTTCAGACGACCGGCCGGGCGGCGCCGGGAGCGACCGGCCGGGCGTCCTTGGGAGCGACCGGCCGGGCGGCGGTGTCAGGGGCGGTGCAGCCATTCCAGGAGATCCGGTGGAGCAAGCCGGGCCACTCGCTCGTGGTAGCGGAGCAGTTCGTCGCCGGTGAGCAGCTCGCGGCCCGCCCCGGACGTGCCCCGGCGGAAGAAGGCGGCGGTGTCCTTGAGGATGCCTGCGGGGTCGGGGGCGAGCCGACCGGCACGGGAGCGCATGCTGGCGAAGGTCGCGGCCTCGACCAGCGCCGGCCAGTCCTCCTCCGGCACCTTGACGCCCAGCACCCGGGCGAGCCTGCGCATCTCGCCGTCCAGATCGTCCAGCAGGTCGTCGTAGTGCGTCAGGACGACGTTCGGCTGCCGGGCACGACGCGACCAGGCGTCCGACAGGTGCCACATCACCCCCGGCAGCGAGTCCATCTCCGCCAGGTGCGAGACGTCCTTGTCCACCCAGCGGAGCAGCCACTCGCGCAACGGCGGCGCCGGCGACGGCGGGCCGGAGGGCTCCGGCCCGTTCGTGAGCACACGGATGCGCTCGCGGTCGAGGTTGCCGCCCTGGTGGTAGAGCGACACGGCCATGTCGAGCGGGTGGCGGGCCACGACGATGTAGGTGGCCCGCTCGTCGATCGGAATGCCGTCGAGCGGCGTGTGCGTCTTGACGAACCTGCGGTGCCGCTGAGCCTCGAGCCGCGCGTACGCCTCGTCCCTCGGGGCGATCAGGTGGTCCAGCCACGGCGACAGCTCCGGCAGGGGTGCCGGCGGCTCAGGGGTCTGGAAGACCAGCAGCGCGCAGATCATCTGCATCCACGTCGTACCGCTCTTCGAACGCGTGCTGATCACGATGTCGCCCCGCCGGAACGGGAACCCGTCCCATCGGGCGCTGTCCTCCTCGGGGGAGGTGTACCGCACAGGCTCCTCGGACATTCGCTCTCTCCTCCCCGGGCGTTCGGCCCGGCCCGCGCGGCTCACGAACCGGGCGTCCGGGAGCGACGCGGCTCTTCGACGGGATCAGGAGCGCCCGACGATACCGCGTCCCGGGACCTGTCCCGGGATCACTGACGGGAGAGAGAGCGGGTGATGCCGGCGGCGATGGTGGTCGCCAGCACCCAGCCCGCGATGACGAGGCCGTAGGCGACCCACTGCCCGCCGCCGGTGGGCTGGTACGCCTTCTCCTGGCCGAAGTCGATCAGCGGGAACAGCAGGTCCAGGGCGTAGACGAAGGCGTTGAAGACAGGACCCTTGCCGGGTTCGGCGCGGGGCGGGTTGTTCAGGGTGAAGACGACGGCGCCGGTGACGAGCAGGACCAGGAACCACAGGGCGGCGCGGACGGGACGGTAGCCGTAACCGACCGTGACGTCCTGCAGCCAGCCCCAGGCGCGGGCGTACCACGGCAGCCTGGAGCGCTGCCGCCGTTGCTTGACGAGCAGGACGGTGCGGGCGTCGACGTCGTGCCCCAGCCGCCGGTAGATGGCGGCGAGCTGCTCGTACGGCTGCGGCACGTACCGGTCGGGGTCGTTCTTCAGCCAGGTCAGGCGTTGGGCGACGGGCAGCATCGGGTCCAGCGCGTCGTAGACGAGACCGTTCTGGCGGCGTGGCGACCAGGTGGCGGGGGCGTCGTAGAGGACGCCGATCCGGGCGTACCGCAGATCGACGACACCTTCGGGCGTCCGTTTCGGCCGCAGGTACAGCTCGCGAGCCTCCAGTTGCCTGGCGGCCAGCGCCTGACCGCCGGGTGCGCGCAGGGTCGCGTCGTCGAGGTCCAGATGCCGTCCGAGACGGGCCCCGTTCAGGGTGAGCTCGCCTTCCGCGCTGAAGCCGCGCCCACACTCCAGTCCGCCGCCGACACTCGCCCCCGAGAGGTCCAGTGCCCGGCCACCGGGGTTGCTCAGGCGGGCGCCGCCGAAATCGGCGAACGTGCCGATCCGCGCGTCGACGAGACGAACCGCGCCGTCGGCGCGGAAATCCTCGGTGCACGACAGCCCGCCACCGAGACTCATGCCGCCGGCGTCGAGGGTGACCCTGCCGGGCGCGTCGGGGTCCGTGACGGACAGGCTCGCGCCGGCCAGGTTCAGCGATCCCGCGACGCGGGCCTGGGAGAGCTTCACCCGCCCCTCGGCGATGAGCCCGCGCGCGTCTATGCTCCCCTCGACCTGCAGCTCCGCGGCCTGGAGCGCGTGGCCGCCGGGGGTGGACAGGCGGGCGCCCTTCAGGCTGAGTTCCCGGCCGATCCTCGAGTCGGCCAGTCGTACCGTGCCGGTCGCGGTGAATCCGCTGCTCAGGTACACCCCGCCCTCCGCGGTGATCCGGGAACCGCGGAAAGCCATCTGCCCCGGATGGTCGATCGTGGTCCCGGTGAAGCTGAGCGATCCCGCCACCCGGGTGTTGCGCAGGCTCACCATCCCGGCGACGGCCGTCCTCCGGCAGAAGACGTTCCCGTCGGCGACCAGGTCGTCCAGGTCGAGCGGCAGTCCGGCCTCATCGGCGAGGTCGGCCTCGTCCAGGATCATCGTGCCGGTCACCCGGGCGCTGGACAGCCGAACCTGGCCCGTGACCCGGAGGCCTTTCGCGGACAGTCCTCGCCCGGTCTGGAGCCGGTCGCAGTCGATCGCCACATCGGGTGCGGAGATCCGCGCGCGGTTCAGCGTGAGGCTTCCCGCGAGCTGGGCCCCGCGCAGTTCCAGCAGGCCGGTGGCCACGCACCCGTCGAGCCGCAGATGCCCGTCCATGTGCACGTTGGAGGCCGACAGGCCCGGCAGGAAGGAGTTCCTGAAGCTCATCTGCGGGCATCGCACCCAGTACAGGCTCGGCGCGCGCTCGAAGAAGCAGGCGAGGAACCGCGCCGAGTGGTGGATGGTGGAGTAGGCCAGGTCCACCCGTTCGGTGATCCGGGCACCTTTGATCCGGATGGCCGGGATCCGGTGTGATCGCGGCACCTGCTCGTTCATCAACAGCGCGGCGATCACCCGGGCGCGGACCGTCCGCTCCGTTCCCCAGGCCGCACCCGCCGTCACGTCGTCCCCGTCCGGCCCTCCCGTCGTGAAGTCGACCTCCTCCCCGTGCGGGAACGCCTCCCACACCCGGCGCTCGGCCTCGGACAGATCCTCGACACGCACGCTCTCTCCCTCGTACGGAACGCACTCCCCCTATGATCGCTCACTTCGCACGGAGGGTTACCGGGCCGGGGACGTCGCCGTCCCCCGCTTTCGCCGGGCAGCAGGTACCACCAGGAGAGCACGAAGACCGTCCCCGAACCGGTCGTGAAGAGCGGCCTGCCGTGATCCTGCCCGGCGGGCACCGCCTGGGTGATCGCACGCGCCGCCGCTCCTTCGATGTCCTCGCGCCAGACCTGGTCCAGGGCCGGGCCCGGACCCGGGCTCCCGGGCACCCGCCGGCCCGCTGCTTCCGGCGGGCACCCTTCCACGTCTCCCGGAGAAGCCGTACGTTCGGCGGACGGGGCGGGATGGAACACCGCTTCCCGGAGGACGAGGGAGATCGCTTGTGGACGCCGCCGAGCTGGTACGGGCGTTCGCGGTCCGTGCCGACGAGCTGTCACGGCACGTCGGAACGGCCATGGCGGACCAGACCGGTGGAGACGACCTGTGGGCGCTTCATCGGGCCGTCGTTCAGCGTCGTGCTCCCAGGATCTGGCAGCTTCCCGATGGAGTGCACTATCACGTGCACGGAATCGGCTGTCGCATGACGACCGCTTTCCCCGAACGGGCGGTGATCGACGTCGACCTCGGTCCTCGACCGGGCTCGCTCATCTTCGATCCATGGAGGGTGGAAATGTTCGCAGACTCCATGGGTCATGAACACCTGTCTCGCGAGACCCTCGTTTCCGCGCTGCGGAACCTGGCCGGCGAGGGGACCGTCGCACTGATCGATCCGCGGTGGAACCGGTACGCCGTGGAATCCTGATCGCTACCGGGCGGAGTCCCGGTCGGCCTCTTCGGCGGCCGGCCGGCGCGTCCGGGGCCGGAGACGCGCGGGATCTCGGCCGGCCGGCTCCGCTCGTCAGCCCTGCCTGGGACGGGACGCTTCCTTGCGCAGTTCGGCGTGCAGGGACCGCTCGCGCATCAGCCACTCCGGGTTCTCCGCTTTCAGCGCGTCGATCTCGGCGGTGGTGAGCGGTCCGGTGATCCCGCCCCTGAGCAGGCCGGCGATGGAGACCCTGAGCTTCGCGGCGATGACCTGCTTGGTGTGCGGGCCGTCGCGGCGCAGGTCGACGAGCCAGGCGGGTGGCGTCGACCGCAACTCGTTCAGCTCGTCCCTGGAGACGACACCCGCCTGGAACTCGGCGGGAGTGGCCGAGAGGGGGACACCCAGCTTCTTGGCCGCGGTCGCGGGCTTCATCGTCTGGATGGTCTTCGGTTTGGACGAGGTCATGGCGTCAAGGGTAGCCAGCCGGAACCGGTTCCCCTGACATCGGTACTCTGAGGCGGTGACCGACGGAGAGACCGGCAGGACGTTCCGACTGGCCTACGTGCCCGGGGTGACACCCGCGAAGTGGGTCAGCGTCTGGACCGAGAGAACGCCCGACGTGCCGGTCGTCCTGGCCGCGGTTCCGGCCGCCGAGGCGGTGGGACTCCTGCGGAACGGCGGCGCCGACGCCGGACTCGTCAGGCTGCCGGTCGACCGGGAGGGGCTCAGCGTGATCCCCCTCTACGTGGAGACCACGGTGGTCGTGGTGCCCAAGGACCACGCGGTGGCCGCCGTCGACGAGGTGTCCGTCGCCGACCTCGCCGACGACGAGGTGTTCCACCCCCTGGACGACGTCGTCGAGTGGACGGCCCGACCCGGGCTGCCCGCGTTCACCCGCCCGGCCACGACGGCGGACGCGGTCGAGCTGGTGTCGACCGGCACCGGGATCCTCGTGGTCCCCTTGTCGCTGGCACGCCTCCACGACCGCAGGGACCTCACGTACCGGCCGGTGACGGACGCGCCGCAGTCCCAGGTCGCGCTGAGCTGGCTCGCGGACGCGACCACCGACCTGGTGGAGGACTTCATCGGCATCGTCCGCGGCCGGACGGTGAACAGCTCGCGGGGCCGTACCCCCGCCGCCCCCGCGGAGAAACCGGCGCAGCGGCGGGCACAGAAACCCGCGCAGAACGGCTCCGGCCGCCGGGCCGCGCCGACCGGCCGCAAAAAGCGGGGCAACCGGCCTCGCTGACCCATGGGCGGACGCGTCCACGTGACGCCGCGCCCGCCGGGAAGCGGCCCCGCGCGCTCGGCCGGTCCGGCCACCGTTCCGTGCTCCTTCGGCCCTGGGCCGGCGGCCTGCGGGATCACGCGACGGGCGCCCTCGTTTCGCGGTGACGCACCCGCTGTCCGTGAAAACCCGCACACCGCCTCCGTGGACGCGGCCCGGCTCCGTGGTTCACAGAACTCCGGTCACCGTGCGTGCCTTCGGCCGGCGGCGTTCCGCACCCGAACGACTCCAAGATCGTGGTGAAAGTTTCAGGCGCTTTCATCGTCGGTGTCCTGCCCCGACACACCACATGACGCATACATGCCGGAGAGAGCCGCCGAAACTTTTACACAGATATTGACACGTTTCAAAGATGTTTCCACACTGAGTCCCCGAAGCGGTCCTCACTGCCGGGTGGTGATGGAGGGGCCGCCGATCACGACGCCCTCACGGCGTGTGTTCCCGTGCCGGGACGAGGAGGCGACCGGCGTGGAGCGGAACCTCCGCGCCGAGGACCACTCGGCGACGGCCGTCACGCCCTGATCCCGACGAGGGGCCGACCGGGAGAGAAGGAACACCACAGTGCGACGACGTGTGAGTGAGACCCCGGCGCCTCGTGCCGCCGGGAGGGTCCGATCAGAGCCCGGGCCGCAGGGCGGGTGGGTGAAGCGTGCGATGGCTGCGGCGGTCGTCGTCCTCGGACTGCTCGCGGTGACGGTCGCGACCCGGCCGGCGTCGGCCGCCGACAATCCCTATCAGCGAGGCCCCGATCCCACCTCGGCCAGTGTGGCCGCCACCAGGGGGAGCTTCGCCACCGCGCAGATCGGCGTGCCGCCCGGGAACGGTCTCGGCGGTGGGGTGATCTACTATCCGACGGACACCGGCCAGGGGACTTTCGGCGCGGTCGCGATCGTGCCCGGCTACTCCGCCCTGTTCGCCGACGAAGAGGCCTGGATGGGCCCCTGGCTCGCGTCCTTCGGCTTCGTCGTCATCGGAATCGAGACCAACAGCCGCACCGACGGCGCCGACGCCAGGGCGACCCAGTTGCTCACCGCCCTGGACTATCTCACTCAGCGGAGCCCGGTACGCGACCGCGTCGACCCCGGCCGGTTGTCGGTGGTCGGCCACTCCGCGGGTGGCGCCGGCGCCCTCACCGCGGCGCTCCGGCGGCCCTCGCTGAAGGCCGCGGTCGGACTCGCGCCCGGCTCGCCCGTGGGGAACCTGAGCCTGGCCGAGAACCGGGTGCCCACGATGTTCATCTCCGGACAGAGGGACACGGTGGTCACGCCGTCCTACCTCAACGGCTTGTACGGCACTCTCCCGGCCACGGCACAGAGCGCCTGGGTGGAGATAACAGGCGCGGACCACCTGTTCGCGACGCGGGCGAACACGACCGAGATGCGGACGCTGATCCCGTGGTTGAAGATCTTTGTTGACAACGACACCCGGTACACCCAGTTCCTGTGTCCGTTGATGGACTCCACCGGCATCTCCATGTACCGCGGCAAGTGCCCCTACGTGCCGCCAGGCGGCCCGTCGCCCTCACCTTCGGTCACCCCGTCGCCCTCACCTTCGGTCACCCCGTCGCCCTCGCCTTCGGTCACTCCACCCGCGGGCGCCTGCACCGCGAGCTACCGCACCACGAACTCCTGGCCGGGCGGCTATCAGGGTGAGGTCACGGTGACGGCGGGCGGCTCGGCGATCGGCGGGTGGACCGTCGGATGGACGCCGGGCAACGGCCAGACGGTCAGCCAGGTATGGAACGGCACGCTGGCCGCCGACGGCCCCGCCGTAACGGTGACGAACGCCTCTTACAACGGCTCGATCCCGGCGTCCGGCACGACGACCTTCGGCTTTCTGGCCGGCGGTACGCCGTCGCCCCCCTCCCTCACCTGCAGCGGCCGCCCGTGACACCTGTTCGGCCCACTGTGGCCATCGATCGGCCAGGTGCCACAGCTCCCCTTCCCTCCCTGCGTCGCCGAGCCGTCCCTCCCCGAGGAGCCCCGCCCGCGTCACGATGGTCCTCGTACGAGACCTGGCGTCACCTGAGGGAACGAGTTCCGCCTGGACCGGCATGGCGCTCATGATCGCGGGGACGACTGGATCATCCCCGCGATCCCGACCGCATCGAAGGCGCCGACGAGGAGGCGCACGAGGCATGACAGGCTCCTCCGCCCAGACGTCCCGGCCGTTGCTCCACAGCGCGGAGGCGTGACACCCGATCCGATTGAACAGCCTGTCGTCCTGGTGGCTGCTCAGGCGCATCGTCGGCGAATTCCCTCGGCGCCCGTAATGCAAACGGACCAGTCGGCCTTGTGAACGAGGCTCTCCGGTCCGGCTGAAGCCCCGCCCTGGATATGAGGCAGGGGTTATATCCTGAAGATGGCGTGGGAGATCGTCCTACTGGAACCCGTGGAGTCCTGGTTCCTCAAACTCTGTGAGAGCGATCCGGGCTCGGCGGCCCTCGTCGAGAAGACGATCGATCGGCTCGCCGAGGTCGGCCCCGTCCTTGGACGCCCCTTGGCGGACACGTTGGAGGACGAACGGCCTGAACAACCCGAAGGAGCTCCGTCCAGGCTCGCGGGGGCGGCCAGAGATTAGAATCATCTTCATCTTCGATCCCGACAGAGAAGCGGTCTTCCTCGTGGCCGGAGACAAGACAGGCAAGTGGGCGCGTCGAGGTGACGATCAGTGTCGGCCCACACTCCGTCAAGGTCGCCTGAGATCAGCCGAGCCCATCCGCCCCGTGCGGGGTCGTTGTCACCCGGTTGGTCACTCAGATATGAGGCGCGACCAGGCGGCGCGGCAACAACGTGAAAGCCCACAGGGCAGAGAAGAACACCGGAACCACGGCATCCATCGTGAGCACGATCACCCCGTACGTCGGCCGCGAGGCGTATCGAGCACCATGGCCGAGTCTCCGAAGTCGGCCACGATCTTGAGCTGACCTCCGAGCGCCGTCACGTAAGCAGCCAGAGTGGCCACTTCGCTGATCACTCCGCTCTCGATCTGTGAGATACGAGCCTGTGACACGCCCATCGCCTGAGCGACATCCTCCTGCCGTAGACCGAGCTTGCGTCTGGCTTCAGCGAGTTGATAGGCACGCTGGCGAGCTACGAGTCCATCGCGGAGTTGGGCAACCTCCTGCTCATCACCGGGCTGAACAAGTTCGGCACGTAGTTCCTCCCATGTCACCGCCTGATCGCTCATCGCTCCCTCTCCGTGAGGTACCGGGTAAAACGCACCTCTGCTGCTTTGATCGCCACGTCATACCAACCGCTCCAGTCGCCGGATTTGTCTCCAGCGACCAGGAACACAGCTTGGCGCCAAGGGTCGAAGACGAAGAGCATGCGCACCTCGCTCCGCCCGCTGGATCCAGGCCTCAGCTCCTTGAGGTTACGGATGGTTGATCCATGAAGCGTGTCCACCAAGGGCCGCCCCAGACCGGGACCTTCCTCGGCGACCCGATCCAAGGCCGCAGCGACCAACAAGAGTGTCTGCCGATCTACCCTCCGTAGATCGTGAAGCCAGTCGCGGACCTCTGGAACGATCACTATCTGCCAGTTCACTCAAGCATAATAAATTTCTTATGTCGATCCAAGAGGAGCTTTGGCAACTCAGCGTATTGCCAGAGCCACAAAACCTTCCTCTCCTCTTGATGTGAAGATCTCGAGGCAGGGATCACGAGTGGCCCAGAGAAGGAATCTTGTGGGAGTCGCCCGAGCGGCCGACTGTACCCAGGTGAGGACGCGATCGGAGACCCCTCCATGCCAACCGATCACAACGCTTGTGGGTGCGCCTTCGCCGTGTTCGCTCAGCCCGGCTTGGCCCAGCGTCCCGTCGAGAACACCCCGCACCTCGTCGATCATCGCAACGCGGCCATCACGAAGCTACATCTCGCATGTAGATCAGACTGGCGCACCTACAGGCACGGAGGAGTCAGGCGAAGCCTTCAGGAGTTGGTCACCCGGTAATCACTCTCGCCCTGTCTCCAAGGCGAGAGGGGAGACGTTTTTCCTGGTGGGCACTGCTTACAGGTGGGCACTACTGGGTTCGAACCAGTGACATCTCGCTTGTAAGGCGAGCGCTCTACCGCTGAGCTAAGCGCCCCGGGGGTCCCATCGGATAGACGGGACAACACCTTACGCCACCGGAGGGGACTTCAGCACATCGACGGACCACCTATCGCCGGCGTCGGCGACGCCGGCCGCGCGCCAGCCCAGGAGGGCGGCGCCGAGCATCCCGGCGGACATCCCGAGGGCGGCCTGACGCAGGGGCGGGGCGTCCCGGAAGGCGAGGCGGGCACCGAGCCGTTCGGCCAGCGGGACGGACAGGAGCGGGCCCGCCTCGGCGAGGCCGCCGCCCAGGACGATGGCCGAGGGATCCAGCAGGAGCGTGTAGGTGGCCAGGGCCAGAGAGAGGGCCTCGACCGCGTCGTCCCAGATCTCGGTGGCGAGCGGATCCCCGGCGGCGGTCAGGGCCGCGACCCGCTCGGCGGTGACGGGGGCCGGGCCGGTGGCCGCGACCGCCCCCGGAACGGGCGAGAGGACGGGGACGGTGTCCGGGCGGGGTGGCGACGCGGCCAGGCGCGCGGAGTAGCGGCGGGCCACGGCCGAGGCGGAGGCGTAGGTCTCCAGGCAGCCGATCTGGCCGCACGCGCACCGCTCCCCCGTGGGCAGGACCGGGATGTGGCCGATCTCGCCGGCCCAGCCCGCGGTCCCGCCGTACGGCTCGCCGCGCAGGATCGTGGCTCCCGCGATGCCGGTGCCGATGGGCAGGAACAGGAAGTCCCCGAGCTCCCGGCCCGCGCCCAGGACGCTCTCGGCCAGGCCCCCGGTGCGCACGTCGTGGCCGAGCCGGACGGGGACGTCCAGCGGCACGAGGCCGGTGGCGGGGACGTCGCGCCAGCCGATGTTGGCGGAGTAGACGGCCGTGTCGGCGTTCACCAGGCCGGGGACGGCGAGTCCCACCCCGGCGGGGGTGCCGCCGCCCGAGGCGGCGAGGTCGGAGATGAAGGAGCGGATCTCCGCGATGACCGCGGCCGGGCCCCGGTCCCGCGGGGTCGCCCGGCGGCCCGTACGGACGATCTCGCCGGAACGGGTGACGAGGCCGCCCTTCATCGACGTCCCACCGACGTCCAGGGCAACGACGAAGGAGCTCATGCACCCATCCAGCGGGTCGAAGGGGCGGACCGAGCCCGACCCTAGCGCACCCCCGGCGGGCCACCCGGGGCCGGATGTCCTTTTCCTCGATCGGCCGGGGTCGCCCTCTCACGGAGATGACGACCCCGGCCGATCGAGGAAAGGAGCGGCGGGCGGTCAGGGGACGCGGCGCAGGACCCGGGCCAGGGCCGCCTCGACCTCGTCGGCCAGGCCGGGGGCGCAGGAGGCGACCGGCCGGCCGGCGCCGGCGCCGCTCCGGGCGAGCCGTACCGCGCCGCAGGAGCGGCATTCGACCTCGCCGAGCCGGCAGATCAGCGCGGCCGAGCCGCACGAGGCACACGTGTCGAGATCGACGTCGTGGGTGTGCCGGCAGTCCGGGCAGACGAGCACCTGGGTCTCGTCGCGTACCCCGCGCGTCCACGGGCTGGCGCCGCGTACGGGGTCGGTCTGCCTGGCCCCGCAGGAGAAGCAGGGCATGATCGCCTCCGAGAGGTCGGACCGGCGGGCGCCTCGCGGGCGGCCACCGGATCACCGCTTAGGGAAGTTCGGCGAGCGCCCTGAGGTACTCGGCGACGTCGCGGGCCTTCGAGACCGGGTTCACGACACGCCAGCGGACCACGCCCTCGCCGTCGACGACGAAGGTCCCGCGTCCCGCGACGCCGTTCTCCTCGTCGAGGACACCGTATGCCCGAGCGGCCTGTCCATGTGGCCAGAAATCGGAGAGAAGCGGGAAGTCGTAACCCTGCCGGTCCGCCCAGGCACGGTGGGCGAAGATCGAGTCGACCGAGACGGTGGCCACCGTGACGTCACCGGGCAGGGCGGGGAGGAACTCGTCCCTGACGGCGTCGAGTTCGCCGCCACAGACCCCGCTGAACGCGAGGGGATAGAAGATCAGTACGACTCTCCCGCCTCGGTGGGCGGAGAGCCTGAACGGGGTGCCGTGCTGGTCGCGCAGTTCGAAGTCCGGAGCCCGGGCCCCCACCTCGATCACCATGGCAGGGTCCTTTCCTCCGACGACGACGGCTCCTTCGACGGCGACGGCGCGAGGCGCGCGTCATCATCCTGCCGTACGGCTCCATGCGAGCCGTACGGCAGGGCGGACCCTTAGCGGCGCGCCTTGGGCGTCGCCAGACGCGTCCCCGACCAGTCGGGGGCGGCACTGATGCTGCTGGTCTGCGAGAGACCCGCAGTGGTGGCGTCTTCCCCGATGTCGCTCGGCTCCACGTGCCCGTCCCGGCCGGCCTTGGGAGTGAGCAGCCAGATCTGGCCTCCGTCGGTGAGGTTGGTCACCACGCTGCTCAGGGCGTCGAAAAGATCGCCGTCACCGTCGCGCCACCAGAGCAGCACGATGTCGACGACGTCCTCGAAGTCTTCGTCGACCAGCTCGTTGCCGGTCAGTTCCTCGATGGAGTCGCGCAGATCGTCGTCGGCGTCCTCATCCCATCCGACCTCCTGCACCACCTGACCCGGCTTGAGGCCGAGCCGTTCGGCCAGGCCGCGTTCGCCTTGCGCCTGACCCGCGGTCGCGCTCACGTTTGTCCCTCCTGCTTGGATGGCCCCGCATTCACACGGTGCTCAGAGTGCTTCGGCACAGTCCACACGCTGTGACCCTCAGTCGTCAACGGTCGCCACGGCAACGACTGGGCTACGTATGAATCAGTCCGACAAAAATGACAAACGGACCTGGCGTTCCGGGTTGTCGACGTTGAGGTCCACCACCGCGATGGACTGCCAGGTTCCCAGCGCGAGCCGTCCCGACAGCACGGGGACGGTGGCGTACGGCGGAATGAGGGCCGGCATGACATGCGACCGTCCATGCCCCCTGGATCCGTGCGCATGCCTGTATCTGTCGTCGACCGGGAGCAGGACCCCCAGGGCCGCCAACAGATCGTCGTCGCTGCCCGAGCCCAGCTCCAGCAGGGCGACTCCGGCGGTCGCGTGGGGCACGAAGACGTTCAGCAGCCCGTCGCCCCCGCATGACCGGACGAAGCTCTCGCACTCGGAGGTGATGTCGTGCACCCGTTCGCGGGAACCCGTTACCACCTCGATCGTCTGAGATCTCACATACCGATCCTACGATCCATCCTGAGCTGCGGTGACGGCCGAGCCCCGGCACGGGAGCGCCGGGGCCCTCCTTCCCGGCGCGCCCGACCGGCCGTATCCCCTCGTACGGCGACGTACCGCCCGCTCCCGGCCCCGTCCGGGCGGGGAAGGCGTCCGGACGGGCACGACGGCCGAGAGTCGTTCGTTACATATATAAGGAAAGAACGGGGCGAGGCCTTGGCGCTCGTGACGGCCGTCCGGCCGGTCCGGCCGGTCCGGCCGGTCGTTTCGGCGGGCCGCCTTGGAAGGGGGCCGGGCGGGGCGAGACAGATTCCCAGGGAGGGGACCTGTAAAAAAGGGGGAACCTCGATGTAACCTTTGGTAGCAATTCGTCCTACCATCGGTGGTCTAGGCCACTTTCCTACCCCTGCCAGCAGGGATCTCCTGGTTACCGGCAAGTAGAGATGCACTTTCCGGGGTAAGCGACCAGGATGGAAGACGACCCACACCAGACAAAAGTCCATCCTCGGAAGGCGAGACCCAGTGGCTTCCGGACGCCAGCGTTTCTCGATCATCAGTGACGGCCTACCCAGCCAGCTCCCTGATGTCGATCCCAGTGAGACCCAGGAGTGGCTCGAGTCGCTCGACAACGTCATCAAGACGGAAGGCCGGACTCGAGCCCGTTATCTGATGCTCCGGCTGCTGGAACGGGCCCGTGAGCACCAGGTCGGCGTGCCCGGCCTGCGCAGCACCGACTACATCAACACCATCCCGCCGGAGCGCGAGCCCTGGTTCCCCGGCGACGAGTACGTCGAGCGCCGGATCCGCGCCTACACGCGCTGGAACGCGGCCGTCATGGTGACCCGGGCCAACGCCCGCACCAACGTGGGCGGGCACATCGCCACCTACGCCTCGGCGGCCTCGCTCTACGAGGTGGGCTTCAACCACTTCTTCCGCGGCAAGGACCACGGCGAGTCCGGGGACCAGGTCTTCTTCCAGGGGCACGCGGCGCCGGGCATCTACGCCCGCGCCTTCCTGGAGGGCCGTCTCAACGAGGGTCAGCTCGACGCCTTCCGTCAGGAGCTCTCGCACGGGTTCAAGGGCCTGCCCTCCTACCCGCACCCGCGCCTGATGCCCGACTTCTGGGAGTTCCCCACGGTCTCCATGGGCCTCGGCCCGATCGGGGCGATCTACCAGGCCCGGTTCAACCGCTACCTGCTGAACCGGAAGATCAAGGACACCAGCCGCAGCCACGTCTGGTGCTACCTCGGCGACGGCGAGATGGACGAGCCCGAGTCGCTCGGCGCGATCGGCGTGGCCGCCCGCGAGGAGCTCGACAACCTCACCTTCGTGATCAACTGCAACCTGCAGCGCCTGGACGGGCCGGTGCGGGGCAACGGGAAGATCATCCAGGAGCTGGAGTCGTACTTCCGGGGCGCCGGCTGGAACGTCATCAAGGTCGTCTGGGGCCGCGACTGGGACCCGCTGTTGGCGGCCGACGTCGACGGCGTGCTCGTCAACAAGATGAACACGGTCCCGGACGGGCAGTTCCAGACCTACTCGGTCGAGGACGGCGCGTACATCCGGGACAGCTTCTTCGGTGACGACCCGCGCCTGCGCAAGATGGTCGAGCACCTGTCCGACGAGGAGATCCGCAAGCTCTCCCGCGGCGGTCACGACTACCGCAAGGTGTACGCGGCCTACAAGGCGGCCCGCGAGCACGTCGGCCAGCCGACGGTCATCCTCGCCCAGACCATCAAGGGCTGGACGCTGGGCAAGGACTTCGAGGCGCGCAACGCCACGCACCAGATGAAGAAGATGTCCAAGGCCGACCTGAAGGAGTTCCGCGACCGGCTCTACCTGCCGATCCCCGACTCCGCGCTCGAGGCCGACCTCCCGCCCTACTTCCACCCGGGCGAGAACGACCCCGAGATCCAGTACATGAAGGAGCGCCGCGCCGCGCTGGGTGGCTTCCTGCCCAAGCGGGTGGTGCGCGCCAAGCCGGTCACGCTGCCCGGCGACGCCGCGTACGCGCAGCTGAAGAAGGGGTCGGGCAAGCAGAACGTCGCCACCACGATGGCGTTCGTCCGCCTGCTCAAGGACCTCATGCGCGACAAGGAGATCGGCAACCGGTTCGTGCCGATCATCCCGGACGAGGCGCGCACCTTCGGTCTCGACGCGATCTTCCCGACGGCGAAGATCTACTCGCCGCACGGGCAGACCTACGACGCGGTCGACCGCGAGCTGCTGCTGTCGTACAAGGAGTCGACCGAGGGTCAGATCCTGCACGAGGGCATCAGCGAGGCCGGGTCGATGGCCTCGGCGATCGCGGTGGGCTCGTCGTACGCCACGCACGGCGAGCAGATGATCCCGATCTACATCTTCTACTCGATGTTCGGCTGGCAGCGCACCGGTGACCAGATGTGGCAGATGGCCGACCAGATGGGCCGGGGCTTCCTGCTCGGCGCGACGGCCGGCCGTACCACGCTGAACGGCGAGGGCCTGCAGCACGAGGACGGTCACACCCCGCTGATCGCCTCGACGAACCCGGCCGCGGTCTCCTACGACCCCTCCTGGGGGTTCGAGGTGGCCCACATCGTCAAGGACGGCCTGCGGAGGATGTACGGCGAGCAGCCGGAGAACATCTTCTACTACCTGACCGTCTACAACGAGCCCTACCCCCAGCCCGCCGAGCCCGAGGGCCTGGACGTGCGGGGCCTGCTCAAGGGCCTCTACCGGTTCGCCGCGGCTCCGGCCGTGTCCGGATCGGCGCCGAAGGCCAACATCCTGTCCTCGGGCGTGGCCGGGCCGTGGGCCATGGAGGCCCAGCGGATGCTGGCCGAGGACTGGGGCGTGGCGGCCGAGGTGTGGTCGGCGACCTCCTGGGCGGAGCTGCGCCGCGACGCGCTCGCCGCCGAGGAGCACAACCTGCTCAACCCCGACGCCGAGAAGCGGGTGCCGTACGTCACCCAGGCGCTCTCGCAGGCCCAGGGGCCGTTCGTGGGCGTCAGCGACTACATGCGGGCGGTCCAGGACCAGATCGCCCAGTGGGTGCCCGGCGACTGGAGCTCGCTCGGCACCGACGGGTTCGGCCTGTCGGACACCCGTTCGGCGCTGCGCCGCCACTTCCACGTGGACGCCGCGTCGATCACGCTGGCCGTGCTCACCCAGCTCGTCGGGCGCGGCGAGCTCGACCCGGAGGTGCTGGGCGACGCCATCGCCATGTACCACCTGAAGAACGGCGTGACCGAGGCCGGAGGCGCCGAGAGCAACGACACCCAGTCCATGGGTGTGTGATCCTGTCCGGGCGGGTTCTCCTTTTCCTGGGGAGCCCGCCCGGTTAGGGTGGAATCGCTTCCCCCGGCAGACGACTCCAGGGGAGCTGTTCCATGGCAAGAATCCTCAGGACGGCCACGACGATCGCCGTTCTGTCCACCGCGCTCGCCGCCTGCAGCGGCGAGGGGGGCGGGGACGGCGCGGCCCCGGCGGGACCGGCCGTCGGCCCGGCCTCGTCCAGCCCCTCGGCGCCATCGTCCTCCCCGTCCTCAGCGGCGTCCACGCCCGTGCCCGCGGGGGCGATCACCTGGGGTCCGTGCACCGACATCAAGCGGCCCGGCGAGCAGACCCCCGCCAGGCCCGACCCCGCCCAGCAGTGCGGCAGTCTGAGGGTGCCGCTCGACTACGCCGCCCCCGCCGGTGAGGCCATCGACATCGCCGTCATCCGGATCAAGGCCCAGGGGCCGGGGACGCGGATCGGCTCGCTGGTGTTCAACTTCGGCGGCCCCGGCGCCTCGGGCGTCGACACCCTGGCCCAGGCCGCCAAGGCCTTCGCCGACCTGAACAAACGCTACGACCTGGTCAGCTTCGACCCGCGCGGGGTGGACCGCAGCTCCGGCGTCAGGTGCGGCGACAAGGCGGTGATGGACGAGTACACCTCGATGGACACGCTGCCCGCGAACGCCGCCGAGCGCGCCGAGATGCAGAAGATCATCGGGAGGTTCACGGCCGCCTGCCGTCAGAGCTCGGGCAAGATCCTCCCCCACGTCGGCACGGTGAACGCCGCCGCCGACATGGACCGCCTGCGCGTGGCCCTGGGCGAGCAGAGACTGCACTACTTCGGCATCTCCTACGGGACACAGCTCGGCGCGGTGTACGCGACCAGGTTCCCGCGCAACGTGGGCCGGTTCGTGCTGGACGCCCCGCTGGACCCGAGGGTCTCCATGGCCGAGCGCTCCAGGGTCCAGACGAAGGGGTTCCAGCACGCCTACGAGTCCTTCCTGCGGGACTGCGTGAAACGGCCCGGCGAGTGCGAGATCGGCGCCGACGCGACCATCGCCGGCAAGAACGTCACCGCGCTGATGGACGAGCTCAACGACAAACCGCTCAAGGTCGGCGACCGGCAACTGACGCAGGGGCTGGCGGGCGTCGGCGTCGCCGCGGCGCTGTACTCGGAGCTGACCTGGCCGTTGCTGGACCAGGCGCTGAGCGAGGCGCGCAAGGGTGACGGGCGGATCCTGCTGGCGATGGCAGACAGCTACAACGGCCGCCTGCCGGACGGGAACTACACCACCCTGATGAGCAGCTTCCCGGCGATCAGTTGCGTGGACACCTCCGAGCGGCCCACCCCGGGCCAGATCGCCGCGATCGAGACCGAGACGCTGAAGATCTCGCCGCTCTTCGGCGGTTCCGGCATGGGGCTGATCTGCTCGATGTGGCCGGTCCCCGGGAGCGACGCGGCCCGGCGGGTCGACGCCTCGGGCTCGGCGCCGATCATGGTGATCGGCGGCACCGGCGACCCCGCCACCCCCTACGAGTGGGCGCCGAAGCTCACGACCGAGCTGCGCACGGGCGTGCTGGTCACCTACAAGGGCGAGGGACACGGCGCCTACCTGTCGGGGGACGCGTGCGTGAAGAAGGTGACCGAGGACTACCTGATCGGCGGGAAGGTCCCGGCGAAGGGCGTCACCTGCGTCGGTTCGTGAGCCCTCGCCCGCCCCTCGGTGAGGCGGCGGGCGGACCCGCGGCCGGTACGGGCCCTCGCGCGCGTCCCGGCCGCCGATCCGGGAGGGTCCTCACGGCTCACGCGTCCCGGTCACCGGCCCGGCGGGCTCCTCGGAGGTCGCGGACGTCCGGCAGGCCTCCAGGCGGGGTAGCGCGGTCTCGAAGCGGAAACCGACCCTGCCCAGGTGTTTCTTGAGCAGGCGCTTCATGCTCCCGGTCCCGTACATGGAGGCGATCACCTCGTTGATCCTGCGGCAGGCCACCGGGTCGCCGTGCCTCATCGCCACGCCGTACCGCTCGGTGGTGAGCCTGAGCCCGGCGATCTCCAGCTTGATGCCGTGGAGGCGGGCTCCGAAACCGGCGATCAGCAGGTCCTCCCCGGGCATGGCGTCGGCCACCTGGGAGGCGCATTGGGAGGAGTCGTCCGCGTCGACGCGGACGAACGCGACGCCCCGGTCACGGATCATCTGTCCGGTGGTCTGGCCTCCCGGCAGGCAGAGCCCCTTGCCCCGCAGGTCCCCCAGCGTGTCGATCCTCGAACTGGCCCGGACCAGCACGTCGCGGTGGGCGACGTAGTACGGCCCGGCGAAGGCGACCCGCTCGCGGTCGGCGCTCTCGATCGAGAAGTTGGAGATCACCAGGTCGACCTTCCCCGTCTCGATCGCCTCCTCCCTGTTGAGACCCACGTCCACGAACTCCAGGCCGCCGGCCGGCGATCACGGGGAGTCGACGACCCTGGGGCCGTCGGCGGCGAGCAGGACGTTGTCGGGCTTGAAGTCGCGGTGCGCGATCCCGGCGTGGTGGATCGCGGCCGGCGCGGTGGCGGTGCCGACGGCGAGCCGTTCGAGCGACTCCCCCGACAGCGGCCCGTCGCGCTCGACGACCTGGCGCAGCGAGGGGCCCTCGATCAGCTCGCTCGCGATGTAGGGGGTCTCGCCGTCGAGGTCGGCGTCGAGGACCCTGGCGGTGCAGAAGGCGGCCACCCTGCGGGACGCCGCCAGCTCCCGGGCGAAGCGGGCCCGCGCGTGCGCCTCCCCGGTGAAGCGCACGTGCAGCAGCTTGACGGCGGCACGCTCGCCGCCGTCGGACTCCCCCAGGTAGACGACCCCCTGACCGCCCTCCCCCGGCCTGCCCTGGAGCGAGTACTCCCCCAGTCGCGGCGGATCCCCCGGCCGCAACGGTCTGATCTCCGGCACCGCGGACCCCTCGTTCAGCGCGCTTTGCCAGATCATTACACATCCGGGCGGCCGAGGCGGGTCCTCGCCGGGGTGCGGCGGCCGGTCAGCCCGCCACCGTGAGCCCGGCGGCGCGGGCGAGACGGGCGGCCGAGCGGGACACCAGGTCGAGGGCCCGCGGCAGGCCGGCGTGCAGCAGGCGTCCGCCGCGCTTCACGACGCGACCCCCGACGATCACGGTGTCCACGTCGCCGGGGCCGGCCGCGGTGACCACCGCGCCGATCGGGTCGTGGACAGGTGCCATGGCCGGGGAGCCGGTCCGCAGGATCACCAGGTCGGCCTGCCGGCCCGGCCGCAGCGATCCGATCCGGTCCGCCATGCCGAGGGCCTCGGCGCCCCCGAGCGTGGCCATCCTCAGCATGTCGGCGGCGGACGGCGACCCGCCGCGCAGGCGCTCGACGGCGAAGGCGGCCCGCATCACGGTGAACATGTCCCCCGGCGCGTCGGTCACGGTGTCCACACCCAGCCCGACCGGGACGCCGGCGTCGCGGAACCTGCCCGACTCGGGGTACCCGTGCCCCATCTGCGCCTCCACGACCGGTGCGACCGAGGCGGTGCCGCCACTCGCGGCCAGGAGCCTCACCGCCTCGTCGGAGAAGCCGTTGCCGTGCACGAACATGACGTCGGGCCCGAGCAGGCCGGCGGCGTGCAGCCGCTCGACCGCGCCGACGCCGGTCGCGTGCAGGCTGATCGGCAGACCCAGCTCGCGGGCCAGCCGCCAGTCGGCCTCCGCGGCGGCGGCGGAACCGTAGACGGGCCCCCACGCGGCCAGGGCGGGGGTCAGGAGGCCGGAGCCGCCGGCGAGGGAGGCCACCCGGCGCACCTCGTCCTCGCGGCGCGCGCCGTCCGCGGGCGAGGCGGGCGCGTAGCCGAACACGGCGCGGATCCCGGCCTCGCGCAGGGCGTCGAGGGCGGCGTCGGTGTGGGCCGGGGTGAGCTGGATGTGCGACCAGTCGTACAGCGTGGTGACGCCCGCGTCGAGCGCCTCCAGCGCGCCCCACAGGTTCGCCGCGTGGACGTCCTCGGCGCGGAACGCGGGGGCGAGCCTGCCCAGCACGAGGTCGAGGTAGCCGCCGAGCGTGGCGTCGGCCGCGACCGAGCGCAGCACGCTCTGCCACACGTGCCGGTGGGTGTCGACGAAGCCGGGCAGCAGGATCCCGCCGGCCGCGTCGAGGACCTCGGCGCCCTCCGCGCGGAGGGCGCCCCCGACCGCGGCGATCACTCCCCCCTCCACCAGCACGTCGGCGCCCCGCAGGACGAGCGGCCGCGGCTCGGTGTCGATCACGGTCGCACCGGTGATGAGCATGCGCACGGGGATGTCTCCGTTCATAAAGCAATTAAAAAAGCTTTCTGAAAAGCTATCAGCGTGAGCAGGTACCCTCAACCCCATGGGCGCACGGGAGACGGCGCGGCGTGACCGCGTCGACGAGGTGATGGACGGCTGGCGGGCGGAGCTGCCCGAGGCCGCCACCGTGCACCTGGAGATCGTCAAGCGCACCGGCCGGCTGAAGTCCCTGGTCGAGGAGGTCACCCAGGGCGTGCTCGGCGAGTACGGCCTGACCTACGCCGAGTTCGACGTGCTGGCCACGCTGCGCCGGGCCGGGGCCCCCTACCGGCTGAAGCCCAGCAGGCTCGCCTCGCGCTCCTCCCTCACCACCGGGGGGACGAGCAACATCCTGCAGAGGCTCACCGCGGCCGGGCTGGTCGAGCGCGAGCCCGACCCCGACGACGGCCGGAGCTCGTGGGTGCGGCTGACCGACCGGGGCGCGCGGCGGGCCGAGGAGCTGGCCCTGGCCACCGGCGAGGCGCACGCCGAGCTGCTCGCCGGGGTCCCGGACGAGACCGCGCGGGCCCTGGCCGACCTGCTGCGCGAGGTGCTCCTCACGCTCGGGGACCGCTCCGGCCCCGCACGCGGGCCCGCCTGAGGCCTGCCCGCGAAACCGCCCGGGGCCTGCCCGAGGACCCGGGCGAGGGCGCCCGCGAAACCGCCCGGAGCCCCGCCCTCCGGGCCGCTCCGGGGCGCGTCCGCCGAAGCGCCCACGGGCTCGTCCGAAGATCGGCGATCACCACGCCGCACACCGTCACGACGGTGCATACCATCAAAGATGGATAGCGCTGTTGAACAGACAAAACCCCATCGATAGCCTATGGCGACACATCTCATTGGAGCTCGATGTCCGGACCACCGAAACACCCTTTGGCCGCCGGGGGCAACCTGCCGCCCAGACCACCCGCCAAGTCCTCCAAGGGCATGGCGTCCAAGGTCGTGACCCTGACCGGCATCGGTGTCGTCTCGTTGCTGCTGATCGGCTACTGCTCGGCGCAGAACGACTACGAGGAGGTCGGCGCCGAGTGCGTCGACATGAACAGCCGCCTGCCCGACGGCACGTACGCGGTCGTCGACGAGGACTACTGCGACGACGACGGGCGCAGCACCTACTACCACGGCTCCCGGGGCGCCTACGGCTGGTACTACGGCGGCGTCAGGAGCGGCGCGCGCATCCGGCAGGGCACCACCGTCCGCCCCTCGGACGTCAGGATCACCTCGCCCAAGGGCTCCGTGATCCAGCGGGGCGGTTTCGGCGGCCGTGGCTCGAGCGGGAGCTGAGCCCGCGCAGATGAGCGGCGGATGAGCAGCAGATGAGACGCGAGACCTCGCTCCCCCGTGACGGCTGGGAGAGGATCATCGAGGGGCACGGCCTGGCCTACCATCGCTCGGCCCATCCCGAGGGACTGGACCGCCCGTACTGGGACGAGGCCGTCCAGTACGTCTTCTCCATGGACGAGGTCCTCGATCTGGAGAACCAGGTCGAGGAGCTGCACCGGATGTGCCTGCACGCCGTGGAGCACGTCGTCACCAAGGGCCGGTACGCCGAGTTCGCGATCCCCGACTGGGTGGCGCCGGAGATCGCGGCCTCCTGGGAGCGGAACGACCCGTACCTGTTCGGCCGGTTCGACCTGCGCTACGACGGCACCGGCCCGGCCAAGCTGCTGGAGTACAACGCCGACACCCCCACCAGCCTGCTGGAGAGCTCGGTGGTGCAGTGGTTCTGGCTGCGCGACCGCTACCCCGACGACGACCAGTGGAACTCCATCCACGAGCGTCTGATCGCCAGGTGGCAGCAGATCGCGGCCGGCCTGCCCACCGGGCCCGCGCACTTCGCCTGGACCAACATGGACACCTCCGGCGAGGAGGCCATGACCCTGGCCTACCTGCAGGAGACCGCCGACCAGGCCGGGCTGGCCACCATCGCGGTGGCCATGGAGGACATCGGCTGGGACGGCCTCAACCTGCGCTTCGTCGACATGGAGCGCAGGGTGATCCGTACCCTGTGCAAGCTGTACCCCTGGGAGTGGGCGATCGCCGATCCGTTCGGCGTCCGGGCGGTGCGACAGCAGGTCTCGATGACCTGGATCGAGCCGCTGTGGAAGATGCTGCTGTCGAACAAGGCGCTGCTCGCGGTGCTCTGGGAGCTGTACCCGGGGCACCCGAACCTGCTGCCCGCCTACCTCGGCGATCCGCGCGGCATGTCCTCCTACATCTCCAAGCCGCTGCTGGGCCGGGAGGGCGCGAACATGCGGATCGTCACTCCCGCCGAGCACCTGGAGACCGGGGGCGGCTACGGCGCCGAGGGTCACGTCTACCAGGAGTTCCAGGCACTGCCCGTCTTCGACGGCTGGCGCCCGGTCCTGGGCGCCTGGGTCGTCCACGACGAGGCCGCGGGTCTCGGCATCCGTGAGACCTCGGGGTTCATCACCGACGACACGTCGTCATTCGTCCCGCACCGCATCGAGCTCTGAGTCCCGAAAAGAGAAACGGCATATGAGTCCCACCATCGCGTCGGTCCTGACGTCCCCATCCCCCGCCGGGGCCGAGACGCTCTCGCTCGCCGAGAACCTCGGGCGCGGCGCGCTCGCGATCGCCGCCTACGCCGTCCTGGGGGTGATCCTGCTGGTCATCGGCTTCTACGTGATCGACCTGGCCATCCCGGGCAAGCTCAGCCACCTGATCAAGGATGCCCGCAACCCCAACGCCACCCTGCTCACCAGCTCGGGGCTGGCCGCGGTGGGGCTGATCGTCGCGGCCTCCATCTGGTCCTCCGGCGGGGCGCTGCACGAGGGCCTGCTCGCCACCGCGGTCTTCGGACTGCTCGGCATCGCCATGCAGACGGTGGGGATGATCGTCTTCGACAAGGTGGCGGGAATCTCCGTACGGCAGCTGGTCTCCGAGCCGGACCTGCAGCCCGGCGCCCGGCTGCTGGCGGTCACCCACCTGGCCATCGGCCTGATCACCGCCGTCGCGGTCGTCTGAGCACGGTCCCCGCCGTCCTCGTCGCTCCCGCCGTTCGCGGGAGCGACGGACGGCCGACGGGACACGGGCGACCCGTGGACGCGTGCGACCCACGGAACGCGTACGGTCCGCGGCACTCGGGCGGCGGGCCGGCCCGCGTGACGGGGACGGCGGTGGCGTCCCACAAGATCGGGGGCCGCGCGTTGTACGGAACCGTGGCCGACGCATCCCGCGCGACCTGGCACCCTTGGTGACGTGAGGGAACGGAGCAGGCAGGCGGCAGGACACGACGGCGTCGCGGCGGGGCCGGGGAGGGATCCCGAGTCCGACCGGGTCCGGCAGGACACCACGCGGCGGCTGGAGCGGGCCATGGGCACGCTGGGCACGGCCGCCATGTCCCGGATGGACGACCGGCTGATGTGGTTCCGCGCCCTGTCGGCCGAGGACCGGTCCTGGGTCGGGCTGGTCGCCCAGGCCGGGATCGCCGCGTTCGTGGAGTGGTTCCAGCACGCCGGCGAGGGCCGCCCGACCCCCAGCATCGAGTTCTTCGGCACCGCGCCCCGGGAGCTGAAGCGGTCCATCTCGCTGCAGCAGACCGTCGACATCGTGCGGGTCGTGGTCGAGGTGGTCGAGGCGCAGTCCGGGGAGCTGGCGGCGCCCGGCGGGGAGGACCAGCTCCAGCAGGCGATGCTCCGCTACACCCGCGACGTGGCGTTCGCCGCCGCGCAGGTCTACGCCCGCGAGGCCGAGGCCCGGGGGGCCTGGGACGCCCGGCTGGAGGCGTTGATCGTGGACGCCCTGGTCAGGGGGGAGGTCGACGACGGCCTGCACTCCTGGGCCGCGGCGCTCGGCTGGACCTCCGCGCCCGTCGTGGTGCTGGCGGGCCAGACGCCCGGCGACGACCCGCAGGCGGTGATCGACGCACTGCGCGAGCGGGGCCGCAGGTCGGGGCTGGACATGCTGGCCGGCGTGCAGGGCGACCGGCTGATCGTGATCGTCGGCGGCGCCGACAGCGTCACCGCGGCGGCCAGGCACGTGGTGCCGCGCTTCGGTCCCGGCCCGGTCGTGATCGGGCCCGAGGTGGCCGACCTGCACTCGGCCGCCAGATCGGCGCGGGCCGCGATGGCCGGGCTCCGGGCCGCGGCCGGGTGGCCCGACGCCCCCCGGCCGGTGCACGCCGAGGACCTGCTCGCCGAGCGGGCCATCGACGGTGACGGCGACGCCAGGGCCCAGCTCGTCGAGAACGTCTACCTGCCCCTGATCGGCACGCCGCTGCTGGACACCCTGGCCACCTACCTGGAACAGGGCACCTCCCTGGAGGCGACCGCCCGGCTGCTGTTCGTCCACCCCAACACGGTGCGCTACCGTCTGCGTAAGATCACCGAACTGACCGGGTACCAGCCGACCGAGGGCAGGTCCGCGTTCACCCTCCAGGTGGGACTGATCCTGGGCCGACTGTCCGAAACAACCGCGATCTAGCGTCCTTTACTTAATCTCCGTGAAACTCCCGTTGTAGATACCCTACAAAGAACTGGGGACCAACTTCGTCCGGATCCCCATCCGAGTAGTGGACTCCTACAGGGCAGGCTGGATTTCGTGCTCGTCATCGTCGCTCCGGGCCAAGGCGCCCAGACCCCAGGATTCCTCGGTCCATGGCTCGATCTCCCGGGTCTGGCCGACCGGCTGACCGCCTGGTCCGATCTGATCGACCTTGACCTGATCGCCTGCGGGACCACCGCGGACGCGGACGAGATCCGTGACACCGCCGTCGCCCAGCCACTGCTCGTGGCCGCCGGGCTGGCCGTCGCCGAGGTCCTCGGGGCCTCGCCCGGCATCGTCGCCGGGCACAGCGTGGGCGAGTTCACCGCCGCCGCGCTGGCCGGGGTGCTCACCCCCGAGCAGGCCCTCGTCCTCGTCCGCGAACGGGGCCTGGCCATGGCCAAGGCCGCCTCCGTCACCGAGACCGGCATGTCCGCCGTGCTGGGCGGGGTGGAGGAGGAGGTGCTCGCGGCCATGGCCGCCAGGGGCCTCGCCCCCGCCAACATCAACGGTGCCGGGCAGATCGTGGCCGGTGGCACGCTGGAGCAGCTGGCCGCGTTCAAGGCCGAGCCGCCCGCCCGTGCACGGGTGATCCCGCTCGCGGTCGCCGGCGCCTTCCACACCGAGCACATGGCCTCCGCGGTCGACCGGCTGCGCGAGGCCGCCGCCGGCCTCGACCCCGCCGACCCGGCCGTGACGCTGCTGTCCAACCGCGACGGCGAGGCGGTGCCGAGCGGCGCCGAGTTCCTGGAGCGCCTGGTCGCCCAGGTCGCCAGCCCGGTGCGCTGGGACGCCTGCATGGCCACCATGGCCGGCCGCGGCGTCACCACCATGATCGAGCTTGTCCCCGGCGGCACACTGACCGGCCTGGCCAAGCGTGCCCTGCGCGGGGTGACGGCCGTCGCCCTGAAGACCCCCGACGACCTGGAGGCCGCGCGAGCCGCCCTCGGGTCGGATGAGGAGCGGTGATCGACGCATGAAGATCTCTCAGGGCGCGCCGGGCGCGCGGATCCTGGCGTTCGGTCACTACCAGCCCTCCCAGGTGGTCACCAACGACGACCTGTCGGCGACCATGGAGACCGACGACGCCTGGATCCAGAGCCGCGTCGGCATCAAGGAGCGCCGGATCGCCCCCGACGGCGAGTCCGAGATCGACCTGGCCGTGCAGGCCGGGGGCAAGGCCCTGGCCGCCAGCGGCCTGTCGGCCGCCGACATCGACCTGGTGATCGTCGCCACCTGCACGCTGGAGACGCAGATCCCCAACGCGGCCGGCCGGGTCGCCACCCGCCTGGGCATCGACGCCCCGGGCGCGTTCGACGTGAACACCGCCTGCTCGGGCTTCTGCTACGCCCTCGCGGTCGCCAACGACGCGGTCCGCGCGGGCTCGGCCACCCACGTGCTCGTGGTCGGCACCGAGAAGCTCTCGCAGTGGATCGACTGGACCGACCGGGCCACCGCGGTGATCTTCGCCGACGGGGCGGGCGCCGCGGTCGTCGGCCCCTCCGAGACGCCGGGGATCAGCCCGGTGGTCTGGGGCAGCGCCGGCGACAAGTTCGACGCGATCATCATCAAGGACCGGGACTCCTTCCTGCACCAGGAGGGACAGACCGTGTTCCGCTGGGCGACCACCGCGCTGCACCCCGTGGCCAAGGAGATCTGCGACCGGGCCGGGGTCGACCCGGCCGACCTGGCCGCGTTCGTGCCCCACCAGGCCAACCTCCGCATCATCGAGACCATCGCCCGCAAGCTCGGCGCCGACAACGCCGTCATCGCCAAGGACATCGTGCTGGCCGGGAACACCTCGGCCGCCTCGATCCCGCTCGCCCTGTCCAGGATGATCGAGCAGGGTGAGGTCCCCTCCGGCGGGCTCGCCCTGCTGCTGGGCTTCGGCGCGGGCCTGACCTACGCGGGCCAGATCATCGAGATTCCCTAAAACTTCCGCGTGGCTCCGCCGCGCGGGAAACCAGAAGAAAACGAATCCAAGGAGAATAACCGACATGGCTCTGACCGAGCAGGAGATCCTCGCCGGCATCGGCAAGATCGTCAACGAGATCACCGGAATCCCGGCCGCCGAGGTCACCCCGGAGAAGAGCTTCGTCGACGACCTCGACATCGACTCGCTCTCCATGGTGGAGATCGCCGTCGCCGCCCAGGACGAGTTCGGCGTCGAGATCCCCGACGACCAGCTCAAGCACCTCAAGACCGTCAAGGACGTCATCAACTTCATCCAGAACTGAGACGTCCGGGCCTTCCGCCAGACCAGCGACACACAAGGAGCGCAGCAGTGAGTACAGACCAGGCACGTGTCGTCGTCACCGGGCTCGGCGCGACGACGCCCCTCGGTGGAGACGTCGCCTCGACCTGGTCGGCGCTCCTCGCCGGTCGGTCCGGGGTCCGCACCATCACCGAGGAGTGGGTCGACTCCGTCCCGGTGAAGTTCGCCGCCTTCGCGGCCGTCGACCCCACCGAGGTGCTGCCCCGGCCCGAGTCGCGACGGCTGGACCGGGCCGAGCAGTTCGCGCTGGTCGCGGCCCGCGAGGCCTGGGCGCACGCCGCGATCGAGAAGGTCGACCCCGAGCGGCTCGGCGTCGTCGTGGGCAGCGGCATCGGGGGCATCACCACGATCCTCGCCGCCTACGACACCTTCAAGGAGAAGGGCTGGACGCGGCTCTCACCGTTCACCGTGCCCATGCTGATGCCGAACGGCGCGGCGGGCTGGATCGGCATCGAGGTCGGCGCCCGCGCCGGCGTCCACGCCACCGTGAGCGCCTGCGCCACCGGCGCCGAGTCCATCGGGTACGCCATCGACATGATCCGTTCGGGCCGGGCCGACGTGGTCGTGGCCGGCGGGACCGAGGCGGCCATCCACCCGCTGAACATCGGCTCCTTCGCCGCCATGCGCGCCATGTCCACCCGCAACGACGAGCCCGAGCGCGCCTCCCGGCCGTGGGACAAGGGCCGCGACGGCTTCGTGCTGGGTGAGGGCGCCGGCATCGTCGTGCTGGAGTCCGAGGAGCACGCCCGCGCCCGCGGCGCCACGATCTACGCGGTCGCCGCCGGGGTCGGGTACTCCGCCGACGCCCACCACATCGCACAGCCCGAGCCGAGCGGCGCCGGGGTCATGCTGGCCATGCGCCGGGCCCTGGAGAACTCCGGTCTCACCGGCGCCGACATCAAGCACGTGAACGCGCACTCCACCTCCACCCCCGCCGGCGACGTGGTGGAGACGATCGCGATCAAGGAGGTCATCGGCGACCACCCGCTGGTCAGCGGCACCAAGTCGATGACCGGGCACCTGCTCGGCGGCGCCGGTGGCATCGAGTCCGTCTTCACCGTCCTGGCGCTGCACGAGCGGCGCGCGCCTGGAACGATCAACCTGGACGACCTGGACGACGGCGTCGAGGTCGACATCGTGCGCGATGAGCCCCGCGACCTGCCCGGCGGCCAGATCGCCGCGATCAACAACTCCTTCGGGTTCGGCGGGCACGACGTCGCCGTGGCGTTCACCACCGTCTGACAGGAGGCCCGTGCCGGCGACGCCCTCGGCGACGCCGGCACGGGCACGCGCCCCAGGGCCCCGCCGACCTCGTCGGCGGGGCCCTTCGGTCTTCTCGCTCCTCTCACCGGCAGGAAGCCGGCGGGATCGGACGGCGGGATCGGACGGCGGGGCCGGACGGCGGGGTCAGACGGCGGCGTGCAGCCAGCGGACCGGGGCTCCCTCTCCGGCGTACCGGAACGACTCCAGCTCGGCGTCCCACTGCTTGCCCAGCATGCGGTCCAGCTCCTCCTCCAGCACCACCCGGCCCTGGCGGGCCATCAGCATGGCCGAGCGCAGCCGGTCCTCGGGGATCAGGATGTCCCCGGAGGCGCCGATCACCGCCGTGAAGGCCCCCAGGGAGGGCGTGTAGGCGTGCCGGGACCCGTCGGCGCCCGGCGAGGCGTCCTCGGTGACCTCGAAGCGTATGCGCTGCCAGCCCATCAGCGACGAGGTGATGGCCGCCGCCGTACCCACGCGGGCCTCCCACTCGGCCTGTGCGCGCACGTGGCCGGGCGCGGCGGGCTGTGGAGTCCAGGTCAGGTCTACGGGTACGCCAAGGACACCTGCGACCGCCCATTCGATATGCGGGCACAGCGCAGGCTGAGTCGAGTGGACGTAAAGCACGCCACGAGCAGACACCGGACCTCCCGTTTCGGTACGAGGTGCGCCTTCCCCAACGGCCTCGTTCCAGGATGATCACAAGTGACTGAAGGAGAGACTACCGTCGGTCGCGACCTGGCACCAGAGGGGGGTCATACCGAGATGTTGCGGCGCGGGCACTTGACCGGGACTTTCCCGGGAATGAAGAGAACCCCGCCATTCGGCGATCGTTTCCGGAGGACCACATGGATATCGGCATCGAACGGGTCGAACCCATCCCTGGTTCGCCCGCCCTGATCCGGAAGGGCCAGTTGCTGACCGACGCCCCGGGCCTGGCGGCCACCGCCCGCTGGGCCGACGCCGTCACCGAGGCCGGGGGGATCTACCGGGTGCGGCTCTCCCCCGGCGTGGACGTCTGCGACCTGGTGGCCTCGGTGCGGGCGCGAGGCCTGCGGGCCTCCCCCAACCACGTCCTGAGGGGCCAGCCGCTGTACTTCGGCGGCCCCGCCTCACGCCCCTTCCCGTGCGCCGCCCTCCCGGCGCCCGCTCCCGCCGCGGACGGCCCCGCGGGAAACGCCGTGACCGTCGCCCTGCCCGACACCGGGCTGTCGGAGCATCCCTGGTGGGAGCGGAGCCCGTGGTTCCTGGAGCGGGGGCGGGAGAGCGACGAGGTCACCGACGGTGACCGCGACGGCGAGCCCGACCCCCAGGCCGGGCACGGCACGTTCATCGCCGGACTGGTCCTGCGGTCGGCCCCGGCGGCGCTCCTGCGGCCGATCAGGGTGCTGAACGGCCACGGCGTCGGAGACGAGGCCGGGCTCCTGCACGTCCTGGGCCGGCTCGCCTCCGACCCGCCCGGCGTGCTCAACCTCTCCTTCGGCGCGCACACCTTCGACGACGGCCCCTCCCCGCTGGTGGAGGCGGCACTGGCGGAACTGGCCGGCACGGTCACGGTGGCGTGCGCGGGGAACACCGCCTCCGACCGCCCCTTCTGGCCGGCCGCCTCGCCCCGGGTGATAGCCGTCGCGGCGCTGGACGCCGCCGGGGAGGCCCGGGCACCCTTCTCGGGGCACGGACCCTGGGTGGACGCCTGCGCCCCGGGAGAGTGGCTGTCCAGCGCCTTCCTCGACCACCACCCCTTCGGCGGCTACGCCCGCTGGAGCGGGACCTCCTTCGCCGCCGCGCTGGTGAGCGGGGCGATCGCCGCGGCGGCGGCGGAACGGTCCCCGCGGGAGGCGGCGAAGCGCCTGCTGGAGGGGGCGGGCAGCAGGCGGATTCCCGATTCCGGTGTGGTCGTGCCCGTACCCGGCTAAAGTCTCACCCAAAGTCATCGCTCGAACACTTCGAGTGTTCTCCGTGACCCTGGAGACGCCGGTGAGGGACCAGCACGCGCTCGACGACGTCCTGGCGGGCGGCCAGGAGGCCTGGGACGCTCTGGTCGCCCGGTTCACCGGCCCGCTCTGGTCGGCCGTGCGTGCCTACGACCTGAGTCCCGCCGACGCCGCCGACGCGGTGCAGGGCACCTGGCTGAGACTGCTGGAGAGCCTGCACACCATCCGCGATCCGGACCGCCTCGGCTACTGGCTGCTGACCACGGCCAGGCGGGAGGCGTCCCTGCTGAGCCGGCGGCATCGGGCCGAGCGGCCGGTGGCCGAGCATCCGGACGACGGCCGCCCGCTCACCGCGCCGGACGGCGCCGGGCACGCCCACGCCGATCCGGCGCTGACGGTGCTGACCGCCGACGAGGGCCGCCGCCTGTGGCAGGCCGTCGACGAGATGAACGAGCCGTGCCGCTCTCTGTTCCGGCTGATGGCCTCCGCCCCCGACGCGGGCGTCCACCAGCTGGCCGGGCGCCTGGGCATGCCCGCCGGGAGCTACGGCCCCACCCGGGGCCGCTGCCTGAACCGCCTACGCACCATGCTCACCGCCCGGGAGGCGACACCGTGACGCGGCATCCCACGTCGATCGACGACGAGTCCCTGATCGCCGCGCTGCGCATGGCCTCGGGGAGCGACCCGGTGCCCGAGCGGGTCACGGCCGCGGCCCGCGCCGCCTTCGGCCTGCGGCTGCCCGGCGCCGCCACGGCCCGCCCGGCGGTCACGCCCGCGCCGCACGGCGTCCGTTCCGCCGACCGGTCCCGGCTGCTGAGGTTCACCGCGGCCGGTATCACGGTGGAGCTGGAGGTCACCTCCCTGGACGGCCTGGTCGACCTGGCGGGGCAGATCTCGCCGTGGCCCGGGGAGGGCGCGCTGGTCGAGGTCCGCACGCTGCACCTCACCGAGTCGCGTACGCCGTCCCCGACGGGCCGGTTCGCCGTCGCCGGCCTGCCGCCGGGCTGGTTCAGCGTGGTCTGCCACCGGCCCGGCCGCTCGCCGGTGGCCACCGCCTGGACCCGGATCCGCCCGTAGGTGGGCCTCGACGAGACGCTCGCCACCGAGCACGCCCCCGCTCCCACCGCCGAGCCCGCCCCCGCATCGCCCGCCACCGGCCACGCCTCGCCCGCACTCACCGCCGAGCACACCCCCGTGTCGATCGCCGCCGAGCCCACCCCCACGTCGCCCGCCACCGGTCGTGCCTCCGCGCTCCGATCCGGCCCCGCCCGGACCGCGGCGGACCATGGCGAGGCTCTCGCCGCCGCCGAGCGCGCGGTCGAGCTGTCGGGCAGCGATCCGGCCGGCGCCCTCTCCCTCGCCCACGAGGTGCTCGCCTCGCTCCCGGCCTCCTGCCCCGGCGCGGAGGGGCGGGGCGGACAGGGTGGGCAGGGTGGGCAGGGCGGCTGCGCGCACTGCGAGACCGAGGCGGTGGCGCACCGGGCGCTCGCGGTGGCCGCGCGGGAGCTGGGCGACCTGCCGTTCGCCGAGGAGCGGCTCCGCCACGCGGTGGAGGTCGCCCTGTCGGCGGGACTGCGGCACCGGGCGGCCCAGGCCCGGCTCTCGCTGGTCCACGTCCGCACGGAACTGGGCCACCCGGAGCAGGCGCTGGTCGTCGCCGCCGACGCCGAACCCGGCCTGACCGGCGCCGAGCTGGGAAAGCTCGGGGTGCACCGCGCCGTGGCCCTGGCGCGGCTCGGCCGCTACCGCGAGGCCGTCGCCCAGTGCGACCGGGCGGTCGCCGTCCTCGGCGGCGACGTGAGGTTCATGGCCGGCGCGATGTTGAACCGCGGGCTCGCCCGCGTGTTCCTCGGGGAGTTCACCGCCGCCGAGGCCGACCTGAGCCGGTGCGCGGAGCTGGCGCGCGACGCGGGCCTGGAGCACCTGCTCGCCCTGGCCGAGGGCAACCTGCCCTTCCTGGCCGCGCGGCGCGGCGACCTGCCGGCCGCGTTCACCGCCTACCGGCGTGCCGAGGTCACGTTGTTCGGCTTCCCGGAGCGGCTGGCGACGGTCCGCTGCGACCTGGCCGAGGCGCTGATCGCGGCCCACCTGCCCGGCGAGGCGCGGGTGCTGCTGGAGGCGGCGGTTCCCGAGCTGGTGGCGGCGGGCGCCGGGGTGGCCCTGGCCGAGGCCCGGCTGCTGCTCGCCAGGGTGGAGCTGCGCACCGGCGATCCGCGCGGGGCCGCGGAGAGCGCGGAGCTGGCCGCCCGCGAGCTGGCCGCGCAGGGCCGGACGGTCCTGGTGCCGCTCGCCGCCGAGATCGGGCTGCGGGCCCGGCTCGCCCTGGACCCGCCCTCGGCGGTGCTCGCCGGGGAGATGCTCTCGTGCGCGGACGACCTCGCCGCCGCCGGGTACGGCGACGTCTCGGCGGCGCTCAGGCTCGCCGCCGCGGAGGTGACGCTGAAGCTGGGCGACACGCGGGCCGCGCGGGACCAGCTGGCCGTGCTGGCGCGCGCGGGCCGCGGTGTGGTCGCCCACCAGGCGACGGCGCTGCTCCGCCACCTGGCGGGCGACCGGCGGGGGGCGTTCGCCGCGGTGCTGGACGGCCTGGCCGAGGTGGGGACGGACACCGGCGCGCTGGAGGACCCGATGCTGCGCGCGCACGCGGTCAGGGCGGGTGAGCCGCTGGCCGGGTTCGGGCTGGAACTGGCCCTGCGGACCGGGCGGGGCCAGGTGGTCCTGGCCTGGGCCGAGCGGTGGCGGGCGGTCACCGGCGGCTCCGGCCGGCCGCTCGCCCCCGGAGCGGCCGCGCTGCGGGAGGCGCTGGGGCGGACGCTGCTGGTGGAGTTCGTCCGCCACCGGGACGAGCTGGTCGCCGTCGCGGTCACCCGGGAGAGGGTCACGCTGCACCGCCTCGGGAGGTTCGCTGTCGTGGCCGAGGCCGTCATCCGCCTCCGCTACGGGCTGCGCAGGACGCACCTGCGGGACGGCGGGGCCACCGTCTCCCCCGCGGAGGGGGCGGACGCCGCCGAGCTGGAGCGCCTGCTGCTGTGGCCGCTGCGCGACCTGCTCGGCGACCGCTCCCTGGTGGTCGTCCCGACCGGGAGCCTGCACACCCTGCCCTGGCCGCTGCTGCCGTCGAACGCCGGCAGGCCGGTGACCGTGGCGGCCAGCGCCGCCGCCTGGCTGGCCGCCCGGCGCGGGTCCCCCGCACCGGGCGCGTGGAACGGACGGGGCGGGCGGGACCGGCAGGACGGCCCGTACGGGCAGGACCGGGACGGCCCGCAGAGGCAGGACGGCCCCGGGCGGAGGCTGCACGACGGCCGGCACGGGCAGGACGGAGGGCACGGGAAGAACCGGGGGCGCGGGGGGCGCGGGGGGCGCGGACGGGTCGTGACGGTGGCCGGACCCGGCCTGCGGTGCGCCGAGGCCGAGGCCGCCATGGTCGGCCGGTGCCACCCGGGGACGGAACGGGTGGCGGCGCGGCGAAAGGACGTGCTGGCCGCGCTGGAGGGCGTGGACATGGCGCACCTGGCCGCGCACGGCGTGTTCTCCCCCCGGGCACCGCTGCTGTCGAGCATCGACCTCGACGACGGCGCGCTGATGGCGCACGACCTGCTGCGGCTGCGCGTCCCGCCCGCCCTGGTGGTGCTGTCGGCCTGCGACGCCGGGATGGCCCACGCCCCGGCCGACGGGGCGCCGCTGGGCCTGGCCGGCACGTTCCTGTCGCTGGGGTCGCGGTGCGTGGTGGCCAGCCTGGTGCCGGTGCGCGACGAGGAGACGCTGACGCTGATGACGGCCTTCCACGCCGCGCTGGCCGCCGGTGACCCGCCCGCGCGGGCGCTGGCCGTCGCGAGCGGGACGTCGGGCGTCGCGGGCTTCGTCTGCTTCGGGTTCGGGGATCAGCCGGTGGCGACCGGCCGCGACGGGTCGCTCACCCAGTCCGACCACGACCCGACGTAGAGCGCGGCCGGCAGGCCGGCCACCTCCAGGGCCAGCACCTGGTGCGCCGCCGTCACGCCGGAGCCGCAGTAGGCGCCCACCTCGACACCGGGAACGGCGCCCAGGGTGTTGAACCGTTCGCGCAGGAATCCGGCCCGGTGGAACCGGCCGGAGGGTTCGACGTTCTCCCCGGTGGGGGCGCTGACCGCGTCCGGGATGTGGCCGGCGACCGGGTCGATCGGCTCGACCTCGCCGCGGTACCGTTCGGCGGCGCGGGCGTCCAGCAGCACCCCGTCGGCGGCGAGCCGGGCGGCCCGCTCCGCGTCCAGCACCGGCATGCCGCCGGGCCGCGCCTCGAAGTCGCCGGGTGCGGGGGCCGGCTCCTCGGTGGAGAGCGGCGATCCCGCGGCGGTCCAGGCGCGCAGGCCGCCGTCCAGGACGCGGACGTCGGGGTGGCCGAAGTGGCGCAGCGTCCACCAGGCCCGGGCCGCGGCGGTGGAGTCGGCCTCGTCGTAGACGACGACTGGGCGGGAGCCGGACACGCCGAGCCTCCGCATCGCCTCCTGGAACGCGGCCGCCGACGGCAGCGGGTGGCGGCCCCCGGGCGTCCCGGCCTCCAGCACGGGCGGGCCGGCGAGGTCGGTCTCCAGGTCGCAGAAGACCGCGCCGGGAACGTGCCCGGCCCGGTAGTCGTCGACGGCGGCGGCGCCGGGCGCGCCGCCGAGCCTCCAGCGCACGTCCAGGACTGTCGCCCCGGACGCTCGCGCCGGGTCCGCGAGCTCCACGAGTTCCGCGAGCTCCGCGGCGGTGATCAGCGGGCTCATCGGGTGCTCACCTCCAGAAGGGGGACGTGCTGTTCGGCCGGGGTCAGGGAGCCGTGGCAGCCGATGAAGGCCGCCTCCTTCGGCTCGGTCGCGGTGGAGACGACGGCGCAGTCGGTGTACGGCACGGCCAGCACGTCGCCGATCCTGGGCAGCCACTCGGGGCGGATCCGCGGCCCGAACCAGCCCGAGTCGACCGCCTCCTGCCGGGAGGCCACCCACGCCTTCCCGGCGAGGGTCTCACGCCAGGCGTCCAGGACCGCCGCGGACGCGCCGGGCGCGGTGTAGACGTGGCGTGCCCTGGCCTCGCCGCCGAGCAGTGTGACGCCCTCGCGCAGCGCGGGCAGGGCGTCGACGTCGATCCGCTCGCCGACGTTGACCATGCCGTGGTCGGCGGTGACGTACATCGCCGAGCCCGGCGGGAGCGTCTCGGCCAGCCGCTCGGCCATCCGATCCACCAGGGCGAGCTGGTCGAGCCATTCCGGCGAACCCCAGCCGGTCACGTGACCGGTGGAGTCGAGGTCGCCGTAGTAGACCGTGACGTGGGCGCGGGGCTCGGCCAGCGCGCGGCGGACCCCGTCGATCCGCTCGTCGACCTCGTCGGCCCCGGTGAAGCGGACCCCGCGGTAGACCGCCCGGTTGAGGCCGGTGGTCTCGAACTTGGCCGGGCCGACGTAGCCGACCGAGACGCCCGCCTCGGCCGCGCGCTGGTAGACCGTCGGGGCCGGTTGCCACTCGCCGGGGTCGATGGGGGGGCCGGGGGCGGTCCAGCGCAGGCAGTTGAACAGGTAACCGGCGCCGGGGACGGCGAGCTGGCAGCCGAGCATGCCGTGCTCGCCCGGCGGCAGGCCGGTGCCGAGGCTGCTCAGGCTGGTCACGGTCGTGGAGGGAAAGCCCGCGGTGAGCACCCTGTCGGGCCGGGACGACAGGAACGGCGCGGTCTCCGGGTGGGCGCGGAGCAGCTCGGCGCCCATGCCGTCCACCAGGAAGAGCAGCACCCGCTCGGCCGGGGCGAGCGCCAGCGGGTTGTCGCCGTCCATTCCGACCACGGCCAGCAGCGAGGAGGACAGGTCGGCGAGCGAGGCCGTCCCGTACGCCGGGATGAGCGGGTTCACGAGGCGGTACGGGCCGTGGCCTCCGACAGTGCCTTGGCGAAAGCCAGCACGTGGGAGACGGCCTCTGGTCCGTCGGCCGCCTCGCTCACCCGCAGGGAGAGGTCGTCGGCCGTGATGGCGCCGGTGTATCCGTGGTCGGCCTCGCAGTTCTCGTCGCCGCAGGTCGCCGGCTCCAGGTCGACGTGGGAGATGGCCCCCCAGCCGATGGTCAGCGTGACCTCGGTGGGCGGCACGCCCGGCACGTAGGAGGCGGGGTCGGGGACGACCCGGGTGACCGCGACCGACTGGATCCGGCTGAGGCGGACGGCCTCGGTGGTCGTGGAGGCGTGGGACGCCGACACCCCCTCCACGGGCGGGTGCTCGTCGGTGTGGCAGACGAGCAGCCGGGTGGGAGAGAGCACCAGCACGGTGACGTGCCTGCGCACCTCCATGGCCGGGTCGAAGGTGGCCTCGTGGTGCACGACGTAGGCACCCACCTGCTCCTTGCCGAGCGCGGACTCGACCGCGTCGGCGACCAGGTCGGGATAGTAGCCACTGCGGTCGATGGCGTCTCGCAGGCCGGCGGACGAGAGTCGGGTTTCCCTCATGGGTCCATCCTGCCCTGTCCGGGGCGGCGCTTTCACCGGGAGCGGGACACCTTCGGCGGGTGGTGCAAATCGTGATCCGCCCCGTCGGAGCTCCCTGGGCCGCGCGAGGCCCTTTCCCGGGGAGCCTTTTTCCGTGGCGTCCAGGCGCTTTCCAAATATTGGGGCTGACGGGTCCAAGCATTTTCCGAAGAATCCCGAGGTTTCCCCAGGAATCCGATCTGAAGGATCGGGGTGTCTTTCTGCGGGACCGGGGCGCCGCCGGGTCGCACCCCGGCCGTGACTTTTCCCCCCGTACGGTTTGGCGTGATCTTTTAACGGCTACCGGGAGCGGTGGCGGCCCGCGTGCCGTCCCGGGTCCGGCGTCGGCCGGTCCGGCGCGTGCCGGCGTCCGCTTCGGCCGCGGGATGCCCGCTCCGCCTGCGGGGGGGGCGCAGCCGCGGCCTCCGGACGGGGCCCTGACGGAGAGGACGAGAGATGGCCGATGACCGTCCGGGGCGGCGCCCCAGGACCTGGAGGAACCCGGGCGGGTGGCGGGACGGCCCGGCGCGTCTGGCCGGGCCGGCGCGTCTGGCCGGGCTGGTGCTCGCCGTGACGGCCGCGACGGGTGCGACAGGCGCGGCGGGCACGGTGGGCACGGTGGGCGCGGCGCCTCCCGTCCCCGGGGAGGCACTCTCCCGGGACCTGATCCTGACCACGGTCCACGACGGCCCGTTCGAGGCGGGCGGCAGGGGGGTCTTCTCCGTCGACGTCGTGGCGGGACGTCACTCCCGGGGCATCACCCGCCCCACCGGGATCACCTATCACTTTCCCCAGGGACTGACCCCGCTCCGGGCACTGGGCGCGGGATGGACGTGCCGGATCACGGAGCGGCGCCTGGGCTGCGGCACGGGCGGCCGGGCCGCCCCGGGGTTCCAGCTCCCCCGGATCACGGTCGAGGTGGCCGTGGCGCCGGACGCGGCGGGCACGCTGACCGTCTCCGGCCGGGCCGTCCAGACCATGGCGCCCCCCGGTACCGGCATCGGGGCCGGCATCGCCCCGGCGATCGACACCGTGGCCGGCAGCGTCCAGGTCCTGCCCGCACCGGCACCGGCACCGGTCGGCGACGAGTCGCACGGCCGATCCGTTGACCGGGCCGCGTGACCGGGCCGCGTGACCGGGCCGCGTGACCGGGCCGCGTGACCGGGCCGCGTGACG
>NZ_JBFABE010000025.1:62784-98282 GCF_040640155.1 Streptosporangium sp. NPDC023615
ACCGGGCGCCGTTCCCGTGACCGGCGGCCGGTCACGGGAACGGCGCCCGTCAGCCCAGCCTGCGAGGCCCGCCGTCGGGACGCGGGCCCTGGTGGCTGCGGAGCACGGCGCGGGCGCCCAGCACCATCACCTCGCTCTCCCCCACCAGCACCGGGTCCAGGGTCAGCCGCGCCACCTCCGGGAGGTCGTCCGCCAGGCGACCCAGGCGGATCAGCAACTCCTCCAGCGCCTCCACCGCGACCGGCGGGTAGCCGTACTCGCCGAGCAGCAGGGGCGCGGCGCGCGGCGAGCGCACCAGGGCCGCCGCGTCCTCGCGGGTCAGCGGGGCCAGCCGGTAGGCCTCGTCGCGGAGCAGCCGGGCGGTGACCTCGCCCAGGCCGAAGGAGACCACCGCGCCGAAGGCGGGGTCCTCCATCACCCCGGCCACGGCCGGTACCGCGGGCTGGGGTGCCATCCGCTGTACCGCGAGCACCGACTCCGGTTCGAGCTGGCGCGTCAGGTCGGCGTAGGCGTCGCGCACCCCGTCGGGGCCGGCCAGCCCCAGGCGTACGGTGCCGGCGCGCTTGGCCGCCTCGGGACCCGCGGCCTTCAGCACGACCGGCCAGCCGAGCCTCTCGGCGGCGTCGGCGGCCTCCTGCGGCGATCCCACCGTCTCCGACGGCCAGACCTCCACCCCGTAGCAGGCCAGCAGCTCCGAGGCGTCGATCTCGGCCGGGGCCTCGCCCAGCGCCGCGTGCACGAGCTCCCGGGCCGCGCCGGTGTCGACGTCCCCGGGCTCCTCGAACACCCCCGCGGGCTGCTCCAGCCAGCGCGCGTGGCGCACCGCGTGGGCGAGCGCGCGGACCGCCTCCTCCGGCGCCGCGTACGAGGGGATCGAGCCCCGCTCGGGGACGGCGCCGACCCGCAGCCCCTCCAGCATGCCGATCTTGCCCTCGAACGTGGCCAGCACCGGCTTGCCGCAGCCGCGCGAGACCCGCAGCAGCTCGGCGGCGACCCGCGCGGCGTTGCCGGGGATGGGCGGCATGTAGATCGCGATCACCGCGTCCACCCGGGGCAGCACCGAGGCCAGGGCCTCGCCGAACTCCGCGGCGCAGCCCCGCGCGCCCAGGTTGACCGGCGGCAGCGGTTCCAGGCCCACCCGCACGCAGGCGTCGGCCGCCAGCAGGGCCATCGCGTCGGAGTTGCTGACCAGGCCGACCCGGGGCCCGGCGGGCAGCGGCTGGTAGGCCAGCAGCTGCGCCACGTCGAACTGCTGGATCAGGTCGTCGACCCTGATGACCCCGGCCTGCTCGAACAGCGCGCTGAGCGCGGTGTCGGGCAGCCCCAGGACGGGCGCGGCGTGACCGGAGGGGACGCCCTGGGTGGTGCCGCCGCTCTTGACGACGACGATCGGCTTGCGGCGCGAGATGCGCCGCGCCAGGCGCGCGAACTTGCGGGGGTTTCCCAGCGACTCCAGGTAGAGCAGGATCACGTCGGTGTTCGGGTCCTCCTCCCAGTACTGCAGCAGGTCGTTGCCGGACACGTCGGCGCGGTTGCCCGCCGAGACGAAGGAGGAGATGCCCATGCCCCGCTGCGCCACCCGCTGCAGCAGCGCGGTGCCCAGCGCGCCCGACTGGCTGAAGAAGCCGACCCGGCCCCGCCCGGGGATCGTGGCCGCGAGGGTGGCGTTCAGCCGGACCGCCGGGTCGGTGTTGGCGATGCCCAGGCAGTTGGGGCCGACGACCCGCAACCCGTAGGCGCGGGCGATGCGCACCAGCTCGTCCTGCCGTTCCCGTCCCTCCGGGCCGGTCTCGCCGAAACCGGAGGAGACCACGATCAGCCCGCGCACGCCCTTCTCGGCGCACTCCTTGACCACGTCGATGACCCCGTCGGCCGGTACGGCGAGCACGGCGAGGTCCACCTCGCCGTCGATGGCCGTCACGCTCGGGTAGGCCCGCACGCCCGCCACGGCCCGCGCCTCGCGGTGCACGGGGTAGACCGGGCCGGTGAAGTCGGCGCCGAGCAGGTTGCGCAGCACGGTCTGGCCGATGCCGCCCGGTTCGCGTCCCGCTCCCACGACGGCCACCGAGCCCGGCGAGAGCAGCCGCTCGATCGAGCGGGACTCGGCGCGGTGCTCGCGGGAGGCGGTCACCTCCTGCGCGGTCTCGGTCGGGGTGAGGTCGAGGGTCATGCGCACCACGCCGTCGGCGAAGCGGCTCTGCGCGGTGTAGCCGGCCTGCTTGAGCACCCCCATCATCTTCTGGTTGGCGGGCAGCACGTCGGCGACGAAGCGGCCGATGCCGTGCTCCCCGGCGGTCGCGGCCAGGTGCTCGAGGAGCACCGAGGCGACGCCCCGGCCCTGGTGGGCGTCCTCGACGAGGAAGGCCACCTCGGCCTCGCCGGGCTGGATCCGGTCGTAGCGGATGACGGCCACCATCTCCGTGCCGATCGTGGCGATCAGCGCCACCCGGTCCACGTAGTCGACGTTGGTGAACCAGGTGATCTCCCGGTCCGACAGCCGCGGCCGGGGGCCGAAGAAACGGAAGTAGATCGACTCGTCGGACAGCCGGCCGTAGAAGGAACGCAACCGGTCGGCGTCGGCGGGCCGAATCGGGCGTACGTGGGCGGTGCCGCCGTCCGACAGGACGACGTCCGCCTCCCAGTGAGCGGGATACTGAGCAGCCTCCACAGTCCCGAGAGTAGACGTGGATCCCACCCGGTGGACCGGCCGGGGGGATTCACGCAACGCTTGTGCATCGACTCTGGTCCGGTGTCCGGTCAAGGCCCCACACGCTGGCCGGAAGCTGTTAAGTTTTTGGCGGCCGGAGGGCACGGTCGGCGGTACGGCTCACCGCACGCAGACGGGCGCGTACACAGGCACGGACACAGGCATGTCGGCATCGAAGGCAGCAAGGTGGTGACATCATGACGCGGGTGGTCGTGGTGGGCGATCTCATGACCGACGCGGTCGCCCGGGCTCGCTACCCGCTGGCCAGGGCGAGTGACACACCGGCGATCGTCACCATGCACGGTGGCGGGTCGGGTGCCAACATCGCCTCCTGGCTCGCCGTCGAGGGCACCGAGGTCGCCTTCATCGGGCGGCGCGGCGCCGACATCACCGGCCGCAACCGCGACATGGAACTCATGGGGTACGGCGTCGACGCCCGCCTCGTGATGGACCCCGAGCGTCCCACCGGGACCTGCGTGGTGCTCGTCACGCACAAGGGCGAGCGCACCATGCTCTCCGACCCCGGCGCGAACGCGGCCCTGTCCCCCGAGGACCTGCCCCGCGACCTGTTCTCCCAGGGCGGGCACCTGCACCTTTCGGGCTACACGCTCATCAACGAGGGGTCGCGCGACGCCGGGCTCGCCGCCCTGGAGCTGGCCCGCCGCGCCGGGATGTCCGTCTCGGTGGACTGCTCCTCGTCCGCGCCGCTGGAGCGCACCGGCGCCGAGCCGTTCCTGGAGTGGACGCAGAACGCCAAGCTGTTGTTCGCCAACGCCGACCAGGCCAAGGTGCTCACCGGTCGCGACGACCCGGCCGCCGCCGCCAAGGTGCTCACCGCGTGGTTCCCGCAGGTGGTCGTCAAGCTCAACGACGAGGGCGCCCTGTGGTTCGGCAACAACCGCCCCGACCCGGTCAAGGTCGCGGCCGAGGCCGTCGAGCGCGTGGTCGACGGCACCGGTGCCGGTGACGCCTTCACCGCGGGCTTCCTGCCGGCCTGGCTCGGCGGCAAGCCCCCGGCCGAGGCGCTGGCCGACGGCTGCCACCTGGCCTCCCGGGCCATCTCGCACCTGGGCGCCCGTCCCCGCCTCTGAGCCGCCCCGCCCCTGAGCCGCCCCCGGGCGGTGGTTCCCCGCTCGCCTTCCCGAACCGTCGGCCTCGTCCTCGAACCGGCCCCGCCGGGTGTTCTGCCCTTAACTACTGTTCGTCCCGTTCGTTCTCTCCTGTCGGGGCCGTGAGATCACCGAAAGGATCCTCGGCCCCTCCCCGCGAACGGATCGATTCAATATCGTGGTCGGGTCACGTTCATCGCGTCCCCTGGAGTGACGGTATGCCGGAGCCGCTCCCCCTGCGGCAGGGTGACCCCGAGCGGGTCGGTGAGCACCGGCTGACCGGTTTCCTCGGGGAGGGCGGCCAGGGCGTCGTCTACCTCGCGCTGACGCCCTCGGGAGAGCGCGTCGCGCTCAAGGTGCTGCACGCCAAGCTCGCCGACGATCCCGCGGCCCAGCGGCGTTTCCGGCGTGAGGCCGAGGCGACCCGAAGGGTCGCGCAGTTCTGCACCGCCCGCGTGCTGGAGGTCGACACCGTCGGCGCCCGGCCGTACATCCTGAGCGAGTACGTGGACGGCGAGTCGTTGCAGCAGGCGGTGCTGCGGGACGGCCCGCGCACGGAGCACGCGCTGCTCAGGCTGGCCGTCGCCACCGCCACCGCGCTGGTCGCGATCCACCGCGCCGGGATCGTGCACCGCGACCTCAAGCCCAGCAACGTGCTGCTGGGCCCCGACGGCCCGCGTGTCATCGACTTCGGCATCGCCAGGGCGCTGGACGCCGGGCAGAGCATGACGAGCGGCGTGATCGGCACGCCGGCCTACATGGCCCCCGAGCACTTCCACGGGCAGGACGTCGGCACGGCGGGTGACGTGTTCGCCTGGGCCGGGACCATGGTGTTCGCGGCGACCGGGCGGCCGCCGTTCGGGGCGGGCGCCCTGCCGACGGTGATGCACGCGATCCTCACCGGCACCCCCGATCTGTCCGCGGTGCCGGAGTCGCTCCGTGCTCTGCTGCACGCGGCCTTCGCCAAGGATCCCCGGGCGCGCCCGAGCTCCGAGGAGGTGCTGGACACGCTGCTGAACCTGAACGGCCGCCCCGCGCCCTCCCTCCCGGCCCGTGCCGCCCCGCCCCCGCCGGTGCGGTCGCCGGCGGAAACCTCCCCCGCCTCCGGCAGGCGAGGACCCCGCCGGCGCGTCCTGGTCGTCGGCGCGGCGGTCACGACGGCGTGCGCGCTGGCCGCCGCGCTCTGGGTGGGGATCTCCCAGAAGGGCGCCGGGCAGGCAGGCGGGACGGCCGGCGGGCGCGCCTCCGGACAGGCCGCCGTGAAGGGCCCGGGGGCGGTGCCGGACGCTGCGGTGACGTCGATCGCCAACCCCTCGTCGAAGCGGGGCGGGACGATCCGGATCGCCGTCGGGTACGCCCTTCCCTCCCTGGACCCGGGCAACAACTACCACACCTCGATCTGGAACCTCATGCGGCTCTACGGGCGGGCGCTGACGATGTACCCGCCCGTGCCCGGCGCGGCCGGGCGGGAGCCGGTGGGCGACCTGGCCGAGGGGCCGGGCGTCCCCGGCGACGGCTTCCGGACGTGGACCTACCGGCTCCGGGAGGGCCTGCGGTACGAGGACGGGACGCCGATCGTCTCGGCGGACGTCAAGCACGCGGTGCTCCGCACGCTCAGCGTCGAGGTCCACGACAGGGGGCCCTCCCACTTCAGCGACCTCCTCGACCTGCCGGAGGGGTACCGGGGACCGTACCGGTCGCCCGGCGTGGACACCTCCTCGGCGATCGAGACGCCGGACGACCGGACGGTCGTCTTCCACCTGGTCAAGCCCTACCCCACCTTCGACCATGTCGTCCAGAACCCCCAGACCGTGCCGGTTCCCCCCGCCCGGGACACCCGCGAGAAGTACGGGAACAAGGTGCTCTCCTCCGGCCCGTACCGGTTCGGCTCCCTTCGCCAGGGCAAGCGGCTCGTCCTGGTCCGCAACCCGCGATGGTCGGCGGCGACCGACCCGCACCGCCGCGCGCTCCCCGACCGTTTCGAGATCGACTTCGATGTGGACCAGGACGTCATCGACGACGGTCTCGTCTCCGGGGACCTGGACCTGGACCTGGACCCGGGCGCCGTCCAGGACCTGGCCGACCGGATCGCCGCGCGGCCCGACCTGCGGGCACGCAGCGACGTGACCACGGTGAACTACCTGCGGTACATCGCGCTCAACCCCGAGGTGCCCCCCTTCGACAACGTGTCGTGCCGGAGGGCGGTGTTCGCCGCGGCCGACCGGGTGTTCCTGCGCGACGCCTTCGGCACGGGCCTCGGCGCCGGCAGGATCGCCACCGGCCTGCTGCCGCCCGGCCTCCCCGGGCACCGGCCGCTGAACCTCCACCAGACCGGCGGCGGGGACCTGGAGCAGGCCCGGGCGCATCTGGCCGCCTGCGGCAGGCCCAAGGGCTTCACGGCCAGGATCACCTACGAGTCGGACCTGACGAGCGAGAGCGACGCCGCCGAACGGCTCAAGCGCTCACTGGCGCGGGTCGGCATCCGGCTCATCCTCAAGGGGTTCCCCGGGAAGGACTACCTCGACGACCACGGCGGCAACCCCGCCGCGCTGAGGAGGGAGGCGATCGGCCTGGCCGTGATGAGCTGGAACCCCGACTGGCCCGAGACACGTGACTACCTGTCGTACCTCGTGGACAGCCGTGAGATCAGCGAGAAGGTGTCGTACAACGTGAGCGTGCGGCTGCCCGAGGTGGACCGGTTGCTGGACCGCGCCTACGGCGAGCCCGACGCCGCCCGCCGCGAGGATCTGTGGGCCCAGGTCGACCGGACGGTGATGGAGCAGGCCGTCGTCCTGCCCGTCCAGTGGGACACGAACGTCCTGCTGCGCAGTGGCCGCCTCACCAACGCGTACGTCAGCAGCGCCTTCCGGGACTACGACCACCTGGCTCTGGGGGTCTCCTAGGCGCACTCGGTAGGGCGCCGGCGGTCCTCCACCGATCGGCGGAGGACCGCCGGGCGCGCTGTGACGTGCACCTCGCCCCACTGCGTCCGCCGCCGATCAGGCCGGCGATCTCGACGCGTCGGCCCGGTCCCCGGCCCGTGCGGCGTGACGGAGTCCCACGGCCGCCGCCACCGCGCCGAGCGCCACGAGGACCGCGGCGACGGCGTAGCCGGCGCCGACCGCGCCGGCGAGCCGGGTGCCGAGCGCCGCGCGGGCGGCTGGATCGAGGGCGAGCATCGCGGCGAGCCCGCCGTCGCCGGTGGCGGCGAGTTCGGGCACCCGGGCCGACACCAGGACCGTGAGGACGGTGGCGACGAGGGCGACGCCGACGGCACCGGCGAGCTGCTGGACGAGCGCGAGCAGTGCCGTGCCGCGGGGGGTGTCCCCGTGCTCCAGGTCGCGCAGGGCCACGGTCATCGTCGGCATCAGGGTGGCGCCGGAACCGACGCCGAGGACGGCCGCCGCGACCGCGATCAGCGGGTAGGGCGCGCCGCTCGTCGTGGTGATCAGCAGCGCGACGGTCCCGAGCAGGCCCACCGTCACGCCGGTGAGCACGATGCGTCGCGGCGGCAGCCGGTCCACCAGCCGGGTGGCGACCTGCAGGGTTCCCCCGACGGCCAGGGCCATCGGGACGGTGACGGTGCCGGCGAGGGCGGCCGGGTCGCCGCGGACGGCCTGGACGTAGATCGGCAGGATCGACATCGCCCCGAAGTAGGCGGCGCCGAAGCACGCCAGCACGGTCAGGCCGACGGCGAGGGGCCGGTGGCGCAGGAGCCGCAGGTCGACCAGGGGAGCGTCGACCCGCAGGGCGCGGACGACGAACGCGGCCAGGAGCAGCAGGCCCGCACCGAGCGTGACGCCGGCCTCCGCGGTCACCGCGCCGCTCTCCCCGACGAGGGTGCAGCCCAGCACGAGCAGCACGGCGCCGCCGGAGACCTGAGCCAGAGCGGTCCAGTCCATCCGCGAGGCCGAGGCGGGGCCGGCGGGCTCGCGCGGCAGCAGGCGCGCGCACAGCGGCACGGCCGCGACACCGATCGGCACGTTGAGGAGGAAGATCCAGCGCCAGGAGGACGCGTCGACGAGCCAGCCGGCCAGCGGCGGGCCGAGGACGGGGCCGATGACCAGGGGCAGCCCGAGCAGGCTCATCAGCCGGCCGCGGGACTCCCGGGACACGGCGCGCAGGCCGATGGCCTGTCCCACCGGGGTGAGCAGGCCACCGCCGAGGCCCTGCAGGACCCGGAACGCGATCAGCGATCCGGCGTCCCACGCCAGGCCCGCCAGGGCCGAGGACAGGGTGAAGACCGCCAGCGCCGTCACGTACACGCGGCGGGCGCCGTAGCGGTTCGCCGCCCAGCCGGCGAGCGGGATCACCGCGACGACGCCGAGCAGGTAGCCGCTGGTCACCCACTGCACCGCGGGCAGGGTCGAGTCGAGATCGGCGATGATCGCGGGTACCGCGACCAGGGTGACGGTGGTGTCGACGGTGACCATCAGCCCGCCGAGGGCGAGCAGCAGGCCGATGAGGCGTGCGCGAGGATCCATCGCCGGTCCCGCCGCGCTCAACGCCGGAACGGGCGGTCGCGACGGGCGGCCCGTAGCGTCTCCGCCCACCAGGCGAGCTCGCGCAACGCCTCGTCGACGGCCTCGCCCGGGCCGGGCGGCGGCGCGAACCCGCCGTCGTGGACGTCGTTCCACGGCTCGCGCAGTCCGACGACGCGGCGGGTGGTCACCACGTGCAGCTCGGCGAACACCCCGCGCAGGTGCTCGGTGGCCAGCAGGCCGCCCTGCACGCCGTAGGAGATCACGGTGGCCGCCTTGAACATCCACTCGCCGTAGTGCCAGTCGACGGCACGCTTCAGGCCGGCCGGGTAGCTGTGGTTGTACTCCGGGGTCACGATCACGTACCCGTCTGCGCGCTCGATGCGGTCGGCGATCACGGAGCGGGGACCGCCGCCCGGCTGCAGTTCCCCGTCGTCGGGCAGGTCGCACTCGGCCAGATCGATCAGGTCGACGTCGGCGCCGGCGCCGATGCCGGACGCCCTGCCCGCCGCCCAGTCCGCCAGCGTGCGGCTCAGCCGCTCCTTGCGGACGCTGGCGGCGACGACGGCGATCCGCAGCGGAGGCGGCCCGGCCCGGTGGGGTCGTGGCGAGGCGGTGTCGTACGAAGGTGTCGCGGTGGTCATGGCACGATGCTCGGCCTTCAACATATGTTGAAGTCAAACCGGTTCGCCGGGCATCATGGCCGGATGAGCATCGCAGCGAGGATCCCGTCCGGTTTCACCCTGTCGGTCAAGGACGTCGCGGCGGCGGCGGGGGTCGCGCCCTCGGCCGTGCGCTTCTACGAGCAGCACGGGCTGATCACCGCCTACCGCACCACCAGCGACCAGCGACGCTTCGACGACCTCGCCGCCTGCCGGATCAAGGTCGCCAAGGTCGCCCAGCGCGTCGGGCTGACCGTTCGGGAGATCGCGGACATCTTCGCCGCGCTCCCCGACGACCCCCGGCCGCAGGACTGGAACCGCGTCGCCGTCGCCCTCGTCGACGAGGCCGAGGCGCGCACCGCGGCGCTGCGGACCTACCTCGACGAGATCCGCTCCGACCGGCGCCTGTGCGAGATCGACGACCGCGTGAGGGCGCCGGAGGTGCCGGACCGCTCCTGAACGCGGCGGCCCGCCGGTCTCCCGGTCGCAGGTCTGCCGGTCGCAGGTCTGCCGGTCGCCGGGATCCGGACCTCGCGCGGGCCGCGGCCCGGGGCGTCCCCTAGCTGGTGACCGCCAGGGCCAGGGGCAGCACGGCCGGGGCGCCGGCGTGGCGGAGCATGGCGGCACCCAGGGTCATCGTCCAGCCGGTGTCGACCAGGTCGTCGACGAGCAGGACCGGGCCGCCCGCCGAGGCGACGGCCGCGCCCAGCGCCGCGGGCATGGCCAGGGTGCCCCGGACCGCCTGGACGCGCTGGGCGCTGTTGAACTGCCGTCCGGGCGGGCCCGACCGGTAGCCGAGGTCTCCCAGGTAGGTCAGCCGCCCGACCGTGGCCAGGCGCTCGGCCAGGCTCCGGACGAGGAGCGGGCGGCTGGAGGAGGGCACCGCGACCACGCCGACCGGGCGCGTCCCCCACTCCCAGGAGGAGAGCACCGTGACCACGGCGGCGAAGACGTCGTCGGGGACCGGCCCGTCCGGGGCGCCCTCGGCGAGCAGGGCGCGCAGCCGGTTGCCCCATCCGATGTCGGTGAGCCTGCCCAGCGCCCGCCCGCGTTCGGCGCCCAGCTCGGGCTTGATCCTGCCCTTGAGGTCGGTCAGGCCGGTCGGCCACTGCCTGCGCGCCTCGATCTCCACACCGGGCCGCCGCAGCCGGTCGGCGGCGGCCCGTACGGCCTGCTCGTCGACCTCGGACCCGCGGTGCGCGCCGGTGCAGTTGTCGCAGCGCCCGCACGGGGAGGCGGTGTCGTCGTCCAGGCGGCGGCGCAGGAACTCCTCGCGGCAGCCGGTGGTCTCGATGTACTCCAGCATGGCCCGCTGCTCGGCCTCGCGCTCGGCGGCGACCCGGGCGTACCGCGGGGCGTCGTACCCCCAGGGTTCCCCGGTGGACTCCCAGCCGCCCTTGACCCGGCGCACCGCGCCGTCGACGTCGAGGACCTTCAGCATGGTCTCCAGGCGGCTGCGGCTGAGGTCCACCCGGTTCTCCAGGGCCGCGGTGGACATCACGCCGCCCTCCTCCAGGGCGGCCAGCACGGACCGCACCACCGGCTCGGGCGGGAAGGCCAGCGAGGCGAAGTAGGCCCAGATGTCGCGGTCCTCCGCGCCGGGCAACAGGATCACCTCGGCCCGCTCGACCCCGCGCCCGGCCCGTCCGACCTGCTGGTAGTAGGCGACAGGGGACTGCGGGGCGCCGACGTGGACGACGAAGCCCAGGTCGGGCTTGTCGTAGCCCATGCCGAGCGCCGAGGTCGCGACCAGGGCCTTGATCTTGTTGTCGAGCAGCGCCTGCTCGGCGGCGAGCCGCTCGGCCTGCTCGGTCTGCCCGGAGTAGGCGATCACCTCGTGGCCCTGCTCACGCAGGTAGGCGGCGATCTCCTGGGCGGCGGCCACGGTGAGCGTGTAGACGATGCCGGAGCCCGGCAGCTCGTGCAGGGTCTGGGCGAGCCAGGCCAGGCGCTGCTCGGCGCCGCGCAGGCGCACGACCCCCAGGTGCAGGCTGTCGCGCTCCAGCGCGCCGCGCAGCACGAGCGTCTCCTCGCCCATCTGCTCGGCGACGTCACGGGTCACCCGCGCGTTGGCCGTGGCGGTGGTCGCCAGGATCGGCACGCCCTCGGTGAGCTCCTCGAACATGGTGCGCAGCCGCCGGTAGTCCGGGCGGAAGTCGTGACCCCAGTCGGAGATGCAGTGCGCCTCGTCGACCACGATCAGGCCGGCGCTCTCGGCCAGCTCGGGCAGCACGTGGTCGCGGAAGTCTGGGTTGTTGAGCCGCTCGGGGCTGACCAGCAGCACGTCCACCTCGCCCTCGGCGACCTGGGTGTAGACCTGCTCCCACTCCTCGGGGTTGGCCGAGTTGACCGTGACCGCGTTGATCCCGGCGCGCTCGGCGGCGGCGATCTGGTTGCGCATCAGCGCCAGCAGCGGCGACACGATCACGGTCGGCCCCTCGCCCAGCTCGCGCAGGAGCGCGGTGGCGATGAAGTAGACCGCCGACTTGCCCCAGCCAGTGCGCTGCACCACCAGGACGCGCCGCCGGTCCATGACCAGGGCCTTGATGGCCGCCCACTGGTCCTCGCGCAGCCGGGCGTGCTCCCCGGCGAGCGCCCGCAGCCGCTCCTCGGCCTCTTCGCGCAGCATCAGCTCTTCGCTCACCCGGTCATTGGTACCAGGTCCGGCCGACTGTTTCTCCCCGCCCGGGCGCGTTCTCCCCGTCCGGACGGGGACGCGCGGGGTCAGGCGGGGTCGAGGTGCTCGGGGAAGGCGTTGATCGTCACGCGGTGCATGCGGCGGCGCTCGGTGTAGTCGGCCACCGCGTAGTGCTGGGTGCTGCGGTTGTCCCAGAAGGCCAGCGTCCCCGGGCGCCAGTTGAGCCGGACCTGGTACTCGGGCGAGCGGATGTGGTCGATCAGGTACGGCAGCAGGGCCTCGTTCTCCCGGGGGGAGAGCTGCACCAGCCGGGTGGTCGAGGCGCGGTTGACGAAGAGCGCCTTGCGGCCGGTCTCGGCGTGCACCCGCACCACGGGACGCTCGATGGGCGGCCACTTGGCCTGGATCTCGGCCAGGTCGAAGTCGTGCCCCTTGGAGATGGCCTTCTTCATCGAGGCGGTGATGTCGTGGACCGCGGTGAGCTCGTCGCAGAGCCGCCGGATGGGCGGCGAGAGCGTCTCGTAGGCCAGGTGGGCGTTGGCCCAGAGGGTGTCCCCGCCGACGGAGGGAAGCTGCACGCAGCGCAGCAGCGAGCCCATCGGCGGGACCGGCTCGAAGGTGTTGTCGCTGTGCCACTCGTCGCCGCCCTCGCCCTTGGGGTCGATCTGGTCGAGGACGTGGATGGCGGTGCCGCCGTCCTTCTTGAAGGCGGGGTGGTTGACGGTGCCGAAGTTCTCCGCGAAGCGGATGTGCTCCTCGTCGTCGATGGGCTGGTCGCGGAAGAAGAGGACCTTGTGCTCCAGCCAGCCCCGGCGGATCTCCTCCACCTGGTCCCGCGACAGCGGCTTGCGCAGGTCGACGCCGCTCACCTCGGCGCCGATGTGCCTGGTCACGGGCTTGAACTCGACCATTTCGGATGCCTCTCCATCGTGGCCGTAAGGCGTTCACCTGACCGGCGAGCCGTCGCCCGCCCTTTTTCCCGAGGGTAGCCCGGCCCCCTCAATCAAGCAACCGCTTGGTCAAGTGCGCGTCCGCGTGGACGGCCCGGGAGGGCGGGACCCGGCCGGCTCCGCGTCGTGGTTTGATGCATCCACCATGGACGTCATCACCCGGTATCTCGAGCAGACCTCGCGATCGGACCTGCGGGCCGCGAAACCGCCGTCGATCGAGGTCGACGTCGTACGCGCCGAGGAGGCCTCCCCCGAGTTCGGCCGCTTCCTCTACACGGCCGTCGGCGGCGACTGGCACTGGACCGAGCGACTGTCCTGGACCTGGGCCGAGTGGGCGGGGTGGCTGGACGGCGGCGTGGAGACCTGGGTGGCCCACCACCGCGGCACCCCTGCCGGCTACGCCGAACTCGCACCGCGGGACGACGCCGCGGTGGAGATCACCTCCTTCGGGCTGCTGCCCTGGGCGATGGGCAGGGGGCTCGGCGGGCACCTGCTCGTGGCCGCTACGGCCCGCGCCTGGGACCTGGCCGACCGGTGGCCCGGGCGGGAGCCGACCCGCAGGGTCTGGCTGCACACCTGCACCCTCGACGGCCCGGCGGCGCTCGCCAACTACCTCGCCCGCGGTTTCAGGGTCTACGACACGCGGGTGAACGTGCCCGGGGACGAGCACGAGGGCGAGACCCCCGGCCCCTGGCCGGGCGCGGGCCCCCGTCCCGGCGCCCCGACCGGCTCCGGCGGCCCCTGAGATGCCCCGGACCACGCGGAGGGACGCCCCCGGGACGCTCCGGGGAACACGGGAGCGTGGAGATCCCCGCCGCGAGGCGGGCGGGACCCGGAACTGTCGGGCGACCTGGGTATGGTATCGAGTCTCGGTACGATGCCCGGTCGCCCCCGTCGCCGGTCTCCCGCCGGACACTCCGGCCCGGTGCTCTCCGGAAGCCGGCGCCAACGGTTCGCCCACGAAGACAGAAGGAGGATGCGCCTCCCCCGCGGCCTGACCGCCGGGGCGCACGCGCAGGAAAACAGATGGCCCGACGGACGACCACACCCCCGACCGACGAGGGCTTCGAGGAGCGGATCGTCGACATCGACGTTTCCACCGAGATGCGCACCAGCTTCCTCGAGTACGCGTATTCGGTCATCTACCAGCGTGCGCTGCCCGACGCCAGGGACGGCCTCAAACCGGTCCAGCGGCGCATCCTCTACTCGATGAGCGAGATGGGCCTGCGGCCCGACCGGGGGCACGTGAAGTCCTCGCGCGTCGTCGGCGACGTGATGGGCAAACTCCACCCGCACGGCGACACCGCCATCTACGACGCGCTGGTCCGGATGGCCCAGCCGTTCTCGATGCGCCTGCCGCTCATCGACGGGCACGGCAACTTCGGCTCGCCGGACGACCTTCCCGCCGCGATGCGCTACACCGAGGCGCGGCTGGCCTCGGCGGCCATGGCCATGGTGCAGTCGATCGACGAGGACACCGTCGACTTCAAGCCCAACTACGACGGCCAGGAGACCGAGCCCACGGTCATGCCGTCGGCGTTCCCCAACCTGCTGGTCAACGGGGCGACCGGCATCGCGGTCGGCATGGCCACCAACATGGCGCCGCACAACCTCGTCGAGGTGATCGCCGCCGCCCGTCACCTGATCAAGAAGCCGGAGGCGACGCTCGACGACCTGATGCGCTTCGTGCCCGGCCCCGACCTGCCCACCGGCGGCACGATCATCGGCCTGGACGGCGTCCGGGACGCGTACGCCAAGGGCCGGGGCACGTTCCGGATGCGCGCCAAGTGCGCCGTCGAGCAGGTCAGTCCCCGGCGCAAGGGCATCGTCGTCACCGAGCTGCCCTTCAACGTCGGCCCCGAGCGCGTGGTCACCAAGATCCGGGAGCTGGTCACCGCCAAGAAGCTCCAGGGCATCTCCGACCTCAAGGACCTCAGCGACCGGCACAAGGGCCTCAGCCTGGTCATCGAGATCAAGAACGGCTTCATCCCCGAGGCCGTGCTGGAGGAGCTCTACCGGCTCACGCCGATGGAGGAGACCTTCGGCATCAACAACGTGGCGCTGGTCGACGGCCAGCCGCGCACGCTGGGCCTTCGCGAGCTTCTCCAGGTCTACGTCGACCACCGCATCGACGTGGTCCGCCGCCGCTCGCTGTACCGCAGGCGCAGGCGCGAGGAGCGCCTGCACCTCGTCGAGGGCCTCATCGTGGCCCTGCTCAACATCGACGAGGTCATCGGAGTGATCCGCTCCTCGGACGACTCCGCCCAGGCCCGCGAGCGCCTGCGGGAGGTCTTCGACCTGTCGGAGATCCAGGCCAACTACATCCTGGACACCCCGCTGCGCCGGCTGACCCGCTACGACAAGCTGGAGCTGGACCGGGAGAGCGAGACCCTGCGCGACGAGATCGCCGAGCTGACCGCGATCCTGTCCTCCGACGACCGGCTGCGCAAGGTCGTCTCCGACGAGCTGGCCCAGGTCTCCAAGACCTACGGCACCCCGCGCCGCACGGTGCTGCTGGAGGCATCCGGGGTGACCAGGAACGTCTCGGTCCCGCTGGAGGTGGCCGACGACCCGTGCCTGGTGCTGTTCTCCTCCACCGGTCTGCTGGCCCGCACGCACGACGACTCCCCGCTGGCCGCCGACGGCGACCGCTCGGCCCACGACGTGCTGCTCTCCGCCGTGCGGAGCACGGTCAGGGGTGAGGTGGGCGTGGTCACCAACCAGGGGCGGATGATCCGGGTCCAGGTGGTCGACCTGCCCACACTGCCCCGCTCGGCCAACCCGCCCTCGCTGTCGGGCGGCCATCCCGTCGCGGAGTACGTCACCTTCAACCCCGGCGAGACGGTCGTCGGGCTCGGCTCCCTCGATCCCGACGGGCCCGGCCTGGCGCTGGGCACGGCCCAGGGCGTGGTCAAGAGGGTCGTGCCGGACTATCCCGCCAACCGCGACGACTTCGAGGTCATCGGCCTCAAGGAGGGTGACAGCGTGGTCGGCGCGGTGGAGCTGACCAGCGAGGAGGACGACCTGGTCTTCATCACCTCCGAGGCCCAGTTGCTGCGCTATCCCGCCTCGGTCGTCCGGCCGCAGGGCCGGCCGGCGGGCGGCATGGCCGGCATCCGGCTGGACGGCGGAGCCACGGTGATCTGGTTCGGCGCGGTCGATCCCACCCGTGAGTCGCGGGTCGTGACGATCGCCGGTTCGTCGACCGCGCTGCCCGGCACCCAGGTCGGCGGGGCCAAGATCTCCGACTTCGCCGAGTACCCGGCCAAGGGCCGGGGCACCGGCGGCGTCCGCGTGCAGCGCTTCCTCAAGGGCGAGGACGTCCTGCTGCTCGCCTGGGCGGGGCCGGCCCCGGTCCGCGCCGCCTCGGCCGTGGGCAAGCCCGTGCCGCTCCCCGAGGAGCTGGGCCGCCGCGACGGCTCGGGGCTCCGGCTCACCCACACCGTCTCGGCCGTGGGCGGCGCCCTCGGCGCGGGCGGGCCCCGGGAGTCCCGCGAGGAGCGCTCCGGCTCACCCGCTCCCGCCGGGGACTGACCGTCCGGGCCCGCGGGAGGCGGGCCTTCCGCTCCGGCCGGAGAGCGATCTCCCGGTCCGGCCGGAGCGAACCCTCCGCAGCCGCCGGGGGCCTTCGCGACCCGCCGGGGGTGGGACCTTCGGGATTCGCCGGCGGTGGGACCTCCCGGGAACCGCCGAGGACGGCACCTTCAGGACCTACCGGTGGTAGGTCCTCCGTTCCGCCGGGGGCAGGGTCCTTCGGTTCCGCCGGAGGGTGAGGCCCTTCCCGTCCCGCCGGTGGCCGGGCCTTCCGTGTTCCGCCGGAAGGCCCACCGCCGGTCCGCGCCCCTCGGGGCGGCCGTCCCCGTGCCCGTCCCGGGTCCGCCGGCTCGGCGCGGCTTCCGGTCGGCTCGGCGCGGCTGTCCGAGGACGGGCTCGGCCGAAAAGGCCGTGGAAAGCGACACAGGGCCGTCCGGAGCGGCCCCGGACGGCCCTGAGATCCCTCAGGACGGTCAATCCACGCAGAAGCAGAACGGATGCCCGGCGGGGTCGAGAAAGACCCGGAAATCCCCCTCTCCGTCCTCCTCCTGCTCGGCCGGCTGGTGGGAGTGCTTGACCGCTCCCAGCTCCAGGGCGACCTTCTCGGCCTCGTCGAGGTCATCGACGGTCAGGTCCAGGTGGAACTGCTGCGGCCTCTCGTTGCCCGGCCAGTCGGGCGGCCGGTGGTCGGGGGCGAGCTGGAAGCAGAGCCGTCCGGGACCGTCGCCGGTGACCACCACCCAGTCGTCCCGGCTGTCGTCGACCTTCCAGCCCAGCAGGGCACCGTAGAAGTCGGCCAGCCGCTTGGGGTCCGGGCAGTCCAGAACGATAGACCTGAATTGCGCGATGCTCACACTTCCTCCTGCTTCGGCATCGACGAGATGTTCGATACTTCTACCGGAAACCTCGGCGGTGTCCAGCCGCCCGGTCCCGGTGGGCGCCGGGCGCTCCGGCCCGCTCCGGCCGGTCACGCCCCCGGCCCGGCTTCGTGTTTCCCCGGCGCACCACCTCAAACCCGGTGTCGTACCCGGGTGATCGCTCCGGCCCGGGGTCCACGCCCGCGAAAGGCTCCCGTGAACGCGGTGAACGCGGTGAACGCGACGGTCGCGGCGGGCACGAGGGTCACGACGGGCTCGGCGCGTTCGGTCGCGGGCGTCCGGCCGGGTGGTGTGGTGGGGCATTCGATCGCCGGCCTCAGGTGAGCGCGCCCTGGAGCGCGAACCGGATCGCCATCAGCAACTGCCAGGGCTCACCCGCCTCCCAGAAGCGGACGACCTTGGCGACCCGGTCCGTCGGGCCGAAGGCGCCGTCCCCGTCGGGGCCGAAGCATCCCGCCTCCACCAGGAGCCGTATGAACGGATCGTCGTCCTCCAGGGATCGGGTGTAGACCGCCGCGTCGAGCAGGGCCAGTGCCGAGCGCGCGTTGCGCCCCCCGTCCCTGGCCTCGACCCGGTCCAGCTTGCGTCTGCCCTGGTCACGGAGATAGTCGGCCAGCGATTCGGTCCTGCGCATTACCTCTCCACACTCGTCGGACGTCGGGTGACGACATCATCACCGGAAGTGACGGGCGATGGTGGGATCTTGGTCAAGTCGTCACTCGATACAGGCCCGGAAACAATCGTGAAACGGGAATGAAGCATCATTGATCCGTTGATTCCAACGACCGAGGGATGCGTACGTGAGTGACTTCGACGACCTGCTGGCCGCCAACGAGGAGTTCTCCGCCACGTTCACCGACGCCGAGCTGACCGGTAAGGCCGCGCGCGGTCTCGCGGTGGTCACCTGCATGGACTCGCGCATCGATCCGCTGGGGGTGTTCGGCCTCAAGCCGGGCGACGCCAAGATCCTTCGCAATGCCGGCGCCCGGGTGACCGACGACGTGCTGCGTACACTCGTCCTGGCCGTCAACCTGCTGGCGGTGGAACGGGTGATGGTCATGCCGCACACCGACTGTGGCATGACCAAGGTCACCGACGACGAGGTGCACGCGATCGCCGCCCGGCGCGGGGTCGACACCCGCAGCCTGGACTTCCACACCGTCCCCGACCAGGACGCGGCGCTGCGTCACGACCTCACCCGGATCAGGACCAGCCCGTTCCTCCCGGCCGGCATGCCGGTGGGCGGGGCGATCTACGACGTGCGCACCGGAAAGCTGATGCCGATCGACGTCTGAGGCACCGGCGCCGGGACCCGGCGTCCGCCCGTCCGGGGCGGGGCGCCGGGTCTACGCGTCGATGTGGTCGCGGTCGACCTCGGCGGCGCTGCCGACGATGAACTCCCGGCGGGGGGCCACGTCGCTGCCCATCAGGAGGGCGAAGATGCGCTCGGCCTCCTCGATGTCCTGGATGCGGACCCGGCGCAGGGTGCGGTGCCGGGGCTCCATGGTCGTCTCGGCCAGCTGGTCGGCGTCCATCTCCCCCAGGCCCTTGTAGCGCTGGATCGGGTCCTTCCAGCGCTTGCCCCGCTTCTCCAGGCCGCGCAGCACGCGCTGCAGCTCGGCGTCGGAGTAGCAGTAGACGTACCTGTCCCCGCGGCCGGGGTTGGTGACCTCGATCCGGTGCAGCGGCGGCACGGCCGCGAAGACCCGCCCCGCCTCGACCATCGGCCTCATGTAGCGGTGGAACAGGGTCAGCAGCAGGCAGCGGATGTGCGCCCCGTCGACGTCGGCGTCGGCCATCAGGATGACCTTGCCGTACCGGGCGGCCTTGATGTCGAAGGAGCGGCCGGATCCCGCGCCGATGACCTGGATGATCGCGGCGCACTCGGCGTTCTTGAGCATGTCCGCGACCGAGGCCTTCTGCACGTTCAGGATCTTGCCCCGGATCGGCAGCAGCGCCTGGAACTCCGAGTCGCGGGCCGCGCGGGCGGTGCCCAGGGCCGAGTCGCCCTCGACGATGAACAGCTCGCTGCGGTCCACCTCGTCGCTTCGGCAGTCGACCAGCTTGGCCGGGAGCGCCGAGTTCTCCAGGGCGGTCTTGCGGCGCTGGTTGTCGCGGTGCTCACGGGCGGCGATGCGGGCCTTGGCCGCCGCGACGATCTTCTCCAGGACCGCGCGGAGCTGGAGCTTGGCGTTGCGCGGCGGGTTGGCGAGCAGTTCCTTGAGCTCGCGCGAGACGACGTGGGCGACGATCCGGGAGGCCGCGGAGGTGCCCAGGACCTCCTTGGTCTGTCCCTCGAACTGCGGCTCGGGCACCCGGACGGTCACCACCGCGGTGAGCCCCTCCATGATGTCCTCCCGGGTGACCGGGGCGTCGCCGTTCTTGAGCAGCCGGGTCTCGCGCAGCTGCTCGTTCAGCGTGCGGACGAGCGCGCGCTCGAAACCGTTGACGTGGGTGCCGCCCTTGGGGGTGGCGATCACGTTGACGAAGGAGCGGACGGTGTTGTCGTAGCCCTTGCCCCAGCGCACCGCCACGTCCACGGTGAGCTCGCGCTGGACCTCGGTCGGGGTCATGTGCCCCAGGTCGTCGAGGACCGGGACGGTCTCGTGGAAGTGGCCCGTGCCCTGCAGGCGGAGCACGTCGCAGACGGGCTCGTCGCGGGCGAGGAACTCGGTGAACTCCGAGATCCCGCCGTCGAAGCGGAACTCCTCCTCGACGGGCTCCTCGCCGCGGCTGTCGCGCACGGACAGGGTCAGGCCCGGCACCAGGAACGCGGTCTGGCGGAGGCGGACGTGGATCTCGTCGAGGGAGACCTCGGCCTCGGGCAGGAAGATCTGGTGGTCGACCCAGAAGCGCACCCGGGTGCCGGTGACGTTCCTCGCGGCCGGGCCGCCGTCGCGGAGCCCGGACTTCTTCTTGAACTTCGCCTTGGGCCCGTCGCCGTCGAAGACGCCCGGCACGCCCCTGCGGAAACTGATCTCGTGGATCCTGCCGCCCCGGTCGACCTCGACGTCCAGCCGCGAGGACAGGGCGTTGACGACGGAGGCGCCGACGCCGTGCAGGCCGCCCGAGGCGCCGTAGGAGCCGCCGCCGAACTTCCCGCCGGCGTGCAGCTTCGTGTAGACGAGCTCGACGCCCGCCAGGCCGCTCTTGGGCTCGACGTCCACCGGGATGCCCCGGCCGTTGTCGCGGACCTCGATCGAGCCGTCGGCGTGCAGCTCGACCTCGATGCGGGTGCAGTGGCCCGCCAGGGCCTCGTCGACCCCGTTGTCCACGATCTCCCAGAGGCAGTGCATGAGACCGCGGCTGTCGGTGGAGCCGATGTACATGCCCGGACGTTTGCGGACGGCTTCCAGACCCTCCAGCACCGACAGGTGGCGGGCCGTATAACCCGTCTCCGCGCTAACTGCGGTCACGCCCCACTCCCCGTCTGTCGAACACGTGTGCGCAGCTTACCGTTCTTCGCGCGGGAGCGGGTACAGGTCCGCCCCTCGGCGGGCGCCGGTGTCACGTCCGGCGTGGTCATCGTCACTGTCGGTCACTTTCCGCTCTGGGCGTAGCAGGGGGTCGGTTGGGAACGTTCGTATCGGGTTAGATGTTCTCTCAAGTGACTGCGCCAGATCCTCCACCTCAGGGGATGACCTGAAAGGCGATACGTGACTGGAACCCTCGCCCCCGCCAAGCAGCTGACCGCTGCGGACCGCTGTGACCGGTGTGGCGCCCAGGCTTACATCCGCGCGACCCTGCCCGTAGGTGGGGAGCTGCTCTTCTGCGCCCACCACGGGCGTCAGCACGTGGCAGTGCTGAGAGACAAGGGCGCCATCATCCAGGATGAGTCCGCGCGTCTCAGCGACACCTCGGCACCGGCAGGCAACGACGAACGGTAACCCAACGGACGGGGTCATCATCGGACCCGGTAGTGATATCGGCCCGTCACCGTGAAGCCATGACGCTCGTAGAGCGTCCTGGCAGCGGTGTTCGACTCCACCACGACTAAATATGCCCGCTGTGTGCCCTGTTCCCGCCGCTCTCGCGCGTGCGAGAGCAGGGCACGCAACACCCTCGTCCCATGTCCGCGACGCCGCTCCCGCGGCAGCACGGCCATGGAGTAGATCCCGAACCACTCGCCCTGCCTGACGCCTCGTCCCACGGCCTCGCGGCCGAACGAGGCGTACGTGGCGGGCACTCCGGTGAGGATGCGCGCGGCCGTCTCCAGGCCGTCGGCGCCGCTCCTGCCGTCCACGCTCCACCAGGTGTCCAGCCAGGCCCGTGAGGGCGCCTCGGCGAACTCGATCCCGGACTCCCGGGCCCCGCCCTGCGGCAGGCCCGCGGTCATGACCAGTGTGGGGTCCACCGTCCGGTAGCCGCGCGCCTCCAGCATCGCGTCCAGGCCCGGCGTGGCGCCACCTCCGATCGAGAAGGCGCACGGCAGGCCCCGATCGGCGTAGAACCCCTCCGCCCGCTCCACGGCCGCCCGGAGATCGTCCTGCTCACCGAGCGGCAGGACGGAGTTCGCCCGTTTGGTCACCCCGCCCGAGGCGCGCAGGACCCAGCCGTCCACGTCCACACGGTGGATCGCGGGCCATGCCTGGTCGACCAGCCGGTCGAAGCCCCCATCGATCATGATGAAGGATCCTAACCCCCCGGTCGCCGCACTATGCTCGGCAACCGTGCTGATTCTGCTGCCACCGTCCGAGGGAAAGGCCTCGTGCGGTGACGGCCCGGCCCTTGAGCCGGCCCGGCTGAGCTTTCCCGCCCTCACCCCGGCCAGGCAGGACGTGCTGGAGGCGCTCACCGCCCTGTGCGAGCGGGAGGTGGCCGCGGAGGTGCTCGGACTGTCCCCGGGAACGGCCGGCGAGATCGCCAGGAACCTGCTCCTGCGGACCGCGCCCACCCTGGCCGCGGCCGACCTGTACACCGGGGTGCTCTACGACAACCTCGGCCTGGCCTCGCTCTCCCCGGAGGCGGCGGCCCGGGCGGCGGAGAGCCTGGTGATCTTCTCCGGCCTGTGGGGCGTGTTGCGGATCGGTGACCGCGTGCCGCCCTACCGGCTGTCCATGGCGGTGCGGCTGCCTCCGCTCGGCGGGCTGGGCGCCTTCTGGCGCCCGCGGATCACCCCCCTGCTCGACGCCGAGCCGGGACTGGTGGTGGACCTGCGCTCCAGCACCTACGCCGCGGCCTGGCGGCCGGGCGCCAGGGGGGTGGCGGTACGGGTGCTCCGGCAGGGCAAGGTGGTCAGCCACATGGCCAAGGCCACTCGCGGGGTGATCGCCCGCTCCCTGCTGGAGGGGGGCGTGGCCCCCGAGAGCCCCGAGGAGCTCGCGAAGGCGCTGGACCATCTCGGCCACTCGGTCGCCCTCGGCGCGGCACCCGCGAAGGGCGGGTCCTGGACGCTCGACGTCATGGTGTGACCCCCGGGCCTACCGGGCCTACCGCCGGCACGTCGTCGGCCGTCACACCCGCGTCGACGCCCGGTGGACGCCCGAAGGCCCGCGCCGGGCGGCGCGGGCCTTCGGGTCTCACGGATCGGATCGTGCCGGGTCGCCCCTAGTCGAGGTAGTCGCGCAGGACCTGCGACCGGGACGGGTGGCGGAGCTTGGACATGGTCTTGGACTCGATCTGCCGGATGCGCTCGCGCGTCACCCCGTAGACCTTGCCGATCTCGTCCAGCGTCTTCGGCTGGCCGTCGGTCAGGCCGAAGCGCATCGAGACCACGCCCGCCTCGCGCTCGGACAGCGTGTCCAGAACGGAGTGGAGCTGCTCCTGCAGGAGCGTGAAGCTGACCGCGTCGGCCGGGACGATGGCCTCGGAGTCCTCGATGAGGTCGCCGAACTCGCTGTCGCCCTCCTCACCCAGCGGGGTGTGCAGGGAGATCGGCTCCCGCCCGTACTTCTGGACCTCGACGACCTTCTCGGGGGTCATGTCGAGCTCGCGGGCCAGCTCCTCCGGGGTGGGCTCGCGCCCGAGGTCCTGGAGCATCTGCCGCTGGACGCGGGCCAGCTTGTTGATCACTTCGACCATGTGGACCGGGATGCGGATGGTCCGCGCCTGGTCCGCCATGGCCCGGGTGATCGCCTGCCGGATCCACCAGGTGGCGTACGTGGAGAACTTGTAGCCCTTGGTGTAGTCGAACTTCTCGACGGCGCGGATCAGGCCCAGGTTGCCCTCCTGGATCAGGTCCAGGAAGAGCATGCCGCGGCCGGTGTAGCGCTTGGCCAGCGAGACCACCAGGCGGAGGTTGGCCTCCAGCAGGTGGTTCTTGGCCCGGCGGCCGTCCTCGGCGATCCACTCCAGCTCGGCCCGGACGTCCACCGGCAGCTTCTCGCCGTCGGTGCCGAGCTGCTCCTCGGCGAACAGGCCCGCCTCGATGCGCTTGGCGAGCTCGACCTCCTGCTCGGCGTTGAGCAGGGGGACCTTGCCGATCTGCTTGAGATAGTCCTTGACCGGGTCGGCGGTGGCGCCGGCGGCGGCCACCTGGGGCACCGGGGCGTCGTCGTCGTCGTCGGTGAGGATGAGGACCTCGTCCTCGTTCACCTCGACGGCCTCGACCTTGGGCTCCTCCTCGACCTCGGCCTCGGCTTCCACCTCGACCTCCGCCTCGGCTTCCACCTCCACCTCGACCTCGACCTCGACCTCGGCCACGGCCTCCAGGTCGAAGTCCTCGATCTCGACGTCCTCGAGGTCGATGACCTCGTCGTCCTCACCGGCGGGCGGCTTGGGGGCGGCGGTCGCGGGGGCCGCCTGGGCGGCGGCGGGCGCGGCCTTCCTGGGCGGAGCCGGCACCGGCTTCTTGGCCGCGGGCGCGGCCTTCTTGGGCGGAGCCGGGACCGGCTTCTTCGCGACGGGCGCGGGCTCGGAGCCGCTGACGACCGCGGTGACGGTCTCCGGCTGCTCCTTGGCCGCCGCCGTGGCGGTCTTGGTCTTCTTGTTGACGGCCGGAGCGGCAGGGGCCGTGCGGGGCTTCTTGGCGGGGCGGGACTGCTTCTTGGGACCCGCGGAGTCCTCGGCGGTCAGCCGTACGGTGATGCCCTCTTTGCTGAGGCTTCGCAGGATTCCAGCGACCTGCGCCATCGGAATGTCCGCTTCCTCGACGGCCTTGCGGACATCCTCGGACTCGAGGAACCCCTGCGAGCGCCCCCGCTCCATCAGCTGCTGAATGACGGGCTCGTTCAGCTCGGATGGCTTCGAGCGAGTCGAACTTGCAGGCGACACGAACACCTCTCGAAGGAAAGCGTGACGAGAATGGATCCAGATGCCCGATCAGTGGCGTTTTAACCCCTGATCGTGATTAGCGAGGTCGCGCGAGCCGCGACGCACCTGTCCAGCATTGTGGCATGACACCGTGATCCATACGGCCGCCTCCTGGCGGTTGCCCTCCACCCTAGGCCGACCAAGAGAGTAGTGCGTACGGAAGCGAGGCACCGATACCCGAAAGCAACCGTTATGACTGTTTCATTCAGTCACTCTTCGTGGCTGGAGGAACGTGGATCGCGAGCACCGTGACGTCGTCATCCTGCTCATACCCGGACAACATCCGATCGACGAGGAAGTCCAGCAACATGTGGGGGCTTCCCACCACCTCGGGCGGCGCTTCGGTCACAACAGAGCAAAGATCCGCGAGCCCGGCGTCCAGCCCGCGCTTGCGGTTCTCCACCAGGCCGTCCGAGTACAGGACGGCGGTGTGCCCCGGCGGGACGCAGAACCGGAACTGCCTGCGGCTGGTGGGCCAGCCCAGCGGCGTGCCCGGCTCGCCGTCGCAGAGCAGCGGCACGCCCTGCGGGGAGACCAGCAGGGGCGGCGGGTGACCGGCGAGCGCCAGCGTGCCCTCCCCGGTGCCGGGCTCGACGACCATGTAGGCCAGGGTCGTGACCTGCTCCTCCTCCTCGGTCGCCTCGAAGACCCGGTCCAGGCCGGTGAGGACCGCCGCGGGCGGCGGGTTGGTCAGCGCCAGGGCACGCATGGCGTTGCGGATCCGGCCCATCCCGGCCGCGGCCTTGACGCCCTTGCCCATGACGTCGCCGACCACCGCCGCGACCCGGCCGTCCTGGAGCACGAACGCGTCGTACCAGTCGCCGCCGACCTGCACGTGGCGGCTGCCCGAGCGGAACCGCTGGGCCAGGACCAGGCCGGGGATCACCGGCAGGCGGTCCGGCAGCAGGCTGCGCTGGAGGGTCTCGGCGGTGCGGTGCTCGCGCTCGAACAGCGTCGCCCGCTCCACCGCCAGGGCGCACTGCCCGGCCAGCGCCTCCAGGAAGACCCCGTCCTCCTGGGAGATCTTCTGCGGGCGGGTGAAGGAGAACCGCAGCGCGCCGAGCGCGCGGCCCGCCGCCAGCAGGGGCAGGCCCACCCAGGCCCGCTCGTCGCTGTGGGCGAGGAAGCCGGTGATGGCCTCGTCGTCGCCTCCCGCGTCGACGAGCTGGGAGCGCAGGCTCTCGGGCGACTCGGCGAAGACCGGCCGCCGGCTGTTGACCGCCATGGTCATCACGCTGGAGTGCGAGAGCGGGATCTCCTCCCCGGGGGCGCCGGGGACCTCGGGGATGCCGCCGCTGTTGACCAGCTTGAGCGCGGCCCGGTCCACGTCCAGCAGCGCCACCGCGGAACGGTCGGCCGCCAGCGCCGTGCGCCCGACGTCGATGATCACCTGGACCACCTGCTCGACGGTGAGCGCCTCGGCCAGTATCGCCGTGGCACCCTGCAGGCGCGCGGTCCGCAGCGCGGCGGCGCCGAGCTGGTCGGTCAGGCGGCCGCGCATCTCCTCGGCCTCGCGCTGCGGCGTCACGTCGGTGTTGGCGCCCACCCACTCGACGACCCGGTTGTGGCGGATGATCGGGACGGCGCGCACCTCGAAGTACCGGTAGCCGCTGGCCCGGGTGCGGACCCGGTAGCTCCACTCGAACATGCTCCGGCCGCGCAGGGCCTCGCGCCACGCCTCCTCGGTCTGCGGGCGGTCGTCGGGGTGGACGGCCTCCAGCCAGCCGTGGGCCAGGTACTCCTCCAGGCCCTGGCCGGTGATGGCCCGCCACTGCGGCGCGTCCTCGCGCACGGTCCCGTTGGGGGCGGTGATCCACACCAGCTGGGACTGGGCCTCCACCAGCGAGCGGTAGCGCTCCTCGCTGCGCCTGAGGTCCTCCTCGACCTGCCTGCTGCGGGTGATGTCGACGCCCACCAGGCAGACCGCCCGGAGCGCGCCGGAGCCGTCGTGGACCGGGGAGAAGGTCAGCGACCAGTGCCGGGGCTCGCCGTCGGCGGTGCGCACCCGGATCCGCTGGTCCTCCTTGACCTCGGCCTCCGCCACGATCGCCCGCACCGCACCCTCGATCAGGGCGGTCAGGTCGGCCGAGAGCAGCTCGGCCGGGGCGCGGCCGACCAGGCGTTCGGCGGGCAGGCCGACCACGTCGGCGAAGACCTCGTCGACGCGTTCGAAACGGCCCTCCGGGTCGAAGAACGCGAAGGCGAACGGCGACTGCGACAGCAGGCCCTGCAACAGGCCGGAGTCTGAGATGTCCACACCCGACTCCCGGGAACGGGGCACGGAGGTCTCGGCGCTCATGGTCGGCACCTCCGTCGCGTGCCAGGGTCTCCCACGAGGCACATCTCCAAACTTGCGAATTGGCGTAGCGCGGCTCCGGGGGACCGGATCCTGGAGTACATCATCGGCGATGGGCAGGTGCGGACGGAAGCCCCGCCCCGGATGCGGTGGGCACACCCCCTGAACGCCGTCCCGGCGACGACCGGAATCCCCCGGCCGGGGCGCGGGGGCCTCCGCGCGGGCGCCGACCGGCCGGCTCCGCGACTCCGAACGTTTGCGGCCAGGACCCTAGCAGGATCGGGCCGGACCGTCCCGGCAACTCCCCACCTCATCTCCGTCGGCCTCGCGGGCGGGTTCAGGCTACTGATTCGCCGTCGATCCGGCTCCCGCTTCGGGAAGACTCGTTTACTCCGCTGTTGCAGAATTCAGTCAAGACACGGGGCCAGCTTTCCATATCACCGCTTCGAGGGTTGACACTCCCGAGATAAGTTGTGGAATGAGAACGCACGTCCCCGCCGACACATCCGGGGGATGCCCCCCCGGGACTCCGGAGGAATGCGACTCCCATGCCCGTTCTCGCCACCCGCCTCACCGGGCCCTCGACACCTTCCACGACCGGCCACGAGCCGGTGACCTCGCATCTGGCCGCCGAGTTCCTGACCGTCCCGGCGGTCACCGTCGGCAGGTGCGTGGCCGACGTCCGCGCCTGCGCCGAGCATCTCGGCATCGAGGCGACCCCCGAGGTCGTCGAGCGCGTCGCCCGCGAGCATCTGCTCGCCCTCGTCAACTCCGCGCCGCCGCCCCGCGGTCCCCGGTAGCATCGGGGGACCCGGCCGTCTTCTACGCACCGTTTGGACCGGGAATGCGAGAAGGTCGGGGCGTGAGCGAGCGAGGCGAGCGGGTCGGTCGGCGCGGCGGAGGCGTCCGCCACCGGCTCACCTGGCCGACGGGGGAGGCTGAGACCGCTTGATCCGGCGACACCGTCGAGACCCCCGCGAGAGCCGGTCCCCCGAAGCGGTCTTCTCCGAGATGCTGCTCGCCGCCCGCGAGCTGCTGGCGGTGCGCAGCCCGCTGGACGCCGAGCTCATGGTCTCCGACATGGTCGGGGCCTGGTGGGGCCGCCGGCTGAAGCGCGGCGACGCCGAGCAGGTGCTCGGCGAGGGGCTCGTCGACTACGCGGCCAAGGCGGGCTCCCCCGCCGCGCTCACCCTGCTGATCACGCTGGCCTACCTCGGCACGGCCCGTCAGGCCGCCAAGGCCGAGGGCGCCGCCCTGGCGCTCATGGAGCGCGACGTGGCCAGGCCGCGCTGGGCCGACCGGCTGGGCGTGGTCAAGACCACCGGCTGCTTCGTCTCCCGCGACGCGTACGGCGACCAGGACACCGTGGTGTGCACCTTCGGCTACCGGGGGTCCGACAGCGCCGAGGACCGGCACGCGCTGGTCATGATCGTCGACTACAACATGCGCGGCATCGCCCGCGACGCCTGGGTCTCCTCGCACGTCGACAAGCTGCTGGAGCAGGTGCGGGCCGAGTCCGAGGGCAACCCGATGCTGCGGTTCCAGGAGATCGAGCCGCAGCAGGCCAGGGCACTGCTGGAGTCGGCGATGAAGGCCACCGCGGAGTACGGCCACCGCAGGGCCGCGGTGCCGGTCAGCGACAGCTACAGCGCCTACCACGCCTTCGCCCGGGCCCGGATCAAGGCGCTGCCGCCCGGTCGCAAGCGGCCGGCCCCGCTGCACAGCGAGGCCCCCTACAGCCGCGACCGCCGGGCGATGCTGGCCGCGGAGTTCCTCTCCTCGGACGCGGCCGAGCACCTGTCCGACCCGTCGGCGGCCTCCCGGTGCGCAGACCACATCATCGACTACGGCTGCGACCAGGACTTCGGCCGCCCGCTGCGGGTGAGCCCGACCAAGTGCGAGACGTTCCTGCTCGACTGGCTGCCGCGCAAGGTGATGCTGAACGGCGCCGAGCAGGAGGCGGTGCCGCACGTGCTGGGCGCCTGGGCGCGGTTCGCCGCGGCCAGGACCGGGCTGCCCGACGAGGGGCTGCGGGCCACGCTCGACGCGGTCTGGGAGGCGACCGGCAAGTTCGCCGAGGCCTACCGCGACCCGACGACCTTCGGGCTCGACCGCGACCTGCTGGAGCGGCTCCTGCCCGACGGCGACCTGTCGGCGCTGGCCAGGCGGGTGTTCGCGTTCCCCTTCCTGCAGGGCACGCACGGCGACGTCCAGCTCGGCCTGCTCAACCCGGCCGACGAGGGCGACCGGCGGATCCTGCTGGGCATCGACCACGCCGGCGAGCTCGACCGGCACGACCGCGACGAGCACCTCGCCTGGCACGAGGAGATCGCCGCCCGCCTCTGGGAGGGCGATCCGCCGCAGCTGTGGGAGGCCGCGCAGCGGCTGCTGGACCTGGGCCACGACCGGCACGACGTGCTGCACGTGCTGATCGAGATCGCCGAGCGGATCGGGGACGACCCCGAGGAGCTGGCCATCGCCCTCGACGACATCGCCGACATTCCCGACGAGCCTCCGATGTAGGTGGACCATGGTCATCGATCTGAACGCCGATCTGGGCGAGGGTTTCGGCATCTGGCGGCTGGGCGACGACGCGGCCCTGCTGGAGGTGGTGACCAGCGCCAACGTCGCCTGCGGCTTCCACGCCGGTGACCCGCTGACCATCCGCCGCACCTGCGCGGCCGCGGTCGACCGGGGGGTGGCGATCGGCGCCCAGGTCTCCTACCGGGACCTGGCCGGGTTCGGCCGCCGCGAGATGGACGTCGACGCCGAGGAGCTCTGCGCCGAGGTGCTGTACCAGCTCGCGGCGGTCGACGGCATCGCCAGGGCGATGGGCGGCCGGGTCTCCTACGTCAAGCCGCACGGCGCCCTGTACAACCGGATCTGCCGCGACCCCGGGCAGGCCGAGGCGGTGGTGGCCGCGGTCGCCGACCACGACGCGAGCCTGCCGGTGCTGACCCTGCCGGGCTCGGCCGTCCACGAGATCGCCGCCCGCGAGGGCGTCCCCACCGTCGTGGAGGCCTTCGCCGACCGCGCCTACACCGGGGCCGGCACGCTGGTCTCGCGCCGCTCCCCCGGCGCGGTGCTGCACGATCCCGCCACGGTCGCCCGGCGGGCGGTGCGGATGGCGACCGAGGGGGTGGTCGACGCGGTGGACGGCACGCGGGTGGAGGTCGAGGCGCGCTCGATCTGCGTGCACGGCGACACCCCCGGCGCCGTGCTGCTGGCCCGCGCGGTGCGGGACGGCCTGGCGGACGCCGGGGTGACGCTGAGGGCCTTCGCGTGACGGGCTCGGGCGAGAGGACCGGCGCGGGTGGCCCGCGCCGGGGGCCGCGCGCGAGGACCGTCCGGTGATCCGGCGGGCCGGGGAGCACGCGCTGCTGGTGGAGACCGGCTCGCTGGAGGTCTCCCACCGGCTGGACGCCCTGCTGCGGGCCGACCGGCCGCCCGGGGTGGTCGAGATCGTGCCGGGTCCCGCCACGGTGCTCGTCACCGCGCCGGGGGCCGACGCGGTGAGGCTGCGCGAGCGGCTCGCCCGCCTGCTGGAGGCGGCGGCCGGGGCGGGCGCGGGCGTCGGCACCCGTCCGGCGACCGTGACCCTGCCGGTGGTGTACGACGGCGCCGACCTCGGCGAGGTGGCCGAGCTGAGCGGGCTCTCCCGGGACGAGGTGGTCGAACGGCACACCGCCCGGGAGCTGACGGTGGGCTGGCTGGGGTTCGCCCCGGGGTTCGCCTACCTCACCGGGCTGGACCCGGCACTGCACGTGGCCCGGCTCGACAGCCCGCGCACGTCGGTGCCCGCCGGGTCGGTGGCGATCGCGGGTCCGTACTCGGCGGTCTACCCCTCGGCCTCCCCCGGAGGATGGCGGCTGCTCGGCCGCTCCGGCACGGCCGTGTGGGACGTGGCCGCCGATCCGCCCGCCCTGCTCACGCCGGGGACGCGGGTGCGCTTCCAGGCGGTCCGCGAACCATGATCGAGGTGATCGCGCCGGGGCCGTACGCCACCGTGCAGGATCTCGGCCGGCCGGGGTACGCCCATCTCGGGGTGCCGCGCTCGGGTGCCGCGGACGGCCCGAGCCTGCGACTGGCCAACCGCCTGGTCGGCAATCCCGAGGGGGCGGCCGGGATCGAGCTGACCCTCGGCGGGGCCCGGCTGCGCTTCACCACCGGGGCCTGGGCCGCCGTCACCGGGGCCCCGTGCCCGCTGGACCTCCTGCGGGCGCGCCTCCCGGGCCGGGAAGGCGCGGGCCGGGGAGACACGGACCGGGGAGACACGGACCGGGGAGACACGGACCGGGGAGACACGGACCGGGGAGACACGGACCGGGAAGGCGCGGACCGGGAAGGCGCGGAACCAGGGGGCGCGGGCCGGGGGGAGGCGGTCGTGCCGCAGGGCATGCGCGCGCCGTTCTGGGTCCCCGCCGGCGCGGAGTTGCGGGTGGGGTCGCCCCGGAGCGGCCTGCGCAGTTACGTCGCCGTCCGGGGCGGCCTCGACACGCCCGTCACGATGGGGAGCCGCTCGACCGACTCCCTGTCCGGGCTCGGCCCCGCCCCGCTCCGCGCGGGGGCGGTCCTGCCGCTGGGGCCGACCGGCGGCCTGGGGACGATCACCGTGGACGCGGCGCCCCCGCCCCGGCCGGGGACGGGTGTCCTGCGGGTCCTGCCGGGCCCCCGCGACGACTGGTTCGTCCCGGGCGCGCTCGCCACCCTGTGCGCGGAGCCGTACGAGGCCAGCCAGGACAGCAACCGGGTGGGCGTGCGGATGGACGGCGCCCCGCTGGAACGGGTCCGGCGGGCGGAGCTGCCCAGCGAGGGCATGGTGGCCGGGGCCGTCCAGGTGCCGCCCAGCGGCCGGCCGATCGTCTTCCTCGCCGACCATCCGCCCACCGGGGGATACCCGGTCATAGCGGTCCTGACCTCGGCGGACCTCGCCGTGGCAGCCCAGCTCCGCCCCGGTGACCGGGTACGCTTCCGCCTCGCCTGACGGGACCCCGCGGGTGACCGGCCGCCCCGGGATCCGTTATCGTCACTGTGACGATTGAGGAGATCGCATGTCACTCGCCGAGGTACTCGCCCCCCTGATGCGGCCGGCGTTCACCGTGGGCGCCTCCCCGACCAGCTGGGCCGAGGTCCTGGGGTTCGTCACCGGCGTCCTCACGGTCTGGCTGGTCGTCCGCCAGAACGTCTGGAACTGGCCGATCGGCGTCGCCAACGTGATCCTGCTCGGCGCGGTGTTCCTGACCATCGGGCTCTACGCCGACGCGGCACTGCAGGTCGTCTACGTCGTCCTCGGCCTGTACGGGTGGTGGCAGTGGCTCTACGGCGGGACCGGGCGGACCCCGCTCCCGGTCCGCCGCACCGGGCGGAGCGAATGGGCGGTGCTGGCCGGGTGCGGGATCGCGCTCACCGCGGCGCTCACCGCCGTCCTGGCCACGTGGACCGACTCGGACGTGCCGTTCTGGGACGCCCTGACCACCGCGCTGTCGCTGCTGGCCACCTACGGGCAGAGCCGCAAGCTGGTCGAGTCGTGGTGGCTGTGGATCGCCGCCGACGTGATCTACATCCCCCTCTACCTCTACAAGGGCCTCTACCTGACCTCCCCCCTGTACGTGATCTTCCTGGTGCTCTGCGTCGCCGGGCTGCGGGCCTGGAGCGCGGACCTGGCGGCCCACCCCGCCCCCGCCCCCGCCGCGCCGCCGGACGAGCGGGTGGCACCGCGATGAGCGGCCCGGAGTTCGCCCACGGGCTGGTGATCGGCAAGTTCTACCCCCCGCACGCCGGCCACCACCACCTGATCGACACCGCCGCCGCGCGGTGCTCCGCGGTGAGCGTGGTGGTCGCCGCCTCGACCGAGGAGACCGTCCCGCTGGCACTGCGCGCCGCCTGGCTGCGCGAGGCGCACCCGCAGGCCCACGTGACGATCGCCCCCGTGGTCGACGACGTCGAGATCGACTACGACGACCCGGAGATCTGGTCGGCGCACGTCGAGGTGTTCCGGCACGCCCTGGTCCTGGCGCACGGGCGGGTGCCCGAGATCGACGCGGTCCTCTCCTCCGAGGCGTACGGGCCGGAGCTGGCCCGCCGGTTCGGCGCCGTCGCCGTCGACGTCGACACCGGGCGACTACGGTTCCCGGTCAGCGGGACGATGGTCAGGAACGATCCGGTCTCCTGCTGGGAGCACCTGTCGGCGCCCGTACGCGCCCACCTGGCACGGCGGGTGGTGATCGTCGGCGCGGAGTCCAGCGGCACCACCACGCTGGCCAGGTCCCTGGCCGCGCACTACGCGGGCCGGGGCGGGCCGTGGGCGGCGACCCGCTGGGTGCCCGAGTACGGCAGGACGTACTCCGAGGAGAAGCTCGCGCGGGCCCGCCGCCACGCCAGGGACGGCGGACTGCCCGAACCGTGGCTGGACGACCTGCGCTGGGAGTCGCCGGAGTTCACCCTCATCGCCGAGCGCCAGCTCGCCTGGGAGGAGGCCGCTGCCCGGACGGGGTCGCCGCTGCTGGTCTGCGACACCGACGCCTTCACCACCGCCCTGTGGCACGAGCGCTACCTCGGCGCGCCCTCCCCCGAGGTGACCGCCGTGCACCGCCGCGCCCGGCACGACCTGTGGATCCACACCTCGGCAGGGGACGTGCCCTTCGAGCAGGACGGCTGGCGCGACGGGGAGGCGATCCGCCATCGCATGGACGCCCGCTTCCTCGAGGAGCTGGTCGCGGGCGGGATGCCGCACGTGGCCGTCACCGGCCCGCCCGCCGCCCGGCTGGAGCGGGCCGTGGCGGCGGTGGACGCCCTGCTGGAACGGGGCTGGGACTTCGGGCCCTGACACCGCGTCACGGCCTGACACCGCGTCACGGCCTGGGACGCCCCATCACCGCCTGACGCCGCGCCTCGGCCTGCCCCCCGTCACGGCCCGACGTCTCACCGTAGGAAGCCGATGTCCTGGTACCTCAGGTTGTGGAACCCGCGGGCGCCGAAGTTGGCCAGGGTGTCCTTGACCGCGACGTTCTGCGGGCGCTGGTAGAGCGTCACCACGTTGACCGCCTGCCAGATGAGCCTGTCGGCGGCGTTGGTGTCGGCGACGGCCTCTGCGGGGTCCAGGTCGGCGGTCGCCCTGTCCATGGCGGCGTCGATCCGCGGGGAGCCGATGCGCCCGAGGTTGGCGTTCCACTGCCGGGTGCCGTCGCCGCGCCGGACGGCGTCGGCGTACTGGCCGTAGGCGCTGGAGACGGGGAAGGGCGTGCCGGCGTACGCGAACGCGGTGATGTCGTAATTGCCAGGAATGATGTATTTGGTGAAGTAGTCGTCGGTGGGCACCGACTGGAGGATGACGCCGACGCCGATCCGGGCGAGCATGTTCTGGACGAGCTCGGCCTCGGACTTGGTGATCTGGAGGCCGGACGGCAGCACGAAGCGCAGGGTCAGTTCCCTGCCGCCCTTCCTGCGGGTCCGGCCCTCCAGCCGCCAGCCCGCCGCGTCCAGCTCCCGCGCCGCCCTGGCGGGGTCGTAGCGGCCGATCTCCCCGGCGTTGTCCCGGTAGCCCTCCTGGGTGTTCATGAAGAAGTGGTTGTTCAGCAGGACGATGGGCCAGTCGAGTCCCTGGAGGTCGGACTGGGCGATGGCCTGGCGGTCGATGCCCATGGCGACGGCCCGGCGGACCCGGGGGTCGGACAGGGCGGCGCTCTCCCCGTTCATCGTGATGTGCCGGAAGTCCGGCCCGGCCGCCTGCCGGACGATCGCCCCCGGGGTCGCCTTGGCGCGGGCGTAGTCGGGGGCGGAGGGCGCGATGTCGAAGGTGTCGAGCTCTCCGTTGCTGAACGCGCCGACCAGCGCGTCGCTCTCCAGCGAGCGGTAGATGATCCGGTCGAGCTTGGCCCGGTCCCCCCACCAGCGGTCGTCCCTGGCCAGCGTGACGGTCTTGGCCGTCGGGTCGAACGACACGAACCTGAACGGGCCCGCGGTCACCGGGATCCGGTTCAGCCAGGCGCCGTTGAACGCCTCGGGGGTGGCGTTGGTGGCGCGGGGGTAGAGCGGGGCGAACAGCGACTGCCAGTCACCGAAGGGCTTGGCGAACGTCACCACGACCTGGTGGTCGTCCCGGCCCCTGGCCACCTTCTCGATGTCCTGGTAGCCGGTGGTGCTCGCCACCCGGTAGTCGCCGTCGCGGCCGCTCATCGCCTGCCACTGGGCCCGGTAGTCCTCCCAGGTGATGGGGGTGCCGTCGGACCATCGGGCGCGTGGGTCCAGGGTCAGCGTGACGACCTGCCGGGACCCTGCGGAGGTGACCGTTCCCCGGGTCAGGTAGTCGGTGTTCGGGGAGATCTGCCCCTTGGCGTCCGAGCGGAAGGGCGAGGGCATGAGGGCGTCCATGACCTTCTTGACCGTGACCAGGTTGCCGTCGACGTGGTTGAGGTTCCAGTTGGACGGATACTCGTTGAGGCCCCAGCGGAGGACACCGCCGTCGGCGACCCGGTCGCGGGCGACCGGGTTGACGTCGTAGGCCTTGATCGCCGAGGCGGGCGGTCCCTGCGCTCCGGCCCCCTCGTCCCGGGCGCCGCACCCGGCCAGGACCGGGGACAGGAGCAGGAGCAGCGCCAGGGTCAGGACGGGGAACACGCGGGGCGGCGCCGGGAACACGCGGGGCGGCGGCGCCGGGAGCACGTCCACCTGCCGGATCGATGTCACTGTGCTCCTTTCGGGACATGGGACTGGGCGGACGGGCGGCGCCCCGTGACCGGCCCTCCGGACCGATCGCCGTGCGGCCCGGCTGCCAGGCCGCCGTGTGACCCGGCGGACGGGCCGGCGGACGGGTCGCCGGGCGGCCCGGCGGACGGGCCGGCGGACGGGCCGGCGGACGGGCCGGCGGACGGGCCGGCGGGCGGCCCGCCGGACAGGGCCGCGCGTGGCCTCGACCGCGTTGTCGCGGACCGCCACGCCCACGCCAGCAGGTGCGCCGACAGCGCGAACGCCAGGGCGGTGTCGCCGCCGCCCC